>JBKJNH010000265.1:0-7032 GCA_046596055.1 Candidatus Eiseniibacteriota bacterium
CGAAGACGACCGACTCCTTCGCCACGTCGCGCGGACCGACCTCGACGCGGACGGGAACGCCGCGCATCTCCCACTCGTTGTACTTCCAGCCCGGAGTGTACTGGTCCCGGTCGTCGAGCTTGACGCGAACGCCGGCGGCGACCAGCGCGCCCTTCACTCGTTCGGCGAAGGCGAGGACCGCGGCCTTCTCCTCCTCCTTCTTGTAGATGGGCACGATCACGGCCTGCACCGGCGCGATGCGCGGGGGCATGCGCAGGCCCTGGTCGTCGCCGTGGCTCATGATCAGCGCGCCGATCAAGCGCGTGCTCACGCCCCACGAGGTCTGGTGGACGTGCCGGCGCTCGCCGTCCTGGTCCTGGAATGTGATGTCGTAGACCTTCGCGAAGTGCTGCCCCAGGTTGTGCGACGTGCCGGCCTGCAGCGCCTTGCCGTCGCGCATGAGCGCCTCGATCGAGTACGTCATGTCGGCGCCGGGGAACTTCTCGCTCGCGGTCTTCGCCCCCTTGTGGACGGGGATCGCGAGGTCCTCCTCGGCGAACGCGCGGTAGACCTCGAGCATCTTCAGCGTCTCTTCCTGCGCTTCCTCGGCGGTGCGGTGGGCGGTGTGCCCCTCCTGCCACAGGAACTCGGCGGTGCGCAGGAACGGACGGGTCACTTTCTCCCAACGCATGACGTTGGCCCATTGGTTGATCAGCACGGGCAGGTCCCGCCAGCTGTCGATCCACTTCGCGTACATGGTGCCGATGATGGCCTCGGACGTCGGGCGGATCGCGAGGCGCTCCTCGAGGACGTCTTTCCCGCCCTGCGTCACCCAGGCCACCTGCGGCGCGAAGCCCTCGATGTGATCGGCTTCCTTCTGCAGCAGCGACTCGGGGATGAGCAGCGGGAAGTACGCGTTCTCATGGCCGGTCGCCTTGATGCGGGCGTCGAGCAGGCGTTGCATGTTCTCCCAGATCGCGTAGCCGTACGGCCGGAACACGATGCAGCCGCGAACCGGCGAGTAGTCGGCGAGCTGTGCCTTCTGGATGACATCCAGGTACCAGCGGGAGAAATCGTCGGTGACGTCGCCAAGCTCGTCGACGGTGTTCTGCGTCTCTTCGGCCATGGGGACTCCGGTTGGGGCGCGCGTGGACTTCCTCGCGCGGCATCGTAGCAGGTCCCCGCGGGCAGCCCAAGCGAACGGGCGGCGGCCCGCCGGCCCGCCGCCCGTCGTCTTTCCGAGACCGTGTGGAGCCGCGCGGTTCAGCGCAGGACGACCACCTTCATGACGGCGCGCTCGCCGGTCCGTTCCGCGACCGCGAAGTACGTGCCGGGCTCGAGGGTCGCCGGGAGCGTGACCGCGTGCCAGCCCGCGCTGCGAACACCGTCGTCGAGCACGGCGGCGCGGCGTCCGTTCGCCGCCACCAGGCGCAGGCGCACGCGGCCCTCCAGCGGCATCGCATAGCGGAGCACGCCGCCGCGGGGCAGCGGATTCGCCGCCGCGAGCAACAACCGCGAGCCGACGGCGCCGGCCGGCGCGACCGTGGCCTCGGTCGTCGACAGGGATGCGGCGCCGGGCGCACCAACGCCCTCCGTCGCCGCCGCGGGGGTAGTTGCCGCGGAGATCGCAGCGAAGACGTCCGGCGGAATCGGCAGCGTCGCGCTGGCGAGCAGGCTCACGCCGTCCCGCTCGAAGCGGGCATAGAGCACGGGCGCATCGGCGCCGGCGAGGATCCGGCGCACCATGTCGCCGGGAATGAACCAGCGGACGGTGGCCCCCTGGACCTCCACGCCGCCGAACTCGTTGGCCTGGCGCTTTGCCTCCTCGCTGTCGCTCGCCGTCGCCGCGTCCGCATCGATCCGGGCGAAGGCGTCGCCGCCGAGGTCGGGAATGTCGCCGGTGACCAGTCCGAGCATCGTGTCGCCGTCCTGCGTCACCTCGAACCAGCCGCCGTCGGTGGTGACGTCGGCGTCCGGGGCAGCCGGGGCAAAGCCCGCGATCGCCTGCCGGTCGTGCGTGACGGTCACGGTCGCGCAGGCGCTGCTGACGTTGCCCGAGGCGTCCTCGGCCTCGTAACAGACGGTGTAGACGCGACCCTCGTGCGGCCCCTGCCGCTCGGAGCGCAGCAGGAAGTCGAAGTCGGCGGTGCCCAACACGGCCTCCTGGATGTCGTCCGGCCGGTCGCCGTCGCCGAGCCCATCATCGGGCTCGTCGCTGACGATCGAAATCAGGCGGACCGCCGGGGCGGCATCGCACGCGTCCGTGACGAGCACGGTCGCGTGGATCGGCGCCAGCTTGTGATTGGGCGGCCACAGGGCGTCGGGGTCGAGCGTCACGATCAGGGTCGGCGGCGTCGTGTCCTCGATGGTGACGACCACCTCGTCGCTGTCCTGCTCGATTCCGTCGTCGACGACGAGCGTGACCGTCGTCGGGCCGAGCGGGAATGCCGCGGTCGGCGTCACGCTCGTCGGATCGTCGAACACGATTCCCGGAGCGGACCACGCGTAGGTGAGCGGGTCGCCGTCGGGGTCGCTCGAGCGCACGCCATTGAGCGTCACGGTCGTGCCCGCGCTGCCGCTGCACTCGACGGTGGTGTCGGGGCCGGCGTCGGCGATCGGGGGCGCGTTCAACTGGGAAGCCAGCGCGGCCAACGCGTCGAGGCGTCCCGCGCCGCTCGCCGCATCGAACCCGACGGGGCCGATGTCGATCGCCGTGGTCGAGAGCACGTTGCGGACGTCGGCCGAGGTGAGCGCGGGTAGCACGCCCCGCAGCAGGGCCGCGATGCCGGCGCCGTGCGGCGACGCGGCCGACGTGCCGAAGAACGGCGAGGCGAAACCGCCCGCGCCGGTGACGGTCACGCCGTCGATGGCGGACGCGTCGGGCTTGTTGCGCGTCACGACTTGCGGGAAGAACGACTGGGCCGGCCCGCGGGAGGAGAAGTTCTCGACCGCGTCGTTGCCAGGCTCTGCCTGGTCGATCGCGCCGAGGGCGTAGACGAGCGGGTGCGTCGCGTGCGGATTGATGCTGCCCGCGGCGTTCACGTACTCGAGGAACGTGGGACCGTTGGCCGCGATCTTGAGCGTGATCCCGGCGGGGGTCGGCAGCGCGCCGGCATAGTCGATGACGATGCGCGCGGGCACGTTGTCCGGCCCGTTGTACGTGAAGTCGATGAGTTCGAGCGGGTCGCCTGCCCCCGCCTGGGCGTTGGCGGAGAAGGCCAGGATGTTGGAGATCGTGGGGTCGACGACGTACAGGTCGAAGTCGCGCGTGGCGGCGCCGAACGCCTCGTTCCACTGCAGCACGATCGTGTGACGCACGCCGGTGCCGTTCGGGTTGCGCAGGCGGATGTTGGCCGTGACGTCGCCGTTGCCGAAGTCGTGCGGCCGCGAGGCCCCGAGGACGCCCAGGTTGCGCGCGCCGCCATCGCGGAAGGCCTGCGGGATGTGGCGCTGGGCGCGGTTGCCCGCCGAGGTGAAGTAAACGACGTCGCTGCCCGTGACGAGCGCCGCCGCGTTGAGGGCGACCGCGCCGTCCTGGAAGTACGGTTCGCGCGGGAGCCAGATGTCGTCTGAGACGATACGCGCCCCCGCGGTGCCAACGAGCCAGTTTTGCGCCGTGATCATGCCGGCCGAGCCCCCGCCGGCGCCGTGGAACGCGAGCCCGGCGCCCGGCGCCAGGTCATGCACGATCTCGAGCATCGCCGTGCCCTCGTCACCGCTGCCGACGAGGCCCACGTTCACCCCGGCCGGCAGGTCGGCCGTGCCCTGGGCAGCGGCGAGGTTCGACACGCCGTCGCTGATCACGCCCACGATCGCTCCCGTGCCGTCGATCGCGAAGGCGGTGCGCGCCTGGTCGGCACGATGGATCGCATCGCCTTCGCTGAGGCGCAGGCCGATTTCGGCGACCGGCAGGCCGGGGCTGGCGACGAGTCGGACCCACGGCAGCGCCGCGATCTCATGGACCTTGTCCGCGGCGACCCAGGCTTCGAGGAATCCATAGCCGGCTGCGATCGCCACCGGCTCCACGCCGAGCGGCGCCAGCTCGGCGGCACGCGCGTCCGCGTTGGTCCCGTCGATGCGCAGCAGGAGTCGCCCGCGTTCGTCGATCGGAACGAGCGGCGTGTCGAACGAGGCGACGAAGTCTGCGATCAGCGTTCCGCGACGCGGATCGGTCGCCGCCAGCAGCAGCGTGACCCGGTCCTGGACGGCGGATTCGATCTTCGTGAGCGGCGAGTCCGCCGGCAGCATGCGCTTGGCGAGGCGCATCGCCTCGATCTCGACGGCATTGCGGGGCATGAGGTCGTCGGCGGCGAGCAGCCGGGCGCGCGGGACGGGCGACCACGCGCCCTGAGCCGGGACGGAGGCGAACAGGACGACGGCGAGCGCCGCGAACGGCGCGACCGCTGCCACGCGGGCGGTTACCATGGGCCACCTCCGAAGGACGGGACGAGGGGGAAAGCACGGGGCGATGCGAATGCCGGGACGATTTCGAATCCCGCGAACCCGATGGGTGCGGGGCGCACGAATCTTGCCCATTGCGGGCGGCCGCGTCAATGCCCCTCGCGGACGGAGGCGGTTTCATGGGCGGCCGGGGTTCCCCGGGCCAGCCCCGCCAGGGCCGACTCCACTGCCGCGACGGCGATCCCCCGGGCGCAGTCATGGTGTCCCCGGGGGCAGGTGTCCCGCCCGTGGAGCGAGCAGGGCTGACAGTCGAGGGACTCGCACAGGATCGTTCCGTCCCCCGCGGGGGCGAAGCCAAGGGCGGGATGGGTCGAGGCGAACAGCGCGACCGTCGGGCGTCCCAGCGCCGCTCCCAGGTGCAGCAAACCCGTGTCGTTGGCGAGCAGGGCGCGGCTCCGACCCAGCGCGGCGGCCACCGCAGGAAGGTCGCCGTGGAACCAGCGCACCCCCGCGTCGGCAGGCTCGGCCAGGCTGCCGGCCGTGGCGCGATCCCGCGCGTCGCCGAGCAGGAGGACCCGTTCCCCGGCGGCGCGCCGGGCCGCAACCACGGCGGCAAAGCGTTCGCTCGGCCAGCGCTTGGTCGCCCAGCGGGCCCCGGGAGCGACGGCCACGGTCGAGGCGGCCGGAACGGTGGCCTCCCAGGCTGCGAAGTACTCGGCCGCCTGCGCCTGCGCCGCGGGCGGCGGGTGGAATGCGGGCGGGCGGGCGCTCGCGGGGTCGACGCCCAGCGGCGCCACCGCATCGACGTAACGTCGCCATGCCGCGCGGAGCGGCGGCGGATGCGTCCAGCGCAGGGAGACCCAGCGTCGCCGGGCGAGCCGCTCGGCGCGCCAGGCGAGGCGCCTTGGCACGCCGAACGCCACGAGTTGGCTGCGCGCGTTGGTTTGCCAGTCGACGACGATGTCGAAGCGCGCGGCGCTCACCTGCCGGCTGAGTGCGAGCACGCCGCCGATTCCGCGCCCGGTCCCGGGCTCGAGCGCCCACACGCGATCGACCCCTTCCTGGCCTTCGACCAGCGCTGCGTACTCCCGCTTCACCAGGTAGGTGGTCCGCACGTCGGGTCGCGCGCGTTTCAGCGCGGCGGTCGCGGCCAGCGTCAGGACGACGTCGCCCAGTGCGCCGAAGCGGACGAGCAGGACGTCCACGACCTAGCCGCCCTGGAACTGCAGGGCGTGCAGCCGGCCGTAGAGTCCGCCGCGGGCGAGAAGCTCCTCGTGGCGACCCTCGTCGACGATTCGACCGCGTTCGAGCACGAGGATGCGGTCGGCGCGTTGCACGGTCGACAGTCGATGCGCGATGACGACCGCCGTGCGCCCGGCGCGCAACCGCTCGAACGCCTCCTGCACGAGCGACTCGCTCTCGCTGTCGAGCGACGACGTTGCCTCGTCGAGAATGAGGACCTGCGGGTCGCGGAAGACGGCGCGGGCGAGCGCCAGTCGCTGGCGTTCCCCCCCCGAGAGGGTGACGCCCCGTTCGCCGATCATCGTGTCGTAGCCCTGCGGCAGCCGGGCGATGAAGGCGTGCGCGTTCGCCGCCTTCGCCGCCGCCTCGACCGCGGCGCGGCCGGCATCGGCGCGCCCGTACGCGATGTTCCGGGCGATCGTGTCGCGGAACAGGATCGTCTCCTGCGGCACGACGCCGTAGAGCTCGCGAATCGAGTGCAGCGTGAGGTCGCGGAGGTCCGTTCCGTCGAGGGTGAGCCGCCCCCGTGTCGGGTCGTGGAAGCGCGCGAGCAGGTCGACCAGCGTCGACTTGCCGGCGCCGCTGGGCCCGACCAGCGCGACGGTCTCGCCGCGGCGGAGCACGAGATTCAAGTCGTGCAGCACGTCGGGCCCGTCCCCGTAACGAAAGCCGACACCCTCGAAGCGCAGCGCATCGTGCAGCGGTGCGGCCGGTCGGGCGCCCGGGCGGTCGGCGATCTCGGCCGGCGTGTCGAGCAGCCGGAAGACGCGGGTCGCGGCGGCGAGGCCCTCCTGCACGATCGAGTTCACGTTCGACAGGCGCTTGAGCGGCGACATCATCGACAGCAGCGCGACGACGAAGAGGAAGAAGTTGTGCGGCTCGAGAGTGCGCGCGATGAAGATCTGGCGGCCGCCGATGTAGAGCACGAGCGCGGAGACGAGCACCATCAGGGTCTCGGTCAGCGGCCCGCCGGCATCGGCCACGCGCCGCAGGCGCAGGAACGAGCGGTAGAACGCGTCGTTCTCGCGGGCGAAGCGTTGTTTCTCGAACTCCTCCGCGGCGAACGACTTGACCACGCGGACGTTGGCCAGCGTCTCGTGCAGGACGGCCTGCAACTCGGCGAGGCGGCCCTGCATCGCCTCGGAGCGACGGCGCATACGGCGCCCGATCCAGACGATCAGGCCCACCGCCGGCGGCAGGACGAGCATCGCGATCAAGGCCAGCTTCCACGACGCCCAGAACACCCAGAACAGCGCCGCCAGCAGGACGAGCGACTCCTTGACCACGTTCGAGATCCCGGCGGCGAGCGCGCTGCGCACGTACTGCACGTCGTTGATGATGCGCGAGGCGAGGATGCCGGTGCGCTCGCCGTGGAAGAACGAGAGCGACAGCGTGTGGACGTGGGCGTAG
>JBKJNH010000372.1:0-2826 GCA_046596055.1 Candidatus Eiseniibacteriota bacterium
CTGACCTCGTCGGGGGACAGCCCGATCGCGGCGAGCTCCTGCTCCACGGCCTTGAGGATGTGCCCGCGCGGACCGCTGAGCCGCCCCGCGGTCTTGCCTCCCTCGCCGGGCTTGCGCAGCTGCGGGTAGGTAAGGCGCTCGGAGGAGCCGTCCTCGAGCCAGCCCTCGTCCTCCATGTTCGCGAGGACAGCGACCCAGCGCTTCTTGGCGAGCTCAGGACGCCGCGCCGGGTCGCCCCCCTCGGGCGAGCGGATCAGCGTTGCGAGGACCGCGGCCTGCTCGACTTTGAGCGCCCTGGCCGGCACGCCGAAGAACGTCTTCGACGCGGCTTCGATGCCGTAGGCACCGCGGCCGAAGTAGATGGTGTTGAGGTAGCGCTCGAGGATCTCGTCCTTGCTGAGCTTTCGCTCCAGCTTCACCGCGACCATGACCTCCTTGACCTTGCGGGACAGGGAGCGCTCGCGGCTGAGCCTGAACTTCGTCTTCGCGTACTGCTGGGTGATCGTCGAACCGCCCTGGGAGACACCGCCGCCCTTCACGTTGCGGAAGAGCGCCCGGAAGATCCCCCGGGGCGAGACACCCGAGTGGCCGTAGAACCCCTCGTCCTCGGCCGCGAGCACCGCCTGGCGGACGTGCTCGGGCAGGCTCTCGAGGCCAACGTCCGTCCGGTTCTCCTCCCCCTGGATGCGGCCGAGCTCGCTGCCGTCGTTGTTGAGCACCAGCACCGACTGCTCGTCCGGCAGCGCGTCCGGGACCGATGTCGTCACATAGAGCACGCCGATGAAGAAGACCATGAGGGCGAACGCGCCCACCGGGGTCCACGTGACCAGGCGGCGTCCGCGGGGAGTGAGCTGACCCCACCACCGCGAGAGCGCGTTCCCCCTCGACGTGCCGCCCTTCGACGTGCGGCGCGCCGGGGCGCGCCGCGGGCCGGCGCTCACGTTGGACCGGGCCGGTTGGCGCCCGGCGTTGGACCGCGCCTCACGACCCGGTCGGTCGGGGCGGTCGGGGCGGTCGGGACGCGGTGGACGGGAGCCGGGGCCTTGCGGGGGTGATGTCGCCATGGTGCGCACACTGTGCCCTGCTCGACACCCCGCGAACCACCTCTGCTCCCGGAGTGCCTGAACTTGGCCTTCGACGTACCCTCGTCGCGTGCGGACGCAGCGGGCGGTGATCGACTACTCGTTGGCGAAGCGGGCGGCGCTGGCCGACCTCTTCGCTGGCCGAGTCGCGCCGGCCGACGTCTGCGACGCGCATCCCTACCTGGTCCGGGCGGCGAAGCACTACGGCGAGCCCACCGCGAAGTCCTGTCCCGTCTGCAAGGGCCCGGATCCCCTGACGCACGTCACCTACGTCTACGGCGACGAGCTCAAGGAGGCCTCGGGGCGGGCCCGCACCCCCGCCGAGGTCGCGGCGCTCGAGCTGGCCTACGACGAAGTGGGCGTCTACGTCGTCGAGCTGTGCCGCCGCTGCGGCTGGAACCACCTCGACGCCAGCTACCTCCTCGGCCGGGCCGGCCTCCCCCCCGCCCGCCGGCGCCGTTCCTCCGCAGACTCCTGAGCCCGCCGGGGGCATCACGACACGCCCGATTTCACCGGCGAGTTGACGGGCGTTCACTCCCCTGCCTATCGTCTCGATGTATCGCGCCGATACATCAGCGCGATGTATCGCATCTGGGCTTGCGGTCAACCGGTCAGGACGAGGAGGTGGCGCCACGATGGTTCTCGAGTTCGCCGTCCTCGGCCTCCTCCATGAGTCCCCCCTGCACGGCTACGAGCTGAAGAAGCGCCTCGACTCCGTGCTCGGACGGATGCGCGCGTTCTCCTACGGCTCGCTCTACCCCTGCCTCACCAAGCTCGAGCAAGCCGGCTACATCGTGCGCGACGCGAGCGGCGGCACGGGCCGGCGGAGCAAGGTCGTCTACAAGCTCACGGCGGAAGGCAAGGAGCACTTCCAGGGCCTCGCCAACGAAGCCGGTCCGTCGCAGTGGGAGGACGACGCCTTCGGCGTTCACTTCGCTTTCTTCTCCCACACCGACGCCGAGACCCGCATGCGCATCCTCGAGGGCCGGCGCTCACGCCTCGAGGAGCAGCGTGAAGGGCTTCGAGCCCGCCTCACCCGGGCTCGGGAGGCACTCGACGCCTACACGCTCGCGCTGCAGAACCACGGCCTGGAGTCAGTCGATCGCGAAGTTCGCTGGCTCAACGAGCTCATCGCCGTCGAGCGGACAGGCGGGCTCGATGTTCGCCGCACGGCCGCTCCGCACGACCCGCACGCAGTCAGCTAGTTCGCACAGTCCCGCAACACAACACTGGTCAAGGAGAAGCACATGGGCTCGGACCGTAGCCGTCAGGTGCGCGTCGCAATCGTCGGCGCCGGCAACTGCGCCTCGTCGCTCGTGCAGGGCGTCGAGTACTACCGAGATGCCGACCCGAGCCAGCAGGTGCCTGGCCTGATGAACGTGATGGTCGCCGGCTACCACGTCAGCGACATCGAGTTCGTCGCGGCGTTCGACGTCGACGCGAAGAAGGTCGGCCGCGACCTATCCGAGGCGATCGTCGCCAGTGAGAACAACACCATCCACCTCGCCGACGTGCCGCCGCTGGGCATCACCGTCCAGCGTGGCCACACCCTCGACGGCCTCGGCAAGTACTACCGCGAGATGGTCGACGAGTCCGACGAGACGCCGGTCGACGTCACACAGGCGCTACGCGACGCCAAGGTCGACGTGCTGATCTGCTACCTCCCCGTCGGGTCCGAGGACGCCGCGCGCTACTACGCGCAGTGCGCCATCGACGCCAAGGTCGGCTTCGTCAACGCGCTGCC
>JBKJNH010000209.1:0-10756 GCA_046596055.1 Candidatus Eiseniibacteriota bacterium
CTCGATCGCCTCGCGCGCGCCGGGCGGCGATCGAGGGAGCGGTCTCGTTCGTGCCGCGTCCGTGGCTCTACGGAGCGCGCTTTCGCGCGCAGCGCGAGGCCCTGGCCCGTGGCGAACGCCGTCCGGTCGCCGGGTTGCTCGCCGCCCAGGACGCGCAGGTGCGGGATCTCGTCGCCTGGGCATACGAGCGCGTGCCGTACTACACGCGCGTCATGGACGAGCGCGGCGTGCGCCCGGCGCACGTGCAGCGCGCACGCGACCTGGCGCTCCTGCCGCTGCTCGACAAGCGCACCGTGCTCGAGCACGCCGACGAGCTGCTGGCGCGCGGCGTGCCCGACTCCTCTCGCGAGCTGGTGTCGACGGGAGGCACGTCCGGGGAGCCGATGCGCTTCTGGATCGACCGCGGTCGATCGGCGACCGAGTGGGCGTACATGACGTGGCAATGGGGGCGGGTCGGCTACCGACCGGGGGATCGACGCGCGGTGCTGCGCGGCGTCGAGGTGGGGGATGCGGCTCGTGGACGGCTCCACGAGTTCCATCCGCTGCTCGACGAGCTGGTCCTCTCGACGTTCCGGCTCTCGGCGGCGACGCTGCCGCGCTACCTCGACCTGCTCGCGCGTTACCGCCCCGCGTTCCTGCACGCCTACCCGTCGTCCGCCGAAACCCTGGCGACGCTGCTCGCCGACGTCCCGCCGGAGCGGCGCCCGCGCTTTCGCGCGCTCCTGCTGGGTTCGGAGAACCTGTACCCGGCGCAGCGCGAACGCCTCGAGCGCGCGTTCGCCTGCCCGGTGTTCGCATGGTACGGGCACAGCGAGAAGTGCCTTCTGGGCGGCGGCTGCGAGCGCTCGAACGACTACCACCTGTACCCCGAGTACGGCGTGCTCGAGCTGGTCGACGAGCAAGGCGCTTCCGTCGGCGAAGGTGGCGCGGGCACGATCGTGGGCACGGGCTTCATGAATCGCGTCATGCCGTTCCTGCGCTACGCGACCGATGACCGCGGAACGTGGGCCGCGGGCTCGGGTCCCGGCGAGGCCGCGACGCCGTGCGCCTGCGGCCGCGGCTACCCCCGCCTGTCGTCGATCGAGGGTCGCTGGAGCGGCGAGCGCCTGTTCGGCGCGCACGGCGAAGCGTTCGCGATGACGGCGCTCAACACGCACGCGGCCGTCTTCGATCGTGTCGCGCGCTTTCGCATCCGCCAGGAGCGGCCCGGCGAGGCCACGGTGTTGGTCGTGCCCGGCCCGGGATTCCGGCCCGAGGAGAGCGAGCCGATCGCCCACGAGTACGGGCGGCGCTGCGCGCAGGCCATCCGCTTCACCGTCGAGGTCGTCCCCGCGTTGCCGCTCACCGGCCGCGGCAAGTTCAAGTTCGTCGAGCAGCTCATTCCCGACGAGGTTCAGCCGGTGTCGTCCGAAGGCAAGAACGAGGTGGCATGAAGCAGATCCTGCAGAACTACAAGACCGGCGAGCTGCGTCTCGCCGAGGTGCCGCCTCCCGCGTTACGCGCCGGCGGCGTGCTCGTGGCCACGCGTGCTTCGCTCATCTCGGCCGGCACCGAGAAGATGAAGGTGGATGTCGCGAAGAAGAGCCTGCTGGGGAAGGCGATGGAGCGGCCCGACCAGGTGCGCAAGGTGATCGAGACCGTGCGCCAGCAGGGCCTCCTGCAGACGTACGAGAAGGTGATGAACAAGCTCGACACGCCCACGCCGTTGGGCTACTCGAGCGCGGGCGTCGTGCTCGAGGTGGGTCGCGACGCGTCCGAGTTCAAGGTGGGGGACCCCGTTGCCTGCGCCGGCGCGGGCTACGCGGTGCACGCCGACGTCGCGTTCGTGCCGCGCAACCTGGTCGTCGGAATGGCCGCCGACACGCCATTCGAGCGCGCGGCGTTCACCACGCTGGGCGCGATCGCGCTCCAGGGCGTGCGCCAGGGCGAGATCCGCCTCGGCGAGGACGTCGTCGTCGTCGGCCTGGGCCTTGTGGGCCTGCTGACCGTGCAGCTGCTGCGTGCGAGCGGCGCCCGCGTCATCGGCGTCGAGATCGATCCATCGAAGGCCGAGCTGGCTCTGCGTCTCGGTTGCGATCGCGTCATCGTCGGCCCCGACGTCGAGGTGCGCGACGCGGTGCGCCAGGCCACGGGTGGGCGCGGCGCCGACGCGGTGCTGGTCACGGCCGCGTCGAGCTCGAGCGGCCCCGTCATCCTCGCCGGCGAGCTGTGCCGCGATCGCGGGCGCGTCGTCGTCGTCGGGATCACCCGCATGGACCTGCCGCACCGCACCTACTACGACAAGGAACTATCGCTGGTGCTGTCGCGCTCGTACGGGCCCGGTCGCTACGATCCCTCCTACGAGGAGCGGGGCGTCGACTACCCGCTCGGCTACGTGCGCTGGACCGAGCGGCGCAACATGCACGAGTTCCTGCGCCTGGTCGAGGACGGGCAGGTCGAGGTCGACCCGCTGATCTCGCACCGCATTCCCTTTGCCGACGCCGAGCGCGCCTACGGTCTCATCACGGGCAAGGCCACCGAGCGCTACCTGGGGATCGTGCTCACGTATCCCGAAGCGCCGCCGACCGGCGGGCGCGTCGAGCTCGTCACCGCCGGGGCGAGGCCCGTCGCGGCTCGTGGTCCGCGGCAGGCCGGCAGCCCGGTCGGCGTGGGCTTCCTGGGCGCGGGAAACTTCGCGACCTCGATGCTGCTACCACACCTCAAGGCAAGGAAGGACGTGACGCTTACCGGCGTCATCACCGCGAGCGGCCTGACCGCACGCGGCGCCGCCGAGAAGTTCGGCTTCGGCTTCTGCGCCTCGAGCGCCGACGAGCTGTTCGCCGATCCCGCCACCGACGCGGTGTTCGTGGTCACGCGGCATCACCTGCACGCCGCCTATGCCGAGCGCGCGCTGCGCGCGGGAAAGGCCGTGTTCGTCGAGAAGCCGCTGGCCTGTACGGCCGAGGAACTGGCGTCGGTGGCCGCCGCGGCGCGCGACGTCGCGGCGCAGACGGGGCGGCCGGCGCCCCTGCTGGTCGGCTTCAATCGCCGCTTCGCCGCGTTGTCGACCGCGCTCGCCGCGCACTTTCCGCATGGCGAGGGCCCGCTCATGATTCACTACCGCGTCAACGCCGGCTACCTGGGCAAGGAGTCGTGGTACCAGGATCCGGGCGAGGGCGGGGGACGCATCCTGGGCGAGGTCTGCCACTTCCTCGACTATGTCGCCTTCGTCGCCGGGTCGCCGATCGTGCGCGTCCATGCCGCGGGAATGCGCGACGCCCGCGGGCACTTCCGCGCCGACGACAACCTGACCGTGACGCTCGAGTGCGCCGACGGCTCGGTCGGCACGGTGCTCTATGCCGCGTCGGGCGATGCGGCGATGCCCAAGGAGCGCGTCGAGGTGCTGGGGCGGGGACGCAGCGCGATCCTCGACAACTACCAGTCACTGACGACCTGGGCAGGCAATCGGAAGAAGCACGTGAAGGCCATGTCGGTCGACAAGGGCCACGGCGCCGAGATCGCGCGCTGGATCGAGTCGCTGGTGGCCGGTCAGGCGCCGCCGATCGCGTGGTCCGCGCTGCTGAACGCCTCGGCCGCGACGCTGGCGGTGATCGAGTCGCTGACGACCGGGCTGCCGGTCGACGTCGCCGGGACCGGGGAGTAGGCCGCCCCCATGTGCGGAATCTGCGGAGGACGCTTCGCCCTGCGAACCGGCAACGACTTCGACGCCGGCGGGCTGGTGCGCCGCATGGCCGACGCGCAACGTCACCGCGGTCCGGACGATGACGGCTTCTTCCGCGACGGTCCCCTGCACCTGGGCTTTCGCCGACTCTCCATCATCGACGTCGACGGCGGCCACCAGCCGATCGGCAACGAGGACGACTCGATCCAAGTCATCCTCAACGGCGAGATCTACAACTTCCGCGAACTGCGCGATCGCCTTGCCGCGCGCCACACGTTTCGCACGAAGAGCGACACCGAGGTGATCGCCCATCTCTACGAGGAAAAGGGCGACGACTGCTTCGCCGAACTCAACGGTATGTTCGGGATCGCGATCATCGACCGGCCGCGCCGACGCCTGGTCCTGGCCCGCGACCGCGCAGGAGTGAAGCCCGTGTACTGGGCGAACTGCGGCCCCGACTTCGTCTTCGCCTCGGAGGTGCGGCCGATCCTCGAGCATCCCGACTGTCGACGCGAGATGGACGGCGGATCGTTCGCGCGCTTCATGGGCATCCAGTACGTGCCCGGACCGCGCACCGCGTTCCGCGGGATCCAGGTGCTCGAGCCCGGGCACCGCCTCGTGCTCGAGGGCGACCTGCCGCCGCGGATCGAGCCGTTCTGGACGTTTCCCGCGCTCGACCCCGACCGCATGTTCAAGGATCGCGCGGCGACCGCGCGCGAACTGGCGGCGCTCGTCGAGGAGTCCGTGCAGATGCGGCTCGTCTCGGACGTTCCCCTGGGGGCGCTGCTGTCGGGCGGGCTCGACTCGAGCATCGTCGTCTCTCTGATGGCCCGGATGTCGAACGCGCCGGTCGTCACCGTCTCGGTGGGCTTCCACGACTCGCCCGAACTCGACGAAACCGGCCTGGCGCGGGAGACCGCGCGTCACCTCGGGACGCAACATCACGAGATCCGCTACGGCCGCGAGGAGGCGCTGGCGATCCTGCCGGAGCTCATCATGAAGAACGAGCTGCCGATCGCCGAGCCGCTGCTGGTGCCCTCGTACTTCCTGTTCCGCGAGGCGCGCCGCCACGTCACCGTCGTGCTTTCGGGCGAAGGCGCTGACGAGCTGTTCGGCGGCTACATGCGCTATCGCGTGCTGTCCGAGTTGCGGCGCTTCCGCCCGCTCATGCCATTGTCGTCGTGGTCCGGGTGGGACGCGCTGCGCGGCGGGCCCGGCCTCGTGCACACGCTGGGAAAGGTGGGGCACGCCGTCGCCGAGCCGATCGCGGCGCAATCGCTGTGGGAGTGGAACAGCGTCTGGTCCGCGGAAGAGGTGCGCGATGCGATGGTCGATCCGGCCTGGTCCGCGCAGAGTTCGGCGCACGCGTACCGCACCCGCGACGGCTTCCGCGAGGATCTCCCCATCGGCGAGCGGGGAAACCAGCTCATGGGCATCGAGTTCGAGAACCGGCTCGTGGACTTCATCCTGAGCCGCGCCGACAAGATGTCGATGGCCAACTCGCTCGAACTGCGCACGCCGTTCCTCGACTATCGGCTGATCGAGTTTTCGCGCCGCATCCCGACTCGCTGGAAGGTCAACCACTCGGGCGAGAAGCAGATCCTGCGCGAGGCATTCAAGGACCTGTTGCCCGAGCCGGTGCGCCGGCGCCCGAAGAAGGCGTTCCAGTCGCCGTACCGCTCGTGGTTCCCCGCGATGACGAAGCGGCTGTTGCCCGACAGCCGCCTGGTGCGCGACGGGTGGCTACGGCGCGACAGCGTCGCCGCGCTCGCGGGTCGGGCGGGCGTGAGCGAGCGCGCGCAGAAACAGCTGTGGACGGTCCTCGTGGCCGAAATGTGGTACCGCACGGCGATCGCCCGCGAGGAGATCCCGTCACTCGTCTCCGCCGTCACGCCGAACGGCGGCGCATGAACCCTCGTGCATTGATCGTCGGTCCACTGCCGCCGCCCCCGGGGGGCGTCGGGCGACTGGTCGAGGCGATCATCGCCTCGCCACTCGCCGCACGCTGGCAGCTCGACGTCTTCGACCTCTCGAAGCCGCAGCAGGAGGGCAAGCCCTCGACCGTGACTCCGTGGGACGTCGCGTGGACGCTGGTTCACCTCGTCACATTGCCCGTGCGACTGCTGCGCGCGCGACCGGACGTCGCGCTCGTCCAGTCGACGGCCGACAGCGGCTTCCTGCGCGACCTTGCGCTGATCCTCGTGCTGCGCGCGTTCGCCGTGCCGGTCGTGATCCACTGGCACGGCGCGCCCGAGTCACCCCAGTTTCCGGGCCCGGATCGCGCCTCGTGGCGCAGCGGCCTGTTCCGCTTCGCGGTGCGGCGGGCGCGGGCGCTGCTCCTGCTTGCCGAGCCGTATCGCCCGTCCTTCTCGCGGCATGTCGGCCCGGAGCCGATCGTGGTCGTGCCGAACTTCGTCGATGGAAACGCGATCTCGAGCGTGACGCCCGCTGCCGCGACTGGAATGGGCTCTGCGTTCCGACTGGTGTTCCTCGGCCGCATCGGACCGCAGAAGGGCGTCGACATCCTGCTCGATGCACTCTCGCGCGCCCGCGAGGACGTGCCGTGGATGGCGCTCGAGCTGATCGGCGAGGGGGAGTCGCCGCAGGCGCTCGAGGCGGTGCGCTCCCATCCCGCGGTGCTCGCGGGGCATGCGGTGCTCGCCGGGGCGCTCGACCACGAGCGCTTCGCGCGACTGCGCGCCGCCGACGCCTTCGTGCTGCCCACCCGCGCCGATTCGTTCCCATTGTCGATCCTCGAGGCGATGGCGGCCGGGTTGCCCGTCGTCGCGTCCTCGGTCGGCGCCATCCCGTGGTTGCTCGACGACGGGGCGTGCGGCGTACTCGTTCCAGTGGGCGATTCGGTGGCGCTCGCCGACGCGCTGGTCGAACTCGCCCGCGACGAGCGGCGGCGCGCGGAACTGGGCGCCGCTGCGCGGGCGCGGCAGTGCGCGCTGTTCGATTCGACCCATGCGGCGCGCCAGCTCGATGTCGTCCTGCGCGCGGCGGCAGGGGTGTCCGCGTGAGCACTCGGCCCGAAGACACTGCGTCTGCGCCGCTGCATGGAGCGTTCTTCGCGGTGCTCGCGCTCGTGGGCGTGGCCGTGCTGGCACCGCGTGTCGCGGGATTCACCACCGACTCCGACGCGTATCTCGACGTGGCGATGAGCCTGCGCGATGGGAATGGCTTCGTGCAATCGGTCGTCGACTTCTGGCGCCCCGCCGTGCCCGATCCGCTCGGACTGTGGCCCCCGCTGTATCCCGCACTGATCGCCGCCGTTGCGGCGTTCGGCGTGCCGCTCGAGCTGGCGGCGCGGTTGGTCGCCGCCGCCTCGTTTGCAGGATTCGCCTTCGCGTTCCACGCACTGGCCGTTTCGGCGCTCGGCCGGGGCGCCGGGGCGCTGGCGACCGTCGCGGCGCTGGCCACGCCGGCCGTGCTGCGTCTCGGCGCCTCCGCATGGAGCGAGGCGCCGTACCTCGCTCTCACGACGGGTGGGCTTGCCCTGCTGGCGCGCGCCGATGCACGCGACAACTGGAGCCGGCGAGCGGCGTCGGCGGCGGGTGCGTTGCTGGGCGCGGCGGCGCTCACCCGTTATGTCGGCGTCCCGATCGTCGTGGCCGCGGTCGTTTTCGTTGCGACGCGCAGGGAGTTGCGCGCGCGCGGGCTCCTGTCCTTCGCGGCCCCGGCGCTGATCCTGCCGGGCCTGTGGCTGGGCCACAACCTGCTGGAGTTCGGGCGGCCGTTCGGACCCGCGCTCGCGCCGGCGGCGCACGGGATGGGCAAGCAGGCCTTCGAGTTCCTGCGCGCGCTCCGCTGGGAGCTGTTCCCGGCGCCGTTCGATCATGCCGCGCCGGGGGCCTACGCGCTCGCGCTCGTCACCGCGGGCGGTGTGTGGCTGGCGCTGCGTGGCGCGGGCGCCGGCCGGATCGCGGCAGCGTACGCCCTGCTCCATGCGGGCCTCGTCGTCGTGGCCACGGCGACGAGCGGGATCAACTCCCCGACCGGCCGCTACCTGGCGCCCGTGCTGCCCTTCCTCGTGCTCGCCGCGTTCACTGGATGGCGGGGGCGGGGCGATTCGCGGCGCGTGCTGGCCACCGCGCTCGCCGCCGTGTGGACGCTGGCGGTGGTCGTCGAATTGCTGGGGCAGGTGCGCGGGGAGTCGACTGGGTCCCGCGACGCCCTGGCGCGTCGGGCCGACCTGCATGCGCTCGCGCGGATCGTGCCGGTCGCCGCCTCGCCCGTGTTGTCGGACTGCGGGCACCTGGTGCGGGTCGCGACCGGTCGGACCGCGGTGCAGATCCCGGCGCCGGCGTATCGTCCCCGCGACTATGCGGCCGCGGACGACGCGCGCTGGGCCGCCGCAGGCGTGAACGAGGCGGTCTTCCTGGGGGCCGGGCCGCCGGCCGGCGCGTGGAAGCGCGCGGCCGTCGAGGGACGCTTTACGCGGTGGGTGCGGGCCGGGGGGATGCGCTGAACGCACGTTGCACGGCGGCGGCCATCGGGACGGGAGAGTCGAGCCCGAGACGCGCCATCGAGGTGCTCGTCTCCCAGGCGATCAGCGCCTTGAGCCCGAGGACGTTCTCGCGCCGGATCGGGAACGGGATGTGCAGCGCCTCGAGCACGCCCGCGCCGAGCTCGACGAGCGGCAACGGAACCGGAACGAACGTGGGATTCACTTCGAGCCCGGCGCAGATCGCCGCGTAGAGCTCGCGCATGGTGTGCACCGCCGGGTGCGCGACCTCGAATCGCCCCGACAGCCCGCGCGCGGCGACCGCATCGACGGCCTGCTCGAGATCGCCCATCCACAGCGTCTGGATCGGCTGGCGGCCGCCGTCGGGAAGCGGAACGATGCGCGCCTGGCGCAGCAGCGCGGCCATGCTGCCGAACAGTCCGCCGTTGCCCAGCACGAGCCCCAGCTTGAGCACGGCGTCGCGTCCGGGGTCGAACCGGCTCTCGAGCTCGAGCTTGTTCCGCCCGTAGTGCGACAGCGCGCCGGGGTGGGCCGAGAGCGTCGACAGGAAAGTGATCCGGAACCCGTGGTCGCGCGCGGCCGCGAGCAGGTTCTCGACTCCCTCGCGGTTGATCGCATCGGCACCGCCGGTCGCCGGGCCATGCTCGACGAACGCGCCGTGGACGAGGAGATCGAGTCCCGCGAGATCCCTTGCGTCAGCCCCGTGCGGCAGGGCGAACGGCCGGATCACCACGCCCGGCATCGGGTCGGCCGCGAGCGCGCGCTGGAATGCGGTGACCATGTGACCGCGCGCCGCCAGTGCGCGCACGAGGTGGCGTCCCACGAATCCATTGGCCCCGGTGACGCCGATCCTCAGGCTCACGCGTCGCTCCCGCGAGTCGCCAGCGCCGTGCCCATCACGTGCGCCCATGCCATTAGCGACAACGTGAGGCCGCCGCTCGGGAGCGTGCGAAAGCCCGAGCCGTCGGCCACGTAGACACGCCGGGTTCCGGCCAGCCGCCCATCGGGAGCGAGCGTTCCCACGGCGACCCCGTCGCCGAACGGAAGTGTTCCCGCGTAGTGGACCGACGAACCGAGCGGCATCGACTGGCGCTTGAGCGCCGGCGCGCCGAGCCGGCGCATCGCATCGAGGATGCGTCGCTCGCAGGCGGCATCCTCGTCGCGGTCGGCGGCGCTGCGGACGAATCGCGACTCGAGTCGATCGCCGGTCGGCGATGCTGCGTCGGGGGCGCGCCGCAACCGATTGTCCGGCGACGGACGGTCGGGGTGATTGATCGTGACCAGCAGCAGGGCCGGGACCAGCGTGCGAAAGATCCCGAGGCCGTCGCTCAGCGCCAGCGGGGCTTCCTTCACCAGCTTGAACAGCAGCAGCGAGCGGTAGGTGAAGATCGAGACCATCCGCACGTCCCGACCGTCGCCGTGGGGATCGAGATACATCTCGGCCTGCCCCAGGCTGGTGCGATGCGGTTCGAGTGCGCGGCCCAGGCGGCGCAGGTGCAGGCACGGTGCGATCGTGTACGCGTTCGTCAGGACGCCGCACTCGTCGATCCCCGGAAGCGAGCGCATGGCGATGCGAGCGCTGCCCAGCGCGCCCGTGCCGAGGATCAGGCGACGGGTTCGGACGACCTCGTCGGGGCCGCCGTCGAGCGGGCGCGCGTGGATCGCGACGTGATCGGCCGCCTCCTCGAAGCGAAGTACCAGCACGCCGGAGCGGTATTCAAAGCGGGGATCGCGACGGAGTGTGTCGACTGTCATCCACGGACGGTAGACGGCATGTCCGTGATCGGCCCAGTAATCCATGTCGGTGTAGGGCGTCGCGTGGCGATCCCCGAGCGGTGCGGTCAGCACGGCCATCGGCATCTTGCCCATGAATGCGCCCACGGCGCGCAGCGCGTCGCGCCGTCGCGCGTACGCCGCCCGCAATGCGGCGATGCTGCCGTCCATCGCCAGCGGCGACTGCACCGTCGTCAGCCCGTTCCCGCAGTAGGCGGTCAGGTCGTCGGGTTCCGCCGCGATGCCGATGCGCTGCGCGACCGCTTCGTACGCGGGCAGGATCAGTCCGGGATCGAGGCCGATGGCACGCAGTTCGGCGGGCGTGTACGCCGCGCAGCCGGCGCCCCATGCGGCGCCGAGGCCGCCGTAGGCCAGGCTCTCCATGCGAGCGAGCTCCCCGGCGAACGGCAACCAGCGGGCGGTATCGGCGATCACGTGGGCGCGCGGTGGCGTGAGCGTGTGGGCGGCAGGGCCCCATGGCACGCCTTCGAAGCGGTCCCCCAGGAACCAGCGATGCTGCTCGGGGTCGTACGCGCGCAGGCTCGAGAAATCGCGCTCGGGCACGGTCGCCGCGCCCGGGTCACCACGGCGCCCTCCGTCGAGCATGAGGACGGATGCGCCCTTCTCGACGAGCGCTCGCGCGACCGCCGCACCGCTGACGCCGGAGCCGACGACGACGTGCTCGTGGATCATCGCGTCGTCGCCCGGACGCCGGCCACGAGCGCGAGGCCGAGCCCCGCGCGCAGCGCGCCGCGGACGCCGTGCCACGCAAGCTCGGCGACCGCGGCCACGGGGGACATGTCGCGGGCCGCGAACCGCGCGACGTGCGAGGGCGAGGCCTCGAGCACCGCGAG
>JBKJNH010000315.1:0-4949 GCA_046596055.1 Candidatus Eiseniibacteriota bacterium
GTGACGCCCTCGCCCCACAGCAAAAACTCCTCCTGGCCACCAAAGCGTCACATCCCGCGGCCCAACCGCGACCACAGTGCAGTCGAGCGTGTCGGTGATCTTGACCTTCCGCTTGGCTCCACGCCGCCCAGCCGCCGCGCCTAGCGCGACGACCACGATGCCCTCGAGCTCCCCCGCCTTGACCTGGTCCCACAGCTCGCTAGCACGGGCTATCGGCAGGCTCGGGACGATGGGGGTGAGCCGGTAATCGGTCGGGACCGCGGCCGTGTAGCGCCCGGACCCCTTGAGGCGCGCCCTGCGGCCCGCCACGGGCCTCCACGGCAGCGGCCCCGCCGATACGCTGGCTTCCGTTTGCATCGCCCACAGGGCCGCGTGGCGGGCCTTGTACGGCTCCGAGGCGATCGGACGCTGGCCGTTGTGCAGGCAGTCGAACAAATGGACCTGCCTGTGGCCGAGTGTAGCGGCTTCACGGTTCCCGGCTTCGGTGGACGCGGTCAACTCGCCCACGAGCTCGGCGCCAGGCCAGCCGACCCGCGCCCCGATGAGGTCGCCGAGCAGGGTCCGGGGCACGTCGAGCCCGGCCCGAGACGTGGCAGCGGCGATCCGACCGGCGGAGTCGAGGTGGAGGACCACGAATTGGCCGTCGTGCTTTGGCTGGACCACGAAACGGGTCGAGCTCAGGGCGGAGACGGCGGAGATGTCGAGACGGCCGCGGGCGCCGACATAAGCGGACGCGCCAGATGCCCGGGAAGGGCGAGCCGCACACGGGATAGCGTGCATTGGGACTCCTCCTGAGAACGGCCCGGCGGGCATCCTGGAGCGCCACCGCAGGCACTCCGGACCCTCGCCTTGGGCACGAATGGGTTTTGACGCGGGTTATGGCCGGTTATGGGCGCGCGTGCGTCAACCGGCCGAATTGACGACGAAAACGCCTGCGCAAAAGGGCGCATATTATGGCCGGCAAACGAAAACCGCCCCATCAGGTGTACGATTGCGTCGGATTACGCGGCCAGCTTGGCAGCGATGCAGGGCAGCTTGGCGGCGATGATCTTGCGATACTCGGCCTGTTCGAACCTAGGCAGGCTCTGCAGCGGGTGCCAGATCGCGCCGGCGCTGATGTCGAGATCCTCGGAGTCATCCGGGTCAAGCCGGCCGTCGGCGAGCGAGGCGAGCAGGGCGCGAATCGCGGTCTGCACATGGTAGCGCGCCTCCGCGACCGTCATCTTGACGACCGGGACGACCGGCGCGGCGGTGTAGCGGACCACAATCTGGCCGGAGCCCGAGCAAGCGAAGCAAACGCCCTCGGCGATGTGGCTGTAATGGCGGAGCTTTCCGAAACCGCCGCACTTGCTGCAAATCGTCGTCTTCGTCGTGTTCTCGTTGGCCATGTTCTAACTCTACGCGCAACGATCCCGCGGTACTACGGTTCGTTAAGGTAGGGAAACCGCCTGATTCCCCGGGGATTCCGCAGGGTTGCGGCTTTCACTGGCGGCGGGGCGGGCCAACCGTACGCAATCATTGTCGGATCTGACACCCGTGGGGGTACGAATTGACTATGTGTCATGATACCGGCGCCAAGACAGGAGGGGAGCTGAGGCTGGCGCGCGGCTAGATCCCGCCCTTCCCATTCCGCCCATTGCTCCCATCGAGCGTCCCCCGTGCGAGCCGATACTCGCTGGTGTCCTCCGCCTCGACATGCTCGGGCGCGGCGTCGAGGAGTTCGTCCTCGTGCTCGTCGTCGAGGCCCCTACGCACAAGCGCCTCCCAGCACTCCGCCATGACATCCCCGCGCGACAGGTGCGGCGACTCGTCGGCGAGCGCGTCGATCACCTTCTCAACCGCAGACACGCACCGTTTGCGGATCGGCGTTGCATCGGCGTGACCCAGCCCCGGCGTTCTGACGTGTTTCTCAGCCATCATCACGAGTGACCTCCTGTGTATCGTGGGGGGGGTGGGTCTCCAGTGACCCGGGGCTAGAACGCGCTGTGTTGCGCTGTGAGCGGCCCTTCTCGGTTTGGCCCTGTTCTGTGGGGTAACCCGAGAAAGCGGCTCCTGGCGCAAATGGTGGCTTCTGAGGCCCGTCACAGCACCGTATCGAACATCCCGCACGCCTCGTAAGCCTCTCTGACCGTCCGAACCACGTGCGCCGGGGCCTGGTGCTTGTGTGCCACCAGGAAGAACTCGGCCTGGCCTGCGCTGAGCTTCTGCCCGTCCTGGCTCTTGCCGCCCTTGGGCCCGGCCGGGCGCTTGACCTCGAGCCAGATCCATCGCCCCCGGTAGGCCACGAGCAGGTCGGGCAGGTCCTTGCCATCGACCTGGATCACGGCCGCACCAGACTGCTCGAGCGCCTCGCGGATCTCGCGCTCGTTCGGGTCGCGGCGAGCGGGACGGGTTAGCACGGCCACGCCTCACACCGCACGCACGCGCACTGCCAGAACCCGTCCTTACCCAAGCGCCAGAACATCGGCGTCCCGCACGTGATGCACGGGCCGGGCTCGACCGCTGGATACGGGCGCGTCACGCTCCTACCAGCCAGGCGATGCGCCGGAGCAGGCGCTGTAGGAGCGAGGGCCGGCGGTAGGGGCCGGTGATGAGCGGGATGCGGTGGATCATCGCTTCCTCGGCAGCATCAGGTGAACACGCCCGTCCAGGACCTGGAGCTCAGCGTTGCAGCGATGAAACTCGGCGAACTCGGCCGCGAGATGATTTTCGCTGTCGCTCAGATACGTCCCCTCGACGCCGTCAACCTCGACGTATTCGACCGTCTCGATGTCCACACCCGAGAACTCGATGAACTCGTCTACGATCTTCGCGAATGGCTTCCCCGCGTGGTGGACGTGCGACGTGCGACGCGTGATCGGGCGACCCGTTAGTTGGCATGTGGCCACATCTTCGAGCCCGAAGTGTTGATCTATCGCGGCAGCAGTCTGCGGTGTCACCACCCACCGCATCGCTTGACGGAAGTCGTCGATCGGCCTGGGTGCGCGAAGGCAGCTTAGCCAGCTAAAGTCCGTGCTGCTTCCGTCGATTCGGTTTACCCAGAAGCATCTCGTGCCGTACTTGGCCGCTCGGATCTCGATCGAGTCCACGCCTGGACCGATCTTCCCTTCCGCATCCGGGTGGCGTTGCAACACCTCGGCGACAGTGGCGAGGTCGTCTCCATCCAGATGAGTCCCATTGGGCCATCTTGCAACGATCGCCCGCATAGCCGCCTCTGCCTCTTTCTTCGTTGAGAACTTCATTCCGCAAACTCGAACCAGGCGCGGGTTAGCTCGCCTGTGTATTTCATGGCCCGCCCGATGGCTTCTCGTCCGCGCGCTGTGTCGCCTTCCGCTCGCGCGATGGCCAAGGCGAGAACCAGCCGTTGCGCTACTCGCTCTACGGGCGCGAGGCGATCTGCGTTAGTCAATTCGGGTTGTAGGTCCATGCCACCTCGCTGTGGCGATCCCCGTATCGCCGTGGTTGTTCTTGCGCACGATGATCTCGATCTTGTCCGCCGGCTCGGCGTCGTCGTAGACCGCTGGCCGGTACAGGACGATTACGGCCTTGGCACGTTCCTCGAGCGCACCGGACTGTTTCAAGTCGGACAGGAGCGGACGCTTGTCCTCACGCTTCTCACACTCGCGATTGAGCTGCGCCAGGACGATGTACGCGATGCCGTCTTGCTTAGCGGCATCGGCGAGCACGTTCATGGCGTGGTCGGTGACCGCCGTCTTGTTGCTCGCCTCACTGCGCGGCATCGACGGCGGTCCCCTGAGCAGCTGGATGTAATCCACGACGACGATCTCGGTGCGGTTCTTGTTCCGCTCTCGCCGGACGGCCCGCACCACCTCCTCGGCCGTGATGCCGCTGCGGTCATCCACGATCCAACCCTTGCGCTGGTACAGCGTATCGGCGGCGGCTCGCAGATCTTGAATCTGGCCTGCGTGGATCTCGCACGCGCGGAGCTTGTCTGCTGGCACGAGCGACGTTCGCGACAACGCACGGTCCGAGTACGAGTCTCGGGTGTCCTCCAGGGAGAACACGTGGACGCCTAGGCCCATGTCGGAGGCGCGATCGGTGAGCGTCATCCCGAATGCGCTTTTGCCCATGCCGGGACGGCCGGCGACCACGGTGCAGATGCCGCGCTGTAGCCCGCCGATGATCTTGTCTAGCCCGGGGAGTGTCGGGATGCCGGTGACCGCAACAAGCCCCTTACCCTTGGCGTCGGCGAGATCTCGCAGTTGGGTGAACCGCCCACGCACGAGCTGGCCGATGGTGAGCATCTGGCTCGGCTGCTCGACCTGGACAGACCCGAGCTTCTCGACGGCGTACGAGAGCAAGTCCACGCCGCCGAGTCCGTCACGTTGCGCTTGCTCGACGGCACCGAGTGCGAGCCGAACTTGCCGCGTCACCCAGCCTTCGCGGACGATGGCGACGTACTCCGCCGGCATGTGGGCGATGGTCCCGAGCGTGGCCAGAGTGAGCTCGGCGAGCATTCCGGGCACCCCCTGCGCCTCCATGCGGTCCGCCACGGAGATCTCGTCCACCCCCTTGCCGGCCTCGTGCAGCTCACGAATCGCGGTCCACGCCGCCGCCCATCGCTGGCTGAAAAAGTGCTCCGGCTCAAGCTCGATCTCGGGGATGCGCCGAGGTGCGGTGAGCGCCAGGCCGATGAGCCCCGCCTCTGCGGCTTTCTCCGCGTCGGTCTGCCAAGCCGCTTCCTTCACGGCTCCGCCCCGTTCGCCTTCGCCTTGGCTTCAGCGTAGCCGTCGTGCAGGATTTTTAGCTTCGGGGGTGGCTTGCCTGACGCGCCGTTCCCGTTGCCTCTGAATTCGCCCGCGCGGCGGAGCCAGTTGGAAAACGCTGCGTCCCAGCTCGCGTACTGCTGGCCCTTGGCTATGGCCCAGTCGCGAAACTTTGCCTCCTCGCGTTTCGCATCCACCCCGCTGGCGCGAGCGATCTCGAGA
>JBKJNH010000374.1:0-12383 GCA_046596055.1 Candidatus Eiseniibacteriota bacterium
GCCGCCAATGGAGTAGCGCGCCATGCGCTCGCGCGCGTCACCGACGGTGTGCTCGGGGGCCAGCACGACCGGATCGAGGATCATGCCGGACTCGGAGCGCTTGACCCGGCGGACCTCTCGGGCCTGGAGCTCGGCCGTCATGTTCTTGTGCAGCACCCCGACGCCGCCCTCGCGCGCGATCGCGATCGCGAACGTCGCCTCGGTCACCGTGTCCATCGCCGCCGAGACGAGCGGCGCGTTGAGCACGATGTTGCGCGAGAAGAGCGACCGCACCTGGACTTCGCGTGGGTGGACCGTGGCCTTGCCGGGAACGAGGAGAACGTCGTCGAAGGTGAGGGCCTCGGGTCCGATCCGCGAAGTCGGGTCGCTCATGGCGTGGGGCGTTCCTCCGGGCTCGACTCGGGAGCCGGGGTGCGGGCCGCGCCGCTGTCGGCGGGAGGCGCGCCCGGGATGCCGAACATGCCGCCACCACCGCCCACCGCGCCGGGCGTCGGCGGGATCGGGCAGGAGACCGCACTCGTGTCCTCGCCTGCAGCCACGGGCTTCGTGGTCACGGACTTCGCAGGCGCAGGCTTCGCGGCCTCGGCCTTGACGACCGCAGCCGGGCTCGTCGTCGTCGCGGTTGCCTTCGACTGCGGTGCAGGAGGCGCCTTCGTCGTGTCGGGCTCGGACGGCGGCACGGGCGGCGGCGGATCGGGCGTCGGATCCGGCGCGGTCCCGGGCGGCGGCGGCAGGCCCGGCTCGGTCGGCGCGATGGCGGGCGCCTCGGCCTCCGGACTCTTGGGCACCTCGATCGGCTTGTGGCCGATGGGCCAGAAGTAGACGTTCACGCCGACGTTGACCGACAGGTTGGAGTGCGGCCCGGTAAAGCCGGACGGGAAGCGCACCTCGTCCTTCGAGAACAGGTAGCTCCAGTGCGCGTTGAAGTCGAACGCCACGTTCTTGTTGGACGGGAGGAAGTACTCCGTGCCGCCCCGCACCTGCACGCCCGGCGCCCAGTTGACGTACGACTCGAACGTGGCCGGATCCTTGATCTTGTCGCGATCGTTGACGATCTCGAGGCGCGTCAGGTTGGCGCCGAGACCCAGGTACGGCACCCATCCCTTGCCGTGGTCCTTGAACGAACGGATGTAGGTCAGGGCGAGGGGCACGTACTTCGTGAGCATCAGATCCTTGAGGATCGTGCTGTCCGGTGTCGTCGGGCCGACGACCTTGTAGGGCGCGCGCGTGCCGTCCTTGTACGCGACCCAGCCGTAACCGAACGTCAACGCGAGCCGCGACTTCGGCGTGAACACATACTGGAAGTTGGCGAGGCCGACCAGCCGCGGGTTCTGCCCTTCCTTCGTGTCCTCATCCGCGAGGAAGAACGGGGCACCGAAGGTGGCGCCGAGCGAACCCTTCCCGACCGTCTCCTGCGCGGAGGCGGTGGATGCACAGATTGCCATTGCGGCGAAGACCGCAATGGCCCCGCAGGATCTGAGGTTCAAGCGAGGATCTCCTTCGAGTGTCCCGGACGGGGAGGATCGCGCGCCCGGCGCGTAGACCCCGGAATCTAGGCCACTTGCAGGACGCGCGTCAAGCCGGAGCCCGCGGCCCCGGCTTGACACGAGGTGGCGCGCTCGGCCACCATGCGCGGGTCGTTCCTGCCTATTCGCGGCCACGTCCAAGGCCCTGCCTGCGGTCGCCCCAGACGACGTGGCGGTGTAGCTCAGCTGGTCAGAGCAGAGGAATCATAATCCTCGTGTCCGGGGTTCGAATCCCTGCGCCGCCACCATCGTCCGGGGCCCGTCTGCGCCCGTCCGCGCTCTATCGCGCCGCGCGCGCCGCGCTCCTCGGGCCCTGCCGGGTCGAGCGCGGGTCCACCGTGCTGGTCGCCTGCTCGGGCGGCCCCGACTCGCTTGCCCTCCTTTCGGTCCTCTCCGAACTGTCGCGCACGCTGCGCCTGACGCTGATCGTCGCCCACCTCGACCACGGCATGCGTGGCGCGGCCGGCGCGGCCGATGCGCGCTTCGTCGCCCGGCGCGCCCGTGCGCTCGGCCTCGCCGCCGAGATCGCCCGCGCCGACGGCGCCGCCTGGATGCGCGCCCGCGGGCATTCCGGCGAGGACGGCCTGCGCCGCCTGCGCCGCGCGTTCCTCGCCCGCACCGCCACCCGCGTCGGCGCCGACGCGATCGCGCTCGGACATACCGCCGACGACCAGGCCGAGACGGTGCTCCTGCGCCTCGCGCGCGGCACCGGGCTCGCGGGCCTCGCCGCCATGCGGCCGCGTCGGGGTCGTTTCGTGCGCCCTCTCCTGTTCGCCTCGCGCGCCGACGTGCAGGCCCATGTCGTCTCGCGCCGCCTGCGTCCGCGCGTGGACGCGACCAACGGCGACCCGGCTTTTCGCCGAAACTACGTGCGGGCCGAAATCCTGCCCCGCCTGGCGCATCTCAATCCACAGATCGGGGCCGCGCTGGCCGGGCTTTCCGCCCGGGCCGCCGCCCTCGACGACTGGCTGGGCGCGGAGGCCGCGCGTGCGCTCGAAGCCGCCAACGACGCGGGTTCCACGCCGATCGGCGGCGGGAAAGCGGCCGGGATTCGCCTTGTTGCCCGCATCCTGCTCGGCTACCATCCGATCGTGCGCGAAACGGTGTTCGCGCAGGCGTTTCGACGCATGGCGGGAGCCGGCGCGGGTCTCACTCGACGCCACCTCGACGCCCTCGAATCGCTCGTGGTCCGCGGGTCCGAGGGCGCGCGGGTCGATCTGTCGGGATCCCTCCACGCCCGCCGGTCGCGCGGGCGCATCTGCTTCGAGGCCCAAGCGCGTGGGACGCGCACCGGGGGAACCTGAGATGCCCGAATCGAACGTCGAGACCAGCCCCTCGGCCTACGCGCGCATCGACACGCTGTACTCCCGCGAGGTCATCGCACAGAAGGTCGCCCAAATGGGCGGCCAGTTGTCGCGCGAGTACGGGGGAAAGAAGCCGCTGCTGATCGCGGTGCTCAAGGGCGGGTTCATCTTCCTCGCCGATCTTGTCCGGGCGATGAACATCGAGCTCGAGGTCGACTTCCTTTCGCTGTCGTCGTACGGCAACGCCACGGCCTCGTCGGGCAAGGTGCACCTCGTGCACGACCTGCGCGTCGACGTGAAGGGCCGCCACGTCATCCTCGTCGAGGGCGTGGTCGACACCGGCCACTCGGTCCGCTTCCTGCTCGACCTGCTCGGCCAGCGCGAGCCGGCCAGCCTCAAGGTCTGTGCGCTGCTCGACAAGGTTCCCTGTCGGCGCGTTCCCGTTCCCGTGGATTACGTGGGCTTCCCGATCGGCGACGAGTTCGTCATCGGATACGGCATGGATGCCGCCCAGGGCCTGCGCCAGCTTCCCTACGTGGGTGTGGCCATTCCACACACCCCTCGCCCGGAGTCGACATCGTGACGTTCGATCGCCGTGACGCCGGCCCCGAGCCGGACGACCGCAACCAGGGTAAGAAGGACAGCCCGCGCGTGCCCCGCCCGGGCATGCCGCGCCGCGGCACGCAGGTCCCCGTCGGGCCGCCCAGCCGCCCCGGACGCTCGATCGCGCTGTGGGCGCTGATCGTCGTCGTGTCGGTGCTCGTCGCACAGTTCTACTTCGGTCAGCGCCAGCAGCGCGTCGACATCTCGTACACCCGCTTCGTCGAGGAAGTGCAGAAGGGCAACATCCAAAAGCTCGACGTCGGCGCCAGCGAGGTGGCGAACGAGATCGCCGGCGAGCTCAAGGTCTCGGCCTCGACGCAGGTCGCCGGCCGCCCGGTTCCGTTCAAGGAGTTCCGCACCTGGTACCAGGGCGACAGCAACGCACTGGCGAAGATGATCTGGGAGAAGAATCCCGGCATCGAGATCGAGATGCGCCCCAAGCAGGCGAACTGGTGGAGCTATCTCGGCCAGCTCCTGCCGCTCATCATCCTCGTGGGCGCGTGGTTCTTCATCATGCGCCAGATGCAGTCGGGCGGATCGGCGGCGCTCAAGTTCGGCAAGTCGCGCGCCAAGGTCACGCTCGACCAGAACCCCCGCATCACGTTCAAGGACGTCGCGGGCGCCGACGAGGCGAAGGCCGAGCTGCAGGAGATCGTCGAGTTCCTCAAGGACCCCGGCAAGTTCCAGCGCCTGGGCGGCCGCATCCCCAAGGGCGCGCTGCTGCTGGGCCCCCCGGGCACCGGCAAGACGCTGCTCGCCAAGGCCGTCGCCGGCGAGGCGGGCGTGCCGTTCTTCTCGATGAGCGGCTCGGACTTCGTCGAAATGTTCGTCGGCGTGGGCGCGAGCCGCGTGCGCGACCTCTTCGAGCAGTCGAAGCGCAACGCACCCGCGATTGTGTTCATCGACGAGATCGACGCGGTCGGTCGTCACCGTGGCGCCGGCCTGGGCGGCGGGCACGACGAGCGCGAGCAGACGTTGAACCAGCTCCTGGTCGAGATGGACGGCTTCGACGCGAACGATGGCGTCATCCTCATTGCGGCGACAAACCGCCCCGACGTGCTCGACCCGGCGCTGCTGCGACCCGGTCGCTTCGATCGCCAGGTCATCGTCGACTGGCCGGACGTCAAGGGCCGCGAGGGCATCCTCAAGGTGCACACGCGCGAGATCCCGCTGTCCCCCGACGTCGAGCTCAAGCAGCTGGCGCAGGAGACGCCGGGCATGTCCGGCGCGGACCTCGCGAACATGGTCAACGAGGCGGCGCTGCTGGCCGCCCGGCGCAACAAGAAGAAGGTCGAAATGCAGGACATGGAGGATGCACGCGACAAGGTCACGCTCGGCGTGGAACGCCGCAGCATGGTGATCGCCCCCGAGCAGCGCCGCCGCACCGCGTACCACGAGTCGGGTCACGCGATCGTCAACGCGTCGCTGCCCGGCACGGACCCGGTGGTCAAGGTGACGATCATCCCGCGCGGTCGCGCCCTGGGCCTCACCGCGATGATTCCCGAGGAGGACCGCCTCGCCTACACGCGCGACGAACTGCTGTCGCGTGTCGCAGGCATGCTGGGCGGCCGCGCCGCCGACATGATCGTCTTCGGCGAGAAGACGACCGGCGCGTCGAACGACATCGAGGCCGCCACCAACCTGGCGCGCAAGATGGTCTGCGAGTGGGGCATGAGCGATCGCCTCGGGCCGCTCAAGTTCGGCCAGAAGGACGAGATGGTGTTCCTGGGCAAGGACCTGGGATCGGCCAAGAACTACAGCGAGCAGACGGCCGAGACGATCGACGCCGAGGTCAAGGTGATCGTCGACGGCGGGCTCGAGCGCGCGCTCGCGGTGCTGCACGACAAGCGCGAGCTGCTCGACAAGATCGCCGGCACGCTGCTCGAGCGCGAGCAGATCGACCGCGAGGACATGGAGAAGTTGATGCGCGGCGAGGAGCTGCCGCCCTTCGAGTCGCCGAAGCGGGACGAGCCGCCTACCGCCTTCGAGGCCTCGCCGCCCGAGTCTCCCGTCGCACCGCGTCCCGAGCCGGTGGGCCCGGTGACCACGCCGTCCCCGACGCCGGCGGCATGAGCCCGCACCCGGCCGTGAGCGCGGGCCCGCCCGCCGTTCCGGTCGCGGCGGCGTGGCATGTCCGCGGGCGCGTGTTCGACACGGCGAACCGCGCGGTCGTGATGGGCGTGCTCAACGTCACGCCCGACTCGTTCTTCGACGGCGGCCGCTACACCGAGCCGCAGGCGGCGCTCGAGCGCGCGCTCGCCATGTACGACGAGGGCGCCGACCTGATCGACGTCGGCGGCGAGAGCACCCGCCCCGGCTCGCCCCCCGTTCCCGCGGATGTCGAGATCCGCCGCGTGGCGCCCGTGCTCGAGCTGCTCGTCTCGCGCTGTCCGATCCCCATCTCGATCGACACGCGGAAGACCGAGGTCGCGCGCGTCGCGCTCGACCTGGGCGCCGCGGTGCTCAACGACGTGAGCGGGCTGCGCGGCGGCACGGCCGGCGGCGGTGAGGACGACGCGGGCGCGCGCGAACGGGCTGCACTCGCGGCGCGTCACGGCGTAGGCCTGGTCCTCATGCACATGCAGGGCGATCCGCAGACCATGCAGAAGGACCCGCGCTACGGCGACGTGGTGGGCGAGGTGCGCGGCTTCCTCTACGACGCGGCCCGCCGCGGCGAGGAGGCGGGCGTGGCCCACGAGGCGATCGCGCTCGATCCGGGCATCGGCTTCGGGAAGTCAGTCGACCACAGCCTGGCGCTGCTGAAGCGGACCGCCGACCTGGCGTCGTGCGGCTACCCGCTCCTGATCGGCGTCTCGCGCAAGAGCCTGTTCGAGAAGTTGCTCGGCCTCAGCGCCGACGAGCGCCTGGAGGCCGGCATCGCCGCCGCCGTCGCCTGCGTCCTGCGCGGCGCCCGCATCGTGCGCACGCACGACGTGCGCCCCACCGTGCGCGCCCTGCGCACGGCCGAAGCGCTGTTGTAGCTAATCCATCAACACGAGCTTGCCGGAGAGCTGCGTCGTCCCCGCTTCGACACGCGCGAAGTACACGCCGTCCGACACCCGCCCGCCCGCGTCGTCCCGGCCGTCCCAGCTCACGAGGTGTCGGCCCGGGGTGAAGGAGCGCTCGCCGAGATCGCGCACGATCCGACCGCGCACGTCGTAGACGCGCGCGCGGACCTGTGTCGTACCGGGCACCTCGAACGCGATGTTCACGTCGCCGCGCGACGGATTGGGGCCGACACCCAGGAACGTTATCGTCGACCGGTTGACCGGGAGAGGCGGCGGCGAGCGATCCGCCCGATTCCAGTCGATCGCCCAAGCGTCGTTGAAGTTGCGACTACCGTAGGGTCCCGAGCCCACGATCCCGCCGAGAATGATCGCCCGATCGAACACGGGATCGTAGCCGGCGAATGCATCCATCCGATCGCCCGGCCCGAATCCTTCCGGGACCTCGTTGCCCCAGCGCGGCGTGACCCCGAACTCGAGCGTCGCCGTGTCGAAGCGACTGCCACTGGCGTCGAAGCCCCAGAGAATCATCATTCGGTCGCCCACCGGGTCATACAGTGCGGCGTGCCGGTAACGCGCCGGCGGGGCCGAGCCGACAGTGGCGAGCGGGATCCACGCGTCCCCGTCCCCGAACGAGAGCGACCAGACGTCGTTCAGCGGATGCGCCTGTTCGCTGGATGGCCCAGCGGCGCCGCCGAAGACGACCATCGCATCGCGTCTCGAGTCGTAGACCGCCGTGTGTCCCCACCGCGGTGCCGGGGGAACTCCGCGGGCGGCGACCGGCGTCCAGCGTGGGTTCGCGACGGTCAGGTCGAGTTGCCAGACGTCGTTCATCGCCCGGCCCGCAAATCCGCCGAACAGGACCATGCGCCGACGTACCGGGTCGTGCACTGCCGTCGCATGGATGCGAGCCGAAGGGGCGGGCCCGTGGGCGACGGCGCGCACCCAGTTCACGAGCGGATTCCCGAAGCTCCCCTGCCACAGGTCGCCAAACTCGACACCGTCGTCCCCGCCGCCGAATGCGATCATCCGATCGAGATCCGGATCGAAGGCTCCGACCGCTCCGCGCCGTCGCGATCCGTCCGGGACCGTTCCGAAATGGAAACTCCACCCCGGTTCGGCCTCAAGCCGGAACGAATACGACCCTTGCCCGCCGTACGGCGACCACGTGTGGACCTGTCCCCGGCCAGAGTCGAGAGTGCGGGGCGCGCCGGCCTCGAAATTCGATGGACTCACCGAGTCGTACTCCCGCGTCCACGTCGCCACAGGCGAGCCGAGGGCGAGCGACCAGACATCGACGTGCCCGGGCGTGGACGTGGGCGGCTCGGAGCGCACACCGGTGGTCCCGACGAAGACAATCGTGTTTCGCGCGGCGTCGAACGCGACCTGCACGCCGCCACTCAGGCTCGGCAGCAACGGCCCGGAGACGGGTTCGCGGCCCCACGAGCCTCCGCCCTGCGTGTCGAGAACGATAAGATACGTGGAGTCGACCTCCTCGTAGTTCTGGCCCGGCCGCAGCATCCGGATCTTCTGTTCGCCGAGCGTCAGCGCGGAAGGCTCGAAGTAGCCGGTGCGCAGCGTCTCGGCAGGCGCGAGCTCGGTCCACCTCCGATCCCCACCGAGGTCGATCTTCCATGCGCGGGCGCCCTCGAAGTAGGTATCGGGGACCGTGTCGCCGCCGATCACGAACAAGCGATTCCCAACCGGGTCGTAGCAGGCCGAGCCCCCCGCCCGCGGGAGGAGGTCAGCTCCGACCGGTTGGATCCGGCTCCACCCCGGCGTGGGCCCCAGCTGCAGCTCCCAGAGATCCCCGTACCGCTCGTCCAGATCGAAGTCCTGGCCGCCGACCAGGAGCAACCTGCTCGCGGTGGGATCGATGGCGATCGCCATGTCGGAGCGGAACCTCGGGCCCGGGCCCTGGGGAGAGACCTCGGTCCAGGTCGGATTGGCATCGAGAGAGACCTTGATCAACCGCAGCTCCGGATTGACGAGCCCCGTGTCGGAATACGTCCACCGCGGGACGAGGGAGACGAACTGGCGTCCGATCGAGTCAAAGGAGAAGTTGTCGTAGGAGGAGGGATTCAACGGTGTCGTAACCCGTCGGGACTCCCATCGCCCGGAGCCCAGCCGATCGAACGTCCAGATCACATGCCGATCGAACTCCCGCGAGAGCATCACGAGTCGACCCGTCACGGGCTCGATGCCAAGGGCCCCGCGGAACGGTTCGGTCGGCGGGGGAAGGCGACGCCACGCCCCGACCGCGGTCCCGACCTGGGCGGCGACCGACGACGCGGCGAAGATCGAGAGCGCGCACGCGATCGCGGCGACCACGCGCCTGCGCCTCAGTAGTAGAAGTGCCACTGCAGCAGTCCCTGGTTCTCGTCGGAGGCGTTCTCGGGGACGACGCGGCGCAGCGACACCTTCATGTCGACGAACGGCAGGAAGGTGAGGTCGCTCTCGACCGTGTAGCGTTCCTGGGCCTGGCCGGCCGTGGCCTGATCGAGGTCGACGTAGTCGTACTTGCCGCGCACGAGCACCGTGCGGCTGAGCCGATAGTCGGCCTCGACGAAGAAGCCGCGCGTTCGGCGCACGAGGCCGCCGTCGCTTTCGCTTTCGCCCACGCCACCTTCACCCATCACGACGAGCGCGGGCGTGACCGCGAACCCGGCCCACGCCGAGGTCCGCCAGTGCGAGTCGCGCGTGTTCGAGCGGTAGTTATGGTAGCCCGAGGCCCCGGTCAGGGCGCGCCCCGAGGTGTACGAGGCGCGCGCGGTCACGGCCTGCGCGTCCTGCGTGAACGCCTCGCCGCCGTTGGTGATCGCGGCCGTGAACAGCACGGGCACCGCGGGGAACGGGGTGGCGCCGACCTCGAGCCCGCCCTCGACGTTGCGCGGGTCGTACGGCAGGAAGCCGCTGGTGCCGAACGAGCCGGCCGGCGCATCGCGGAAGCCCGCACGCATGGCGCCCGTGTGATCGTCCATGCGCAGGCCGAACGGCACGCGGAATTGCCCGGCCTTGACGTACAACCCACCGGGGAGATCGTGCACCATCACCCACGCGTCGCGCGTCGTGCGCAGGTCGCGGTTGTACTGGGCCGTCACGTTGGACATCGGCGCGAACACGGCGTAGAACGCGCCCTGCATGGGGAAGAACGTCGAGACGGCGGTCCCGCCGTCGTCGACCTCGCTCACGTAGGTGTACTGCTGCCGCAGGTTGGTCCCGAAGTAGAGCGCGTCGCCGACCTTGTTCGACAGCAGGATGTCGGCCCAGCGCTCCTCGGGCGCCATGTCGTGGCGGTTCCTCTCGTAGAGGAAGCCGATCTCGCGCCGGGCGCCGCCGCCCTGCGGATCGAAGTGGCAGGCGCTGCACGGAAGTCCCTGGCGGGCCGAATAGAGCGGCAACGCGTCGGGCGCGGAGGCGATCCCCACGCCCAGCAGGGAGAGAGCTGCGGCGAGGACCTTCACGATCGGGCTTGCGCGCATGGCGAGTCTCCGGCGGTGACCTGGATCGGGGTGGTCATGGGGAAGGCCGGCGGACGCCGACCGGCGCATTCTGACGGCCGGCGCACTGATGGTCAACCGATTGATGGGATCGCTCGCGGTGCTCTGCTAGCATGTTCTGCGTGACTCCCGTTCACTCCATCTGGCTCCTCGACGTCCTCGACATCCTGCTTGTGGCGGTGTTGTTCTATCGCCTGCTCGTCGGGGTGAAGGGCACACGCTCGGCGCAGATGATCATCGGGCTGCTGGTGCTCGTGGTCGTCTCGGCGGTGGCGCGTTTCCTGGGGCTGATCGCCGTCGACTACATCGCGACCAACCTGCGCACCGTCTGGCTGATCACGTTCGTCATCCTCTTCCAGCCCGAGTTGCGCCACGCGCTCGCCCAGTTCGGCCGCACGCGCTGGTTTCGCTCGTTCCTGCGCGTCGACGAGTACGGCGTCCTGGGCGAGGTGGTGCGCGCTGCCGAGTCGCTGTCGATGCGCCGCCACGGCGGCCTGATCGTGCTCGAGCGCAACGAGGGCCTGCGCAACTTCGTCGAGACCGGCACGCGGCTCGACGCGCGCGCGCGCAGCGAGCTGCTCGAGACGATTTTCGCCCCCAACACGCCATTGCACGACGGCGCCGTGATCGTGCGCGGCGACCAGATCGTCGCCGCCGGCTGCATCCTGCCGCTGTCGCAGAATCCGCGGATCACGCCGTCGCTGGGGACGCGCCACCGCGCCGCGCTCGGCATCTCCGAGGAGACCGACGCCGTCGCCGTGTGCATCTCGGAGCACTCGGGTGCGATCTCGGTCGCCTGGCGCGGCGTGCTGCTCGAGCGCCTCGACCAGGGGAAGCTGCGCAGCGAGCTGTCGCGCATCCTCCGCCTGTCCGGCGAGGAGGAGGCGGCCGCGATCGAAGCGGCCGGCGCTCCGACCGACGGCAGCGCCACGAAGCCCGACGACACCGACACCGGGCGCGCCCGGGCGTGAGCGCGCTCGCGCGACTCGCCCACCTGCTGCGCCTGCCCCGCTACGCCGTCCTCCCGGCGGTCCTCGCGGGCGCGAGCGCCGCCTTCGATCCCGCACTTCGACCTCGGTTCGACCTCCTCATTCTCCTCGGCATGTTCCTCTTCGCGGTCGCCGGCGCGGAGGCGACGCTCGCCACGCGCGTGCGCCCGGGCGAGGCGCCGCGGATCGGCAAGGGCACGCCCACGTGGATCACCTTGTCGGTCGCGCTGATCACCGCGTTCCTGCTGGTCGCCGCCCGCGGTTGGCCGATGTTCTGGGTGTGCACCGCCGCGACCCTGCTCGCTTGCGCGTTCGCCGCGGGGCCGCGCCTGTCGGACACGCCGCTGGCCGGGCCGATCACGATCCTGTGGTTGGGGCCGCTCGCCTCGGCGGGTGCGGCGCTGGCGCTGGTCGGCACGGTCGCTCCGCCGGCGCTGTGGATCGGGGTGCCGATCGGGTTCATGGCGGATGCCGCGCGCCGCGCGTGGATTGCGGCCGCGGCCGAGAAGTCCGATGCGACTGCGGGCGCGCACGGACCCCCGGCTCCGCCATGGTTCGCGGCCGATTACGTCGCGGCGTTCGGCGTGATCCCGCTGTTGGTCGTGGCCCGTGGCCTGCCGCAGGTGGCCCTGCTGGCGCTGCTCGCACTGCCGTGGACGCTGCTCGAGTTCGCGCGCATCCGCACCGGCTACGCCTGGGGCGACGCGGTCACCCGCACGCGACTGATGCACGCGGCGTTCGCGCTCCTGCTCGCGGCGACGACGTTCGCGGCGCGCGTGTTCGCGACGCGGGCGGCTTAGGGGGTCAGGCAGCGCGAAGGGGAGCCAGGTCTCGGCGCGTCATCGGACGCTGCCCGAGGAGCCGGGTGCATCGAGGATAGCCCGCAGATCGATCTCGGTAAATCCACGATCGGACATGCGCCGAAGCGGGTGAGGGCTGAGCTCCGCCTCCCACCCCCACCACTTCGGCCACTCCTGCTCCACGCCCGCTCCCTAAGCTGGCGCCGGCTCCCATCCGCGATCCTTCACCGCAAGAAGCTCGTTGCGCGCCAGCGTCGACGGGCTCGCCATTGCGTTCGCGATGTCGTCGCGATCGCTCGCGTGGGCCAGCGACCACGACGCGTCCTCGAGATAGCGCCGCGCCGGCGCATCGCGGCCCAGCGCGGCCAGCGCCACGCCGAGGATCAACGACAACCGCCCGCAGAGGACCGAATCGGCCGGGGGCTGGTACACGCGCATCGCGCGTTCGGCCAGGATCAGCGCGCGGTACGGTTGACCGCCGTGCAGCAGGTGCCAGCAGTGGCGCACCAGTTCATCTCCAAGCGTCGACATGGGGGAATCTCCCGAGGGGGACGTCCACTGCATTGCCCCGCGCGCGGCATGGGAGCGCGCCGGCGCGGGGACGACGAGATCGGGGGGCGACGGAGGCGATGCAAGGCGCGGGCCAGCCGGGGGAC
>JBKJNH010000283.1:0-14723 GCA_046596055.1 Candidatus Eiseniibacteriota bacterium
CCGTCGTCGGTGGGCGCGGTGTACCTCTGGGGCGGCCAGGGTGCGCGGGCGTGGGCGCATGTGCCGGTTGCCGACGGCACGACGAGCGCCCTCACCATGGCGGCCAGCACCCCGGCCAACGCGCTCGCTGCAAATGGAGACATGCACGTCGAGTCCGCGTTTTTGATGGACGACCTCTTCTTCGGCGGCGCGATTCCCGGGCAACCGACCTACACCATTCTCCGGATAGCGACGCCGAACGGAGACCAGCGCGTTGACTTCGCAGACCAGGTCATGACCTGGGTGCTCAACGGCGCAGCGGGGAACAACCGAAACATTGGCCTCCTCGACCAGGCGGGAGAGTTCCGGGTCGAGATTTACAACCGCCCCAGCGTCGGGGACGCGGGCGCGAATTTCTGGATAAACGGATTCCGCTCGAACCCGAGCAGCGTGCGTGAGCCGTCGGCCACGCAGGGCGCTCCGACGGCGGTGCAGCTTGGCCACAACGCGGGCGCGAACATCCTCCCTCGCCGCCACACGCTCCTCCGCAAGGTGACGCGCGGCGTGAACGATGCCGAGGGCGTCATCCTCGGTGACTCCATCATCTCGACGTACTCGCCCTACTCGTCGCCGGGGACGTACATCTACACGATTCCCGAGTCCCGGGCGCGAGACGGCATCGTCTCCTATGCCGCGCCGGGGAATCAGTTCACCGACCAAACGACCGCGTGGAACGCCGCGACGCAAAAGGGTCAGTCGTACGTCAAATGGGTGCTCATTCACTGCGGCATCAATGACCTGAACTCCGGCGCGCAGACGGCCGCGCAGACCACGGCGCGCCTGCAGGCGCTCATCACGAACATCAACGCGAGCAACCCGACCGCGAGGATTCTCATCTCGCCGGTCATGCCGGCGCTCGGTTCCGTCGGGTCGACCAACTGGGCCAAGGCGCTCGTCTACAACCAGAACATTCACGGCACCGGCCCGAACCCCATCACGGGCTCGAATCTCGTCGTCCTCGCCGACTGGACGAACGCCGACGCGGGAAACCACGGCGGCACGTCCGGCAACCTGTGGAGCGCGTACGACAGCGGCGACGGCATCCATCAAAACACGCTCGCGCGCCAGTACATGGCCGCCGCGTACCGCGCCGCGCTCGTCGCTGCCGGCCTCCTCTAAGGGACCCCATGAAAGACCTACTCTCGACCATCGGTGTCATCGCGCTGTGGCTCGCGCTCGTGCTCCTCATGGGGCCGCTTGCCGCGGGGTGCGTGACCGCGCGCGACGCACTCGCCTCGCCTGCGGGTCAGACCGCGGTGCGCGTCGGCGCGTGCGTATTCGAGTGCGTCGCGCGCGAGTTCACGCGCGGCCCCGTCGCTGTCGTGGATGTGCCCGACGGCGGCGTGCGATGACGCCGACGGACCGGCGCGGCCTCGGCGAAATCGTCGCGTGGTGCACGATGGTAGTGATGCTCGGCGGCGTGGTGATGGTCGCCATGCTGCGTGACCCCCAGGCGGTGCCCTACGTGATGGGGCCGTTCCTCGGGCTCGTCGCTGCGCTCGCGTCGCGCGGCACGAAGGGCGCCATCGACCGCGACGCGTTGCGGGAGCGCTCCTCTGCTCCGCCTGGCGCGGCCGGTAAGGCGACCGCGACGGCGACCGCGAGCACCGACGGTAACGACCCTACGTAATGCGTCGCGTGTTCGCTTCGATGGCCACTTGGCAGAGCGCGGTCTGAGCTTGCAGGCGCAGCGCATCCGCGCGCCCCTTCGCCGACGACGCGAAGATGGCTGCCGTCACGCCCGCGAGGAGCAGCGTCAAGACGCCTTCCGCGTCGTGGGTGCCCCTCTCCATCGCAAAGACGCCCTGGGTGAGCCCCGCGCCGACGAGCGCGCCGAGCAGCCCCATTCGCAGCGTCAGTCCCGTGGCGCGCGCGTAGAGCGAGTCCGCGAACGACTGAATCAGCGCGGGGTCGTAGGTGGCGGACATGGCGACTCCGGAGCGACGGTGGCTGCCCTACACTGCATTACGAGCAGTGCGAAATTCGTTGACCGCATCGAGGGTGCTGGTACTTTCAGTCTGCCCGTAATGCGAACATCATCCAAAAAGACGCGAGCGCACGAAGGCGGGCACCGTCGCTGCCTTCGCTGCGCGGGCCATCTTGCGCAGCTCTGCTTGCTCGGCGTCGGTCATCGGCACGTTGACTTTGTGCCGTCGTTTCTCGCTCACCGGGAGCGGCGGGCGGCCAAGAGCGGGAGCCTTTTTCATCGCGGTTCGCGGCATGGTGAGGTCAACGTACCACACGTCCAGTCTGTGTCACGAGGGCGGGATAAGTGACGGTAATCACGACTTTCCAGCACTGGACGGGTGCGCAGGCTTGGCGCCATGTCTGTACATTATCGGACTCTGCGACGCAGGATTGGCGCGGCCTCTGGGGCTTCCTGTCGCCAGGGCGCGGAGACATCGACCGCGGTCGCCATGACCGCATCTTCATAGACTTCGTCGGCGTAGCTCCCGGCGCTCACCACGTCGAGCGCGCAGCACTCTTCCAGGATGTCGAGGATGCGGTCGACGAACGCCATGCGCGTCGCTGCGTCGGCGCGCTGACGGCACCACCACTGGCCGTAGACGTACGCCTCGACGCGCGCGAAGGCGAGGCGGCGCCCGAGCCATGCGCGACGGCGCCACGCCTTTCGCGTTGCGCTCTCGCTGCGCAGGAACGCGCGCAGCTCTCCAAGCAGGTTGACCGGTACCAGTGCGTTGTTCGGCATCGGCGCGATGGTCGCGCAGATGTGCGGGCTCGCCAGTTTTTCAAGGAGGTCCGTCATGGGAATTGGGCTGGATAGGCTCTCGGAAGTCAGTTTGGCGCGGCACCGCGCACGCACCGCTGCCGACGACGCTGTCAAGCATTTGACGCTGGCGCAGCGGTGCGCGTCGCTGGCCGAGGCGGGCGAGCATGCGGGGCGCGCGGCTCGCGCGGCGGGCGTCGCGCAGGAAGCGGCGCGCACGAGCGGGGAGCTGGCAGAGGGGTTGACGGGCGATGCGTGGAAGGAAGCGGCGCCCGTCGTCAAGAGTGCGTGGGTGGCCGCGCGTGACGCTGAGCTGTCGGCGCGCGAGGCGCTCATGCACGCGGCCGACCTCGACGACGCGGTAGCGTTCCCGCTCGCCGTGGTCGCGTGACGCCCGTCGGCGAGTTCCGCGGCGACGACGATGTGCGGCCCGGCGAGGAGCAGCATCACTGCTGGTGCAGGTGCGGCGAGCGGCGCGCTCCCGCGTGTGGGGTCCGCGTCTGGCGCGTCGGTCCCGCGGGCACGTGCGACCTCTGCGCGCTCCATGCGCTTCCCGCGGTGCGGTATCGCGTGCTCTGCGCGGGCATCAAGTGAGGTCGGAGGACGTTCGGTCGTGGCACGTGCGGGAGTGCGCCGGGAGCGTTGAGGTGCTCGCCGCGCGCGTCGAGGCGTGGGAGCCGCACGTTGACCGCGGCTCGCAGCGGGCGCGACTGCGTGAGGCTCGCGCGCATCTTGACCGCGCATCCGAGCTGCTCCGCGGGGCGGCCTCGGCCGAGGTCATCGACGCGCGCACGCTCGCGGGCTGGCGCCGATGACCCGCGCTCGATGCTGTGACGGCAAGCTCCGTCACCTGTCGGAGTCGGGGGCGCTCGCCGCGGTCGAGCGCATGCGTCGCGTGACTGGGCGGCCGGCCGAGGCCGTCGCGCGGCTCCTCGCCTACCGGTGCGACCTCTGCACCTTTTGGCACGTCGGGCACGCCCGCCGTTTCGCTCCGTTTGAGCACCCCGCCCGCTAACACCGCGCAGCTACTCAGTACCACTGCATTTGGGACCCCCCATAGCGTTGCGGGTCTACGCGCCGAAATCGGGCGCCGTTCCGAGCACTTAGCCCGCCCGCAAGGGCGGGCAGGTGGACCCGAGTAACACCCACCCTACTAAATGCAGTGACCTTGAGTAATCCCATGGAGTTGCCACCACGATGGTCGTCATCTCGCGCGGCATCGATACCATCGTCCTCACCTGGGAGGCCCCGGTCGCGCCTGATGCGCGCGAGGAGCTTGCGCACCTGCGCGACCTATCCCGGGAGCGGCGCGAGACCAAAGACGCAACACCGACCGTCTGGCACGCCCTGGGGATGACGTTCGAGGTCGGGACGGCCAAGGGCCCGTTCCGGTACCTGCTCACCTCACGCGACGCGATGACCGTGGCCGTGATGGGCGCGAACCTCGCCGGGACCCCGACAGTCAAAGCCGAGCTCCGCGCCCAATTTCTGTGGACGCTCGGCTACCGCGCCGCGGTCGAGCGCGCCCGCCAGCTCGTCGGTTGCCTCGTGACCGGAAAGGACGGCCCACCGGACCGCGACCTCGACCTCGGCGTCGAGCGGGTCTTTCGCGTCGACCTGGCGGTCGACTTCCAAGGCTGGGGCTTCGATGGCCTCGACGGCGAGTACGACCGCTGGCGGTGCGTCGCCCACAACAAGCACGCGACGCACGGCCCGCGCGGTACCGCGAAGTTCACCGGCTACAGCTTCGGCCTCGGCGGAGACACCGGCTTTCGCGTCTATGACAAGACGCAAGAGATCGGCGAGCAAGAGAGCGAGGCGCACCGCAAGCGCGTGCGCCTCGAAGGTCACAAGGCGTGGATGGCCAAGCGCCCCGCCCGTGATGTCAAGCGCATGCCCGGCAAAAAAGCATGGTTCCCGACGGTGTGGGAGGCGCAGGCGCGCGCGCTCGGGGTCCCGTACGACCGCGCCGCGACAGTGTGGCGCGCCGAGGCACAGCTACGGGGCGAGGCGCTCAAGCAGCTCGGCGTGCGCCGCGACTTCCTCGAAGTCTTTGCCACGAAGGCCGACGGCGTGTGGCGCTCGGTGGTCGGCGCGCCGACGTGGCGCCCCGAGCGAGGCGAGCGCGGGAAAGCATGGCTCTCCTTCCGCGAGCCATCCCCCCCGCTCGACTGGCATCCCCCCCGACGGCTCCCGGACCGCACGCGCGCGCCCATTGACCGGCGCTGGCGCGAGTTGCAGCGTGTCGTCTTTGTCTCCGAGGCGGCGCCAGCGGTGCGGGAGCGCGCGCGCGAGATATCCGAAGAACGCCTCGTGGTCGGCATGCGCGGCTACGCCGTCAGCTACGCCGCACACAAAGGGCTTCCCCTTGGGCTCGGCGTGACCTCGGGCGCGGTCATCACCCGAACGCTCGATGACCTCCGTGCGGCGCTCCTCTCGCGCGACGCCACCGAAGATAGGAGCTTCATGGCGCGCACCGTCGATAAGCGCGCTCTCATGGACAGCTCGGGCGGGTCGGTCTGTGCCGTGTGCGAGGCACGCGCCACGCGCCGCGCGCGCCGGGTCGGGCCCTTCCACGCCCCGGCCGACGGCATCGGCTCCATTCAGCTCTGGGCGGTCTGCGATGACGGCGACTGCCGCGCACAGGTCGAGGCGGATGAGGAGCGCCAGCGCGACGACCTCGCCGGCCCTATCCGCTTCAAGGTCCGCGCGCGTCGCGCCGACCTCATCGAGGACTACCGACGCAAGAAAGCAGAGGAGGACGAAAGTGCAGCACGTGCCGAACGGTGGTTTATTCGCGAATGCGAGAAACAGAATAGTCATGGTTCTTGAAGATTCCGAGGTATCCCCGGAGCATGACGAACCTCGCCCCGCCCGCCGTGCCGACTGTATCGACGATGGCCCCAACACCGTCGGGCCATGCCCTTTTCTGGGCTGTCGCTTTCACCTTGGCCGTCGTGGCGATGCGCTCGATGCTCGGGGTGCTCTCGGTGAGGAACCAGGATGGGAGGAGCGCCCCACGTGCGCGCTCGACGTGGCCGGCGACGGCCCGCGCACGGTCAAGGGGCTGGCGCGTCATCTCGGGCGGACGCCCGACTACACCGGCCAGCTCCTAGAGCGGGCCCTGAGGAGCTTTGAACATGCAGGCGGCGACTTTGAAGGCTTGGTCATCTTGGGGCGCTCTGCCCGGTAAGGACCGCAAGCGAATCACGCGGCGAGCATTCGACCTCCGTCGGAGAATCACGCGCGGCGAGCCCGTCGGCGAGGATGACCGAGCCATGCTCGAACGGTACGAGCGCGACCCCGAGCGCGCGCAGAAGCGTCGCACGCTCGCGACGCCCGTGCTCCATCCCCTCCCCTCCTCGCCGGTACAGACCTCGGGCGAGGATACCGCGCCAAGGGCTGCCCCCGAGCCCGTAGACGCGTCCATGCCGCTGCCCCCGCTCGCGGTCGGGGTCGAGGATGAAAAGCCGAATGCGGAGGTCGCCAGGGCGAGCCGCGCGCAGGTCGAGCAACAAGCCCGCTACGTGTACGAGATGGTCCGCAAGCGGAACGCGGAGAACCGTCTCGCGGGCAAGCTCGCGTGGCCCGACGAGATGATTGACCTCCTCGTGTACCCCGCCGCGCTCGATGTGGCCGAGCGGCGCGGCGGGCTGCTCAAGATGACCCCGAAGGTTGCCGACGCGGTGCTAGGGGTCGCGGTCGGCTCCGTCATGGTCGCGGCCATGATGCCGGCGAAGGTCGCGACCTCGCCGGGCCCCAAGCCTGCGCCGGACACCACGCCGCACACCGTCGACGCGGCACCCGCACCCGCCCCCGAGCCCGCTCCGGAAGGTCCCATCATCCCCGCGCCGCACGTCTATGTCAGCGACGAGGATAGCCCCGTCTAGGGGCGGAAAAGAGAGCACCATGCCCACGAAGAAAAAGAAGCCCGCACCGAAGAACAAGCCCGCCACGTCGACGGTGATGCCCGTCGAGGTATTCGAAAGTCTGCCGTCGCTCGCGCCCGCGCGTGTCTACTGGAGCGAGGCGGGCGTCGAGCGCTCGGGCGTCGTATTGAGCCACGACGGCGAGACGCTGTGCGTTGCCGCGGCCTCCCCGCACGTCGCCTCGCCGATGATGTGGATTCGCAGGGAGCACGTGACCGACGCGCCAGCCGAGGCCACGCCGCACCGGGAGACGGTCTAGGCCATGGCACCGCTCCCCCGCCGTCCGGAGTTCGATGTGGCTATCGGCTACCTCGGGAAGGTCCGGCACGGAAAGACCGACGCGGCGGTGGGGCGGTTGCTCGCGTTCAGGAAAGCGCACCCCGTCTACCTCATCGCGCATGACCCGCAGTACGCTATCCCCGACAAGCTCCACGACGGCACCCCGACGCACGTCGTGCGCCATGCGACGGTCGCCGCGCTTGCCCACGGCATCGGCAAGCGACCCGACGCGCTACACGTGTCCATGGAGCCCGACGCCATCACGCTCGTCCGGTTCTCGGAGCGCCTCGGCCGCGCGTCCATGGAGCGCGCGGACCCCAAGGGCCTCGCCGCGCCCTGCCCGCCGGTGCTCGTCTACATTGACGAGGTCAACCGGTGTGAGGGCGCGACGGAGGGCAAGTTGGGCGAGGACATCCGGAACGCGCTCCTCTCTCGCCGGCACCGGCACGTAGGAATCGTGTGGTCAAGTCAGTCGCCGCACCGCGTGCATTACGAGCTGCTTGGGAACGCGACCGAGCTGCACGCCTTCGCGCTCGACAAGGACCGCGACCTGGCCCGCCTCGCCGCTGACAGCGGCTTCTCGAAGGCTGAGGTTTCGCAGATTCCGAACCTTCCGAAGTTCAGGTGCATTTCTTACGTTCAATGAATCGTCAATGAATCGTCGCGGAATAGTCGGGGTGTGACCGGATTCGCCCCGAGCTTTGAGGCTCCCCCAAGGAGCTTCCGATGGCACAAGAGCGCGAAATCGTCCGGTCCGGTATTCAGTCGTACCCAGCGTCGGGCGGGAGCGTCGTTTTCGACATGCTCTTCCTTTCGCGCCTCGTCGCTGCGTACCGCTACTTGGTGATTCGCAAGCTCTATCTGCGCATCAAGTTCGTCACCAACACGGGCAGCGCAGGCGCCCGCGGCCCGTCGCTGTACAACTGCGTCCCCGGAATCGTGTTCAAGGACGCCTACGGTTCGCGCACGGAGATGCCGTTGCAGGACCTGTCCATCGCGAACGAGCTGGAGGTTGCCGGCTTCCGGAACCCGTCGAACATCGCGGCTTCGCAGACGGGTGACACACAGTACATCCATGTCGACCTTCACCCCGTCGAGGTGCAGAACGAGGTCAGTCACGACGACTTCGGCATCGTCGGCACCGACCTCAAGGACACCGCGAGCATCGAGCTTGCGACCATCAACCCGGCCGCTCTCTTCACGAACGGCGCGACGGTTCAGCCCACGACCACCTTTCAGCTCGTCGCTGAGGTCGAGGAGGGCGAGCCGGGCAAGCAGTATCCGCGCACCTTCTGGAAGTCGTACGCCGTCCCCGGTTCGCCCATCACGGGCCGCACGAACATCAAGGGCGACCTCCGCGCGCTCGTCGTCTACGCCGGACCTGGGTCGGAGTCGGCCGGCACCGCGATGGCGGAACAGAACTGGAAGTGCCCCGAGATTCGCGGCATGGAGGCGGGCCTGCCGTCGTCGCTGCTCAACGTGCTCTATGAGCGCCGTGGGCGCGTCCGCGCACAAGACCAGGCGGGCGTCGTCTCCTCGGATGACCGGTTCGTGCGTGGCCAGGCCGTCGCGCTTTGGGTGCCGACCATCGCACAGAAGGGCACCGCGAACCCCGACCTCGATACCCTCGGCATCGAGAACGATGGCACCGTGCCGACCACGCCGGCCGCGCGCATCATCGTGTGCAGCATCGTGGACCGGCCGATGGAGGCCGTCGCGACCGCGCTGGCGCCCAAGGGTGGCACCCCACCTTCGCCCGACGTGGTGAAGGAGCTGTACACGAAGCACGCGGTTATCGCGGGCACCAACCGCAACGCTTCGTCCGTCGGCCGCAAGGCTCGGCGTCTGCCCATCGTCCTCCGTCGCGGCTAGCCCCAAGGGAGCGCACGGCCCCTCCGCGGGTCGTGCGCTCTTACTCCTCGTCGCTGAAAGGGCCACGCCGTGAACAACGACACGCTCATGCTTTTCGCCGTCGCCGGGGTCGGCTTCGTGCTCCTCTCGCGACCCCGCGCGCTCGCCCCCTCCGGCGCGCTCGTGCCGACCGCGCCGCAGGTCTCGCCGTCCATGCCCTACGGTGGCTATGGCTTCTATCCGCCCGTCGCCGCGCCGCAGGGCGTGAACGTCGGCGGCATCATCTCGGGCTTCGGGTCCGCCATCGGCTCCATCGTGACCGCGGCGGGCTCCTACAATACGAGCCGCGCCGCTTCCACGCGCCTCCCGGACGGCTGGGTCGACCCGTTCGAGGTCTGACCTGATGGACCCTTTTGTTACCGTCGGGGCGCTCGCGCTCCTCGGCTTCGCGCTCGCGCGAGGGCAGGGCATCGCGCCTGCTGTCGGCGGGCCAGCGTTGCCGTCGCCACCGATTGAGGAGGTCGTGCAAAACGGCGCCGCAAGCGGTGCGGATTTTTGGCTCGAAGAGGGGATGCTTTTCGACAAGTGCGACCTCCCCGACGCGCGCCGAGGCTGGACACCGACGGAGAACGCATGCGCCGCAAGGTGGCACGCCGACCGCGCTGAGCTGTTCCGGCAGCAGGTCTGGCTCCCCGCCTCGCGCGTTCCCATCAAGTCGCTCGGCGCCGATGACTTCCAGCTCGCGCTCCGCTTCCTCGCGGGCGCGCTCGACCGCTCGGCTGTGCCGCTGACCTACGGGCAGTCCAAGCGCATCAACGACTTCAACGACGCGACGGGCTGGGTCGGGCCGCTGTCGACGGTGGCGGGCGCCATCGTCGACCTGTTCACGTTCGGGCTCGCTACGCGCATCATCACGCCCATAGCGAACGCGGCCGCGAATGCGGGCTCAGACGCTGATTCGCAGGTTGGCGCGACGGAGTCCACCGACGCGTACCTGACCCGCAAACAGGCCGAGTTCGCGGCGGCCACGGTCACTTTCCGCGCGTTCGCCAAGGGCCAAGAGTCGCATCTGGCCATCGATGAAGGCCCCGCGACGCTCGGGGACGGGTACGTCGACATTCAGGCGCAAAAGCAGACCACCACGCCGCGCATCGTCGCCGGCCCGTCGTCTGACTTCGGCTATGAGCCCATGGTCTTTCCCGACGGCACGCGCCTCTATTTCCGCGCAGGGCTCCACGCCAAGGGGCCGAACAATACGTGGCTGTTCGGGTGGGTCTCGCGCGAGACCGGCTACACCGGCGACCCGCTCGACAAGACGGCGCGCCCAGAGCGCATCGCCCGCATCGCGCGTCTCTTTCGGACGCTCGATGTCATGGGCGCCATGATGTACCCCGTCAAGGTCGCCACGCTGACCGGTGGCGGGCGCGACGCCGAGGGGAACATCAACGTCGCCGACCTGGACGCCGTCCGCTACACGGTGCCCCAGGGGCTCTACGCCTACCGCATCGGCGGCGCTGAGCTGTGGGGGTGCGTGCTCCCCGCGCATCCGCTCGACGGCGCCAGCGACCTCTCAACGGAGCGCGCGCGCATCGCGGCGAGCACCACCTATGCCCCCGCCGTGCTCGCGCCGAACGTCGCGCACGTGGCCGCGCAGCTCGTGCCGACCTCCTTTGCCGCGCCCGTCGTGCCCGCGCCCTCGTCGGGCCTGTCAGCTTCCCAGCTCCACGCCGCAATCACTCGTCGCTGAACCAAAGGAGACCCCATGTTCGTGAACTACATGCTCGCCGGTGTCGCGTCCTACTACATCGGCTCCTACGTCGCTCGCTCGGCCGCGTATGCCAAGGCCGTTGCGCAGCTCCCCTCCTCCGTTCAGAGCCTGGCTCCCGCCGCGCTCGCGGGCCTCGTGCTGTTCGGGCTCCACGAGACCGGTGCTCTGAAGGCCGTTTCGAAGGCCATCTAGGTCGCACGTGCCCGGCTACGGTAGCGGCGGGACGGTGGGTGTCCGCCTGACGGGGTATTGGCCCTTTCAGGCGGGCCTTTCGTCCGTCGAGCGGCGCATGGAGGGCGGCGTAAACGACCGGCGAGGGCGCCCCCTGCACACGCTGGAAGCGCACCTTGCGGACCCGTCACGTCATCCGTACGTCTCCGTCTCCGGTGACGATGCGCTGTGGCCGTACGGGCAGCGCATCTCGCTGAGCCCTTGGCCTGACGCGGTCTTTCGCGTCGTCGACACGGGCTCTCACTTCCGCGGCGCGGGGAAGGTCTACCGCGTCCCCGGTCGGGAGCCGCTCGACGTGTGCGTGGAGACCTCGCACAGCATGGTCACGGCGCTCGCGACCGCGACCATCTGGCCCGGCGACAATTTCGCCAGCGGGGCGCAGGTCGACGTGGCCGCGCTCGGGGGCGGCGGTGTCCACCCTTTCGACGTAGCGCCGGCCGGCGAGGTCGGCGCGCCCGATGAAGAGTTCGGCGACGAGGAAGTTCTCCTCGTCGGTTTCGCGGTGGCGCTCGTCGCGCTGACGCTCTGGAGATGACCGATGCGTGCTACGCGACTTCGATACGAGGGATGGGGCTTCGCTGCCGCGGGCACGCCTCCGCGCATCGTGCGCCCGCCTGGGAAGGTCTATGCCATCTCCCTCGGCCCCGAGGACGAGAGCGGCGCCGTTCGCGTCGCTGGCCTCCCCTACACCAACGGCCTCACCACCCTCACGAGCGATTCGCTGTGGGTCGGCGAGGTCGATCCGGATTCGCAGTCGCTGACGTTCGAGCCGTCGTATCAGGCCAACGTAGCGACTGACCCTCTTTTCGCGCACCGCGCGGAAATCCTCATGTGGCACGCCCCCGACGCGGGCGCGCTGCTCCGTCCCGGCCGATGCCCGGTCACGCGCTACCTGCGCGCGGGCACGACGGGCGTCAAGGAAGTCTGGTGCCCGACGTACGGCCGTCGCCGCTTGATGGTCTCCGTCGTCGGTGCCTCGCCGTACGATGTGACGATTGAGCAGCTCGTGACGCCCGGCCCCACGCTGGCGCTCATTCGCACGACGTGCGTACTGAAAGAGGCCATCTCGGGCACGTTCCAGTGGTCGCCCGCGAATCGTCTACTCACGGGCCCGTCGGCGGGCTCGTATGAGCTGGCGAACGCGCACGCCGTGCGCGTGCTCGTCGCGCCGTCGTCGGGCACCGTAGACGTGTACGTCGAGGCGATGGACTGACCATGTCCACGCCGCGCGAGCGAGGGCTAGTTGACAGCGCGTACGCGGTGGAAGCCGCGGCGCGCGCGTTCGGCGACGCCCATGTGCTCGACCTCGCGCGCGAGCTCACTCGCGATGTGCAGGGCATGACGGTGCCGCTCTTTCAGGCGTCGGGCCTCATGGACCGTGCCGCGCTGATTGGCGCGCTCCTCGCGAGCCGCACGGGCTCGAACCCGCTTGACCGCGACGACCTCACCCCGTGGGCTGGCGTCGAGACGCCCGACCGCGCCGCGTTTTCGAGCGGCGACCTCGACGCGAACGTCTACGCCTTCGGCTCCGACCTCGCCGCGTCCGCTCGCGAGGCGGCCGATGCCGCTGCCCCCTTCGCCCTCGCTGGCCTCGCTGGCCTCGCCGTTGCTGCCGTTGCTGCTTTCTTCCTTTACAAGGCGGTCAAGTCATGAACCGGAATCTTGTCATTGCGGGCGCCGCGGCGCTCGTCGGGTACGCGCTCATCAAGTCGTCCCGCGCCGCGGGCGTCGTCTCCGCACCATCTGTCGGTGCAGCGGAATCCGTCGCGTACCTGCCGGGGTTGCCGTCGGGCTTCGCTGTCGGCCCCGACGGCACCGTGCGCGCGAACCCCGCGGGCTCGGACACCACGGGGCAGCTTACGACCTCGACGGGCGGCGGCTCTGACGTGGACATCTCCGACGCGCTGGCGTTCTTCCGATGAGCCGCAACGGAGAAGTGAGCACCGCTCTCGTCAACATGGACAGCGGGCAGGGCGTCAAGCTGACTTCGGCGCGCGGCGTGGTCGACCTCATCCGCCCCGGCGACGATGCGGCGCTCCTTCGCGGCATCGTGCTGCGCCCAGCTCGCGCGGGCGGCCCGGTCGAGTGGAGCGCGGTACAGGGTGACCGTCTCTTCATGCGCTCGGCCGGCTCGACGATTGCGGCGGGCGACCCCATCGGCATCTCCCAGGTCACGCCGGGAGACTTCGTGTTCGACTCGGCGGCGCCTGTCGCCTATGCGGCGGAGAGCGGGCCGGGCACCGACCCGGGTCTGTTTGAAGGGTACTTCGTCGGCGCCGTGGGCGCGGGCGGCGGCGGCGCCGCACCTGCCACGACACTGGGCGCCGCCTACGCCGCTGGCGGTGGGAACGGCGGGCTCAACAACCGACTGGGTAGCTCCTCGCTCGGCATGAACGCGCCCGTGCGCGGCATCGTCCCTGAGGCGGGCGCGACGGCGTTTGCCGTGGCGACGCCGGGAACGGTCGAGGACCCCACGCCGCTCGACGTGGTGACGCTCGGCAGCGGTGCCGACGGCGCGGGGCTCGTCGTGGTCCGCGACACGGACGGAAACGCGGTGCTCTCAACGGCGCTCGGGAAGGTCACGGCCAACGGTACATTGGGGTGCGACCCGCTGACGTTGTCGGCGGGCGGGTCGGTGGCGACGGATGCGACGCTGTCCAATGCGTTCGCCGTGCCGCTCACCGGAAACGGCACGCTCGAGAATCCCTCGGGCCTGCTCGCGGGCCGCACCTACGTGTGGCGCATCAAGCAGGATGCGGCGGGCGGGCGCACGCTCGCATATGGAGCACTCTTCAAGTGGCCAGGCGGCGTGCCCCCGGTGCTCTCGACGGCGCCCAACGCCGTGGACATCATCACCGCGTACTATGACGGCACGATTCTCTGTGCCGTCGCACAGAAGGCGTTCGCGTAGGCCATGCTCGCGTCATTCCTGCTCGGAGCGACCGGCCCGGCCGTAGCTTCGCTGTCTCCGTCGAGTGGCGAGGTCACGCAGGCGGTGGACCTCATCGGGGCGAACCTCCTCGGCGCGACGAGCGTCACCTTCAACGGGGTCCCGGCGAGCTTTACCGTCGTCGACTCGGGGCGCATCACTGCAATCGTCCCGAACGGAGCGGGCACCGGCGCGGTGGCTGTCACGACGCCGTCGGGAACCGCCGTCGGACCGGTGTTCACTGTCGCCGCGAACAACTTTGCGTTCGACTTGACTACGGTCGCGTTTCCGACGGGCCTCACGGCCTCACGCACTGGGGCGACGATGTATCCGCAGCGCAGTGCCACGACGGCGGCAGCGCAGAGCACGCCGGAGGTATTCGAGAACTGGGGCGACGCGCGCGGCGGCGGGCACTGGACCTTCGCCGGTTACTACAATGCGGCCCCAGCGCCGTTCGCGTTTTCGTCGGGGAATTGGGACTACAACGGAACCAATCCGGTCTACACGGCAAACGCCGAGCTTGCTCCAGACGGCACGATGACGGCGGACAAGCTCGACGACCAGAGCACGAGCGTCGCGCCGCTCCTCAGCGTGAGCGGGTCGACCGCGCCTGCCACGTCGGTGGACGTCGTCGCAAGCGTGTGGGTCAAGGATGTGGCTGGGAGCGCGCCCACGGTCCCGGGCGGGCTCTCGCCGCGTCCGGACACTGGGAACCCCGTCGGCCTCGGGACGGGCACCTTGTGGCGTCGCCTCGCATCGCGTTTCCCGAAGAACGGCGGCTCGTCTTACGAGTACTGCTTCGTTTACCCGAGTGGCGCCACCCCAGATGCGGGCGGCACGCTGACGCTGACTCCGTCGTCGGTGGGCGCGGTGTACCTCTGGGGCGGCCAGGGTGCGCGGGCGTGGGCGCATGTGCCGGTTGCCGACGGCACGACGAGCGCCCTCACCATGGCGGCCAGCACCCCGGCC
>JBKJNH010000076.1:0-7354 GCA_046596055.1 Candidatus Eiseniibacteriota bacterium
CAGCCGGTCTCGATCATGTGCGACACGATGGGCACGGGCGTGATCCCGGACTCGCAGATCACGAAGCTCGTGCGCAAGAACTTCGACCTCACCCCGGCCGGCATCATCCGTGACCTCAAGCTGCGGCGGCCCATCTATCGGCAGACGGCCGCCTACGGGCACTTCGGCCGCGAACTGGACGGCTTCACCTGGGAGATCACGAACCGGGCGAAGGACCTGAAGAAGGGACTGTGACCATGGCGGAGACGATGACGACCACGCACGACGTGAAGGACCTGGGCCTCGCGCCCGCGGGCAAGCTGAAGATCGAGTGGGCGGACCGGCAGATGCCGGTGCTGCGCCAGATCCGCGCGCGCTTCGAGAATGAGCAGCCGCTCAAGGGGCTGCGCGTCGCGGCCTGCCTGCACGTGACGGCCGAGACGGCGAACCTGATGCGCACGCTGAAGGCCGGCGGCGCCGACATCACGCTGTGCGGCTCGAACCCGCTGTCGACCAACGACGAGGTCGCCGCCTCGCTCGTCGCCGACTACGGCATCTCGACCCACGCGATCAAGGGCGAGGATCACGACACGTACTATCGCCACATCCAGTCGGCGATCGACAGCAAGCCGCACGTGACGATGGACGACGGTTGCGACCTGGTGACCGTGCTGCACACCAAGCGCAAGGACATGCTGGCGGGCGTGATCGGCGGCACCGAGGAGACGACGACCGGCGTCATCCGGCTGCAGGCGATGGCGAAGCAGGGCGTGCTCGGCTACCCGGTCGTGGCCATCAACGACGCCGACACCAAGCACCTGTTCGACAACCGTTACGGCACCGGGCAGAGCACGCTCGACGGCATCCTGCGCTGCACCAACATGCTGCTCGCCGGCTCGACCGTCGTCGTGGCCGGGTACGGCTGGTGCGGCCGCGGCGTCGCCATGCGCGCGCGCGGCATGGGCGCGATCGTGCTCGTCACCGAGATCGATCCGGTCAAGGCGATCGAGGCGGCGATGGACGGCTTCGAGGTGGTGACCATGGAGATCGCGGCGGCTCGCGGCAACCTGTTCATCACCATGACCGGGAACAAGAACGTGATCCGCGGCGAGCACTTCAAGGCGATGCGGGACGGCGCCGTGGTCTGCAACTCGGGCCACTTCAATGTCGAGATCGACATCCCGGCCCTCGAGAAGCTGGCCTCGGGCAAGAACGAGACGCGCCCGTTCGTCGAGGAGTACGTCGTCGGCGACAAGCGCATCTTCCTGCTCGGCGAGGGCCGCCTGATCAATCTCGCGGCGGCCGAGGGACACCCGGCCTCCGTGATGGACATGTCGTTCGCCAACCAGTCGCTCTCGGCCGAGTACCTGGCGAAGAACGCGGCGACCCTGCCGAAGGACGTTTTCACGGTGCCGAAGGAGATCGACGCGCAGGTGGCCCTGCTCAAGCTGGCGGCCATGGGCGTGACGATCGACACGCTGACGCCCGAACAGGTGAAGTACCTGGCCGAGTGGAGCGAGGGAACCTAGGCCGGGTGGCGAAACCGATGCAGGACCGGCGGCCGCGGCGCACGCGGTCGTCCGGCTCAAAGGGAACCGAAGCCCCCGCAGGCAGGGATCCCATGAAGATCGAGCTCTCGGAGCGACGCCGACGGCATGTCGTCGGCGTCCTCCTCGGCGCCCTCGGGCTCGTCGCCCTGGCGAGCCTCGTGACCTACCGCGAACCCACGCTCGGGTACGCGGCGTGGTCCATGCCCAACGCCAGCGGTCCGCTCGGCGCGGCACTCGCGCACGCCCTGGTCGGCGCCTTCGGACGCGTCGTTGCGTTCGGCGCGCCGCTGCTGTTCTTTGCGTGGAGCGTGAACCGGCTGCGCAATCGCGAGGCCGGGCCGCTCGCGCTCGAAAGCGCGTTCGGCGGCGCGATCGCGATCGAGGCGCTGGCGTTGGTCGGCCTGGGCGGCGGGCGCACGGCCGCGTGGGCCGGCGGCATCGGGCTGGGGATCGCCGGCGCGGCGCGCGCCGTGCTCGGCGACGTTGGCGGGGCCATCGCACTGGTCGCCGTGTTCCTCGTCACGGGCCTGATCGCGTCGGAGATCGGCTTCGGGCTGGTCACGCAGGCGTGGCGCCTGTTCGTCAAGGCGCCCGCGCGCGCCGTGCTCGAGGGCGCGCGCGAGAAGCACGCCGCCGTGCGCGCCCGTCGTGCCGACGAGGACGCCCAGGCCGCGGCCGCCGTCGCCGCGCCGCCGGCGACCGCGCTTGCGCCGACCCGCGCGCGCAATCGTCGGCCGGCCGAGGCCGTCGAGGCCGCGGTCGTCGCGCCCGCCGCCGAGGACGTGGTCCCGGTCGCGCCGCGCATCGTCGCACCGCGCCCGATCACCGAGGGCGACGCGCTTGCCCAGGCGCGCCGCGAGGAAGCCGAGGCGCGCGAGCGCCGCGTGCAGGAGAAGGAGGCGCGCGCGCTCGAGCGCGCCGCGAAGCAGGCCGAGGCCGAGGCGCTGCCCGCGCGGGCCAGCGGCGAGATCCCGCTCGCTTCCGATTCCGCCGCGCATGCCGAGGCCATCGACGACGGTGCGGCGCGCCCCGGCGTCGACCCGGCGGCGCAGCTGACCGCGGGCATGGCCGGGATGTCGGGCGTCACGACGGCCGCGCGCGAGATGGGGCTCAAGGGCAAGAACGTCGTGCGCGCCCCCGAGATCCCGAAGGTGCCGTATGTGCCCGGCGACCTGCCCGGGCTCGACCTGCTCGAGGATCCGCCGACCGGGATCGAGGGCCCGAGCGCCGAAGAACTGACCGCCGAGGCTCAGCTGCTGACCACGCGCATGCTCGACTTCGGAATCACCGGGCGGGTCACCGAGATCCAGCCGGGCCCCGTCGTGACCATGTTCGAGTTCGAGCCCGCCGCCGGCGTCAAGGTGTCGTCGATCACCAGCCGCGCCGACGACCTGGCGCTGGCCATGCGCGCGCGCCAGATCCGCATCATCGCCCCCATCCCCGGCAAGGCGGCCGTCGGCATCGAGATCCCGAACCGCAAGCCGCGAACGGTGTACCTCAAGGAGGTGCTCGCGTCCGACGTCTACAAGGGAGAGAAGGGAGCGCTCAAGATCGTGCTCGGGGTCGATGCGGGCGGCAACTCGTTCGCCTATGACATCGCGAAGATGCCGCACGTGCTGGTCGCCGGGGCGACCGGGGCGGGCAAGAGCGTCTACCTCAACGTGCTCGTGACCAGCCTGCTGTACGGGCACGGGCCGGATACGCTGCGGTTCGTCATGGTCGATCCGAAGATGCTCGAGCTCACCGGATACAACGGGATCCCGCACCTGCTCATGCCGGTCGTGACCGATGCCAAGCGGGCGTCGCGCGCGTTGCGCTGGACGGTGGGGGAGATGGAGCGCCGCTACAAGCTGCTGGCCGGCACCGGCGCGCGCAACATCGACGGGTTCAACGGCAAGCTCGCGGGCGCCAATCCGCCGACCGATCCCGACGGTGGGGCGCTCGAGCCGCTGCCCTACATCGTTGTGCTGGTCGACGAACTGGCGGACCTCATGCTCACCGCACCGGTCGACATCGAGGAGCCGATCGCCCGCCTGGCGCAGATGGCCCGTGCCGTCGGCATCCACCTGGTGCTCGCGACGCAACGTCCGTCGGTCGACGTCCTGACCGGGGTGATCAAGGCCAACTTCCCGTCTCGCATCGCGTTCCAGGTGGCTTCGAAGGTGGATTCGAGGACCATCCTCGACATGAACGGCGCGGAGGCGCTGCTGGGCCACGGCGACATGTTGTTCCTGCCGGCCGGCAAGCCCGAGCCCTACCGCGTGCACGCTCCGTGGCTCTCCGAGCCCGAGGCCTCGCGCGTCGCCGACTACTGGAAGGCGCGGGCGCCGGAACGCCCCGCGATCTCGATCGAAGACCAGATGGAGGCCGAGGCCGAGGGCTTCGATGGAGATGACGACGAGCTGGTGCCCGAGGCCGTGCGCCTCGTGATCACCCACCAGCAGGGCTCGACGTCGCTGCTGCAGCGGCGCCTCAAGGTCGGTTACTCGCGCGCCTCGCGCCTCATGGACAAGCTCGAGGCGATGGGGGTCGTGGGACCGTTCATGGGCAGCAAGGCCCGCGACGTGCTGGTCGACGAGACGCAGCTCGAGGAGTTCGAACGCCGATGAAGCCGCTCGCCCCGAAACTCGCGTTCGTCACGCTCGGTTGCCCCAAGAACCAGGTCGACTCCGAGGCCATGCTCGGGCTCCTGGCGAAGGATGGCTTCCGCCCGACCGGCGACGTCAACGATGCCGACCTCGTCGTGGTCAACACCTGCGCCTTCCTCGGCAGCGCCGTGGAAGAGAGCCGGAAGACGATCCAGGCGATCGCGAAGCTCAAGAAGCGCGGCACGCTCCAGGGTCTCGTCGTCGCGGGCTGCTGGGCGCAACGCGACGGCACGACGATCGCCGACCAGATCCCTGGCGTCGACGCCGTGCTGGGGACCGGGTCGGTCGAGAAGATCGTGGGCCTGTCCCGCGCGGTGCTCGATCGCGCGGGCGAGCGCGCCGCGGCCGTGAAGGCCGCCGGCGGAGCGAAGGTGCGCATGCCACGCCAGGGCCCGCTCGACGAGGTGCACGAGCCCGGCGGTGCGCTGGTCGCCCTGCCGCGCGCGCTGTCGACGCCGCGCCACCTCGCGTACCTGAAGATCAGCGAGGGCTGCGACCATCGCTGCACGTTCTGCATCATTCCGCACCTGCGCGGCGACCAGCGCAGCCGACCGCTCGACTCGCTCGTCGCCGAAGCGCGCCTGCTGGCGAAGAACGGCGTCAAGGAACTGGTGCTCATCGGCCAGGACACGACGGCGTACGGCATCGACCTGCCGGCTCCGGGTCGCCCGCGGCTTTCGACGCTGCTGAAGGCGCTGGTCGAGGTCGACGGGATCGAGTGGATCCGCGTCATGTACACCTATCCGCGTGAGTGGGACGAGGAGCTGATGGACACGCTCGGCGGCCACCCGAAGCTGTGCAAGTACGTGGACATGCCGCTGCAGCACATCCACGACGTCATGCTGAAGCGCATGGCGCGCGCCTCGAATCGCGCGAAGACCGAAAAGCTGCTGGGCGAGATCAGGCGCCGGATCCCGGGCGTGAGCCTGCGCACGTCGTTCATCGTGGGATTTCCCGGCGAGACGAAGGAGCACTACGATACGCTGACGTCGTTCGTCCGCGACATGGAGTTCGACAAGGTCGTCGTGTTCTCCTACGAGCCCGAGCGCGAGGCGCCGTCGTCGGCGTTCACCGGCCGGGTGCCGGAGCGGGTGAAGGCATCGCGGCGGGAGCGCTTGCTCTTGCTGCAGCAGGGCATCTCGACGCGCCGGCTTGCCCGCCGCGTCGGGCGCGTCGAGACCGTGCTGATCGACGGTCCCGCCGCCGAGGGCCGCTGGCTCGCACGTACGCAGGGGGAGGCGTACGAGGTGGACGGCGGCGTGTTCGTCGAAGGCAGCGACCTTTCCCCCGGCAGTTTCGTCCGCGTCCGGATCACCGGCGCGAGCGCCTACGACCTCTGGGCCGTCGCCCTCACGCCCGGACCTCTCGCCCTCCAGGGAGCGTCTCGATGATGGTTCCGTTCCGCCTGAACCCGATCCCGCCGGCCCTCGCCGTCCTGATTGCGATCGTGCTGCTCGCCCCTCCGTGCGCGGCACTCCGCCCGGCCTTCGCGGACGATCGCGACGTCACGCGCGATCTGCCGGCGTCGAACACGGCGCTGCTTGCTCGCGCCTCGCGCGCGGCCGCACTGCGGCTCGTCGCCACGGTGCCGGTGGCAGCGGGCACGCGCATCGGCCTGCGCGCGGACACCGAAGGCAAGCTCGAGGGCGACATGCGCGAGGCGTTGCTGCAGGCGTTCAACGCGCGGCGCATCACCTGCGTCCTGCTCGATCCGCTCGCAGACGTGGTCGACACCGCGACGAGCGCGGTCGCGCCCGCGGACGCGGCGCCGGCGACTCCGGTGCCGGCCGGCGGCACCGGTACCCTGGCCGATCTCTCGGCCCAGGCCGCGGCGGCTGCGCCGAGCGACTACGAGCGTCTGCAGGCCGAGCGGGTGGCGCAGGAGGTGCGCGCCGACTCGATCCGCGCGGCGCGCGGCGCCGGCGGTTCCGGGGGCAGAGGCTCGGGCGGTGCGGGGTCCGCGGTTGCGGCGCCGGAGGACCTTCCCGTGATCACCTGGCGGGTGCAGGAGGCGCGCGTGGACTACGTGCGCGAATATCGCAGCGGCATCTTCGGCGCCCATCGCGTCGAGCGCCGGGCGCGCGCCGACCTCGCGCTGCGCCTCACGCCGGCCGGCTCCGACGCGATCGCGTGGAGCGCCTCGGCCGACACCGCGATCGGCGACGTCGTCCTCAAGAGCGAGCTGGCGGGACTCGAGGATCGCACGCGTCCCGAGACGCGCCCCGTGCTGCCGCAGTCGAGCTTCAAGAAGGTGCTCGAGCCGGTGCTGGTCGTCGTGCTTGTCGCGGGGCTGGTCAGCCTCTTCTACCAGAACCGCCCGTGATCGCTCGCACCCGCCTGCTGCTCGTCGCCGCACTGCTTCTGCCGCTGGTCGCGGGGCTCGCCGGTTGTGCCGGCGCCGACCGGCCGATCGCGCCGGCGTCGCCGGGAGATCAGCTGCGGATGGCGCGCCTGCGCTACGACCGCCACGACTACGCCGAGGCGATCGAGTTGCTCAACGGTTACGTGCAGTTCCGCGCCGACGCTCCCGACCTGGACGAGGCGCACTTCCTGCTCGGGATGAGCTACGTGCAGCAGAAGGCGTGGCCGTTGGCGGCCGGCGAGTTCATCGTCGTGACCAGCGAATACCCCGACTCGCCGCGCCTGCCCGACGCGCACTACTGGCTGGGCGTCTCCTACTGGCGCCAGGCGCGTCCTGCGAAATACGACCAGGATCCGACACGGCGTGCGCTCGGCCAGTGGAACCGCTTTCTGCAGCTCTATCCAGGCCATCCGCGCGCCGACGAGGCGCGGGCCATGCAGCAGGAGGGCCGCGACCGTCTCGCCGAGAAGTCGCTGCTGAATGCCCAGCTCTACGTCACGCTCCACCAATGGCAGCCCGCCCTCTATTACTTCGACGAGGTCCTGCGCGAGTATCCCGAGGGCAAGTGGACCGAGTGGGCACTGGTCGGTCGCGGCGAGGCGCTGGGCGGCATGCGTCGGCAGGACGAGGCGCGCGCGCAACTCGAAGCCGTGCGCGACGGCGCGAAGGACGCCGCCGTGCGCAAGCGCGCCGAGGACCGCCTGAAGAAGCTCCCGTCCGTGCCACCGTCGTCCGCCGCACCGCTGGCGCCGCCCGTGTCGGCCGACTCCGACTCGGGGACCGCGGGGTGAGCCGCCGCGCGGCCGGCGGCCTGC
>JBKJNH010000078.1:0-8053 GCA_046596055.1 Candidatus Eiseniibacteriota bacterium
GCACGCAGTTGCTGGCGTTCAGGCGCAGCTTCGTCCCCCCCGCCGTCGAGTCCATCACCATCTCGTAGACGTTCGCCGGGCAGAAGTGCTGGCACGGGTTGCCGTACTCGCGCTTGCAGCGGTCGTTGCACAGCGACGCGACGTCTTCGGGCGTGATCACGAGGTGCGCGGGCTGGTCCTCTTCGTGAATTGTGCCCGAGTGGTAGAGGTCCGACAGCTTCTCGAGCTGGTCCGGCAGCGCGAACTTCTTCGCCACCGTCGGCTGGCCGACGATCGCCTTGACCGCGTCGGGCGGAAGCTCCTGGTCGAGGCGGCGCATCTTCTCGTGACCGGCCTGCGTGGCCGAGCCCTCGTACGGCGCCCAGCCGCCGGTCACCGTCTGCAATCCGGTGAACGCCATGCCCGCCCACAGGCCGCCGTCGAAGCCCTGGTGGAAGTTGCGCCCGGCCCACAGCTCGCGATGCGCCCACGACGCCTTGAAGCGCGTGCGGTAGGTGCCGAGCTGCGCCAGCGACAGGTCGTTCTTCACCAGGCCGTCGAAGATCGTCTCGGCCGCGAGCATCCCCGACTTCATCGCCAGGTGGATGCCCTTCAGTCGCGCGGCATTGAGGTTGCCGCCCGAATCACCGATGAACAGCGCACCGTCCGCGACCGGCTCGGGCATCGCGTTGTAGCCGCCCAGCGGCACCGCCTTCGCGCCATAGCCGACGACCTTGCCGCCCTCGAGCAGCGCTGCGAGCCACGGGTGCGCCTTGAACTTCTGCAGCTCCTCGTGCAGGTCGAGCGTGGGCCGGCGGTAGTCGAGCCCGATGACGAGCCCGAGTGAGAGGAGATTGCCGTCCATCCCGTACAGCCACGAGCCGCCGTAGGTGCGCGTGTCGAGCGGGTGGCCCATCGTGTGGACGACGTGGCCCTTCGCAAAGCGCCCCGCCGGCAGCTCCCACACTTCCTTCACGCCGGTGCCGTAGACCTGCGGATGTGCCGGACGATCGAGCCCGAGCGCGCCGGGTGCCCCAAGCTTCTTCTGCAGCGTGCCGCGCGGCCCCTCGCCGAAGACGGTGACGCGCGCGCGCAGCTCGCTGCCGGGCTCGTAGTTGGCCTTGCGGGCGCCCTGCTTGTCGATGCCCTTGTCGCCGGTGATCACGCCGGCGATGCGCGCGCCGTCCATCACGACGTCGACCGCGGGCGTCGCGGTCAGCACGAACGCGCCGGTCTCCTCGACCCTCGCGCCGAGCCAGCGCACCGCGTCGCCGAGCGAGATGACGAAGTTGCCGTGGTTCATCAACGGCGGCGGCGTTACGGGGAAGCGCAGCTTCTTCGTGGGCGTGAGGAAGTAGACGTCCTCGCCCGTGACTTCGCTCTCGATGGGGAAGCCCTGCGCGCGCCAGTCGGGCATCAGCTCGTTCAGCGCGATCGGGTCCATCACCGCGCCGGAGAGCCCATGGTCGCCGATCTCGGCGCTCTTCTCGACGACGGCGAGCTGGATCTCGCCGAGCGCGGGCCCGGGGTGGGTGCCGGCCGCGACCGCCGCGTCGTGGCGGGTGATCAGGTTCGACAGGTGAAGGGCGCCGGCCAGGTTTGCGGGGCCGGCGCCGACGAACAGGACGTCGACCTCCAGGACTTCACGCTCGCTCATCGCGACGTCGCCTGCGCGGTCGCCTGCGCGTGATGCCGCGCCTCGAGCCAGCGCTCGGCGTCGAGCGCCGCCATGCAGCCGGAGCCCGCGGCAGTCACCGCCTGGCGGTACGTCTTGTCCTGCACGTCGCCGGCCGCGAAGGCGCCCTCGATGTTCGTCTTCGTGCCGTCGTGCGTCGTGATGTAGCCCGTCTCGTCCATGTCGAGCACGCCCTGGAACGGTTGCGAGTTCGGCTGGTGGCCGATCGCGACGAACAGCCCGGTGACGTCGATCGTGCGGCGCTCGCCGTTGCGCGTGTCCTCGACCACGATGCCGTTCACTTTCTTGCCAAGGCTCTCACCTTCGCCCTTCACCTCGACGACGGCGGCGTTCGTGATCCACTTGATCTTCGGGTTCGCCTGCGCACGCGCCAGCATGATCTTCGAGGCGCGGAACTCGTCGCGCCGATGGATCACGGTCACGCTGCGGGCGAAGCGCGTGAGGTAGTTCGCTTCCTCCATCGCCGTGTCGCCGCCGCCGACCACCGCGATGTCCTGCTCCTTGAAGAAGAACCCGTCACACGTCGCGCACGCCGACACGCCGAAGCCCATGAACACCTGCTCGGACGGCAGGCCGATCAGCTTGGCCGATGCCCCGGTGGCGACGATGAGCGCCTCGGCTTCCTCGGTGCGCTCGTCGTCGATCGTGACCTTGAACGGATGCGAGTTGAGGTCCACCGCCGTCACGGTGCCCTCGATGAACTCCGTTCCGAAGCGTCGGGCCTGCCCCTCCATCTCCTCCATCAACGCCGGGCCCATGATCCCGTCCTTGAAGCCGGGAAAGTTCTCCACCTCGGTCGTGATGGTGAGCTGCCCACCGCGCTGCACGCCGTGCACGATGGTCGTCTTGAGGCCGGCGCGCGCGGTGTAGATCGCGGCGGTCAGCCCGGCGGCGCCGGAACCGAGGATGAGGACGTTGTGAAGGGGCATGAGAGCGGAACTCCCGGGTCGGGGGACGGTGCTTCTCTATGGATGCGCGTACGGTCCGTACGATTCGTACGAACCGTACGCACACCTCCGGAGCACGTGAAGTCCCCGGCTTGACGTTTGCGTGGCAAGTCGATCGGTCGATCAGCCGCCCGGGCCCGGGCCCGAGGCCGCCTCGGCGCCCGCCCCAGCCGCCCGCCCGCTCTTCTTGTATTCCTCGATCAGCGCCGCCATGAACGCCTCACGCCGATCGTACAGCCGCTTGAGCGGCCGCGGCGCGTGCGACTCCATCGCGTAGGCGGTGAGGATGGGCAGCGCCACCGTCGAGTCGAGGTAGCAGGCCAGCGCGTCGGGCAGCTTGTCCGGGTCGACCTTGCCCCACGACACGGCCTCGCTGGCCGTCGCGCCCGACAGCCCGCCGGTGTCCGGCCGGGCGTCGGTGAACTGCATGAAGTAGTCGTGGCCCTTCTCCTCGATGCCGAGGACTTCCTGGATCTGCGGTTCGGTCTGCAGCGCGAAATTCTTGGGCGATCCGCCGCCCAGGATGAAGATCGCGCTCTTGCCACCGCTGCGCTTCGCGTCGAGCACCAGCGCCGCCGTCTCGTTGACGTCGCGCGACACGTCGAACGCGAGGAGGTTCCCCTCGAGCGCCTTCGCGGCCACGTTCATGCCGATCGAGCTGTCCCCCGGCGACGACGTGTAGATCGGCACGCCGCACTCCCACGCCGCGGCGAGCAGCGACTTGCGGCCCTGGCCCAGGACCTCCTCACGCTTGGCGACGTAGCGGCCCACGCGGAAGTGGAACTCGGCGCTCGACATGGTCGCCTGGAACTCGGGCGCGATGATGACCTCGCGGAAGAAGGCGTCGGTCGACAGGAGCACGTCGTAGTCGAAGAAGATGTCGTAGATGCGCACCACCCCGTGGTCGCGCAGGACCACGTCCGACGTCTGCGGATTGCCGCGATGCATCGTCAGGCCGATCCCGTAGTGCGTGTCGTGGTACAGGTTCGCGCCCGTCGAGATGATCCAGTCGACGAAGCCGGCCCGGACGAGCGGGATTAGGGCGCTCATGCCGAGGCCCGCGGGCGTCAGCGCCCCGGTAATCGTCAGGCCGACGGTGACGTCGGGCTCGAGCATCTTCCGCGTGAAGAGGTGGCACGCCTCACGCAGCCGCGCCGCGTTGTAGGCCTGGAACGTGCCGTCGACCAGCGCCTTCACCGTCATCGCGCCGGTGATCGGCGTCGGGTCGATGCGATCGCCGTGCAGGAAGCCGTGGTTCTTCTGTCCGCCTTGAATGCCCGAGGGCTTGTGAGGGTGCATGCGCCGAGACTACGGGTCGACCGCCGGATCATCAAGGCCGGGCTCGTCCTCGTCGGGCGCACTCGCCGCGGCGGTGGCGAGGAAGTCCTCGAGCACCAGCGTGGATTCGGCCTCCTCCTCGGCAGGCACGAGCAGCATGCCCCACTCGCTCGTCGTCCAGTCGCGGAGGACCTCGCCGTAGGCGGGGATCGAGTGCGAGCGAATGAACGGATGAAGCCCCTGGCTTTCGAGGGCTCCCTTCCACAGGGCGGCGGCGGTGCTGTTGGGCACGGCGCGGATGGGTACGAGCTCCACCCACTCGCGCTCGCCCGCGCTTTCGGCCTCTGCGGGCGGAATCTCGTTCGGCTCGACCAGGGGGACGCGGCAGGAGCGGCACAGGACGACGGCGGGGTCGTAGGCGGTCCGACACTCGGGGCACATGGGCATGCCGGGAGTCTAGGCGGGGCGGCCCGAGACGTCCACCCCCGGGCACGGGTCTTGCAACCTGCACCGGGTATGGACGACCTGAGGAGGGATCCTATGTCGCGCTATGACCTCCGGGACATCTCGGAGAAGCTGTCCGGCTCGAAGGACTCGACGTCGGTAATTACCTCGTTTATCAGCTACTTGCAGTCGATCCGGCGCGACTGGAAGGCTTCGATCGCCTTCTATGAGTGCAGCACCGACCGCCTGGTTTCGATCTACTCCGTGGAGGGATCGAAGCTGGAATCGGCCGAGCTGGACCTGGCCATCGAGAGTCTCCCCCCCAAGCTCGTCCGTAAGTTCTTTCACCACAGCGCTTACTTTGCCGACTTCAACAAGCGGACGGTGCTGTCGCTGATCTTCCAGAACTCGCCGTTCTACCGCGCGGACCGCAGCGAAAGCAGCGCGCTGGCCCCGATCACGGCGCTAAATGCTTGGGAATCCTGCCTTTGCATGCCGCTGGCGGATTCCGAGGACATCATCGCCCTGCTGACCATCTGCTCCGCCAAGAAAAATGCCTTCCCGTCCAAGACGGTGGGTGAACTTCTGCCGGTCAAGTCGGTCGCGGCGCTCGCCTTGGCCCAGCACCTCTACCGGTCCGAGAAGGGCCGGCTCGAGGAACAGGTCAAGACGGTCGAGTCCAAGATGGCCAATCAGTTCCAGGAGAAGGTCTCGAAGCTCTCCGACGAGCGGATGGCCCTCCAGAGCGCCAACGAGGAGCAGGCCCGCATGATCGCGGAGCTGGTCGAGAACCTGGGCACCATGGACCAGGGCGGCGACCAGTACCGGAGCGAGCTCGACCGGGTGAAGAACGCCCTGTTCGCCCTTGAGGAGCAGTCCTCGGTCGCGACCGAGTACCTGTCCGATGCCTACGCCGAGCTGTCGCAGGCCACGTCGCAGCTGGGCGAGGTCCAGAACACGATGTCGTTCGTGCGCGGCGTCTGCGAAGTGATGGCGCAGGAGCACAACGAAGCCGAGCTGCCCGCGCTCCTCATCTCGTGGTACGCGGACTACTTCGGCATCGAGCGCTACTCGTACATGGTGCCCGACCAGCGCGGCGAGACGCTCGCCATCTGCATGTCGCGCGGCATCGCCAACAACATCGCCGAGAAGGTGCGCGTGCGCATCGGCCAGGGTATCGCGGGCTGGGTCGCGCACAACCGGAAGCCGCTGCTGGTCCGATCGGCCGGCGAGTCGGGCGTGCCGCACACGCACCAGGACAACTACAACTCGGACTCGTTCCTGGCCGTGCCGGTGGTCCACAACGACGTGATGTACGGCGTCCTGAACCTGTCGAACAAGAAGGACGGGTCGCTGTTCGGCCCCGCCGACCTCGACCGCGCCATGCTGCTCACGCAGTGGATCGCGATGTCCGAGGAACGCATGCAGATCGGCAGGAAGGCGCAGGCCTGGGCGAGCTGATTCCGAGCCGACTCCGGGCGCGTGACGATTCACGAGCGGACCATGCCGGCCGGGGCGCCAAGCCTCGGCCGGTTTCGCCTTGATGTGCCAAATCACATGCGCTGGGGCATGTGATTCTGCAGGTCGCTCGCCTTCCATTTGCCTCTGGTGGACATGGAACCTGCACTGTCCGGCCAACGGGTGAACGTGCCTGCCCATCCGTGACCGGCGGCAACGCAACGAGGCGAGGTCCGACCCGGGCTGGGCGGAACCGTTCGCCTCGGTGGTTGGGATCTTCTTCTCGCTTTGGTCGCCGGCGCCGACTGATCCTACTTCTCCATCCACTCCTGGCTCTTGTGCAGCGGCCGGTCGAGCGCGCCCAGCTCGACCGACGCCCACGCCCGGTTGGACGAGTCGTTGATCCCCTGCATGTGCAGCGCCAGTTCGTTCGGATGGGTGGCGAAGCGCACGGCATCCTCGGCCGCGATCACCTTGTTCTTCGCCAGGTTCAGCAGCGCCTGGTCGAAGCTCTGCATTCCGTACTGGGTCACGCCCTCCTGGATCGCCTGGCGAATCAGCGGCGTCTTCTGCACGTCGAGGATGTAGTCCTTGATTGTCGGCGTGTTGACCATGACCTCGACGGCGGCGACCCGGCCCTGCCCGCCGATCCGGGGAATGAGCCGCTGCGACACGACCGCCCGCAAGTTGCCCGAGAGCACCCGCCGGATCTCGTCCTGCTCGTGCGGCGCGTAGTAGGACAGGATGCGCTGGATCGACTGGACGGCGTCCATCGTGTGCAGCGTCGAGAGCACGAGATGCCCCGTGTTCGCCGCCGTGAGCGCGATCGTCAACGTCTCGACGTCGCGGATCTCGCCGATCATGATGATGTCCGGATCCTGGCGCAACACGTGGCGCAGCCCGTGGGCGAACGAATGCGTGTCCTCGCCGACCTCGCGCTGGTAGATCAGGCAACGGTCGTCGCGATGCAGGTACTCGACGGGGTCCTCGATCGACACGACCTTCCGTGTCTCCCTGTGGTTCACGTGATCGATCATCGCCGCGAGCGTGGTCGACTTGCCGGCCCCTGTTGCCCCGGTCACGAGGAGCAGGCCGCGCGGCTCGAACACGAGTTCGCCGAGCAAGGGCGGCAGGTGCAGCTCGTCGAGGCTCGGGATCGCGGTGGGCACGAGGCGCCACGACGCGCCCACCGTCCCGCGCTGGCGACAGAGGTTCACGCGGAAGCGCGCCAGTCCAGGGATGCTGATCGCGACGTCGTATTCGTGCTCGCGCTCGAAGTGCGCCTTGCGCTCGGGTGAGAGGAACTGGTCGACCAGCCGATCCATGTCGGCCGGAGTGACGTTGTCCTCCTCGATGGAATAGAGCACGCCGTCGATGCGCACCGTGGGCGGGACGCCGACCTTGAGATGCAGGTCCGAGGCGCCGGCCGACACCATCTGCTGGAGGACGGGAAGGAAATCGCGGGTGCTGGTCGACTTCGTGCTCATCGCCACCTGCCTCACGGACGGATGCTCGGCCGACCCACGGCGGTGCGAAGACGGTCTTCGCGAAGGTCGGCTACGCCCGGTTTGAATGCAAGGAGCGTGCCTTCGTAAGTCGTTGTGGCATAAGGGGGTGTTGGCTGATGGGGCATTGCGAATTGCGACCGATGGGGCGGGGTCGTTGCGCTGTGCACGAGCTACTTCGCGATCTCCTCCGCCAGCAGCTTCGCCTTCACGGCCAGGCCCTGCGCCCGCTCGTACTCATGGCGCGTGCGCGCCTCGCTGGCCTGCGACAGGAAGTCCTTCGCGATCACGTACTTCCGGTTGCGCTCGGCGTCGAGCTTGGTCGCGTCGAGCGCATCCAGCGCCTTCTGTGCCTGCTCGACCGCCGCGACCGTCGCCTTCTCCAGCTTTTCCTGCTCGGCGGTGGTGAGCTGCGGCACGACGGCGGGCGCCGACGTCGACGAGCCCGTGGTCGTGCCCGGAAAGGTCGCGCCGTTGCGTGTCGTCTTCGCCCCGGCCGCCGGCGGCGCGGGGTTGGGCTTGCGACTCGTGGACCCCGACGCGCGCGCGCTGTCGCCCGGCGCGACCGACGTCCTCGTCGACCCGACGGGCACCGTGGCGTCGGGCTTCGGCGCGCGTGAACAGCCGGCGAGGAAGACGAGCAGCGCCAGCGTGGCGACGATGCGCGTCGCCAGCGCCGGCTCGGCCGGGTGCGTGAGCGGCACGTTCGTCGGCAGCGCGATCGTGATCGTCGTGCCATGCCCGGG
>JBKJNH010000271.1:0-5640 GCA_046596055.1 Candidatus Eiseniibacteriota bacterium
CGACCTCAAGGCCGCGGAGGCCGCGCTGGCGTCGGCCAACCAGAGCGTGGGGGCCGCCAAGGCCGCCTACTACCCGACGCTCGACGGTGGGCTCGGGTACTCCCACACCGACGAGGATCTGACCTTCGGCGGAGATCGGGCCCGGACCGCGAGCGTCTCCCTCAACGTCCCGATCTTCAGCTCGTTCTACGGCACGAAGGGTTCGATTCAGCAGAACCAGGCCGCCGCGAACCAGCAACGCTACGCGTTCGAGAAGAAGAAGCTCGACGTGCAGGTCGAGGTCCGCGAGTCGGTCTCGACGGCGCAGCAGGCCAACGAGGGCCTGACCGTGGCGATCGACCAGGTCGAGTCCGCGCGCGAGGATCTCAAGCTGTCGCAGGAGAAGTACAACGTCGGCTCGGGCACCATCCTCGAGCTTCTCGACGCCCAGGTTGCCCTGCAGCGCGCCCGCAGTAACTACGTGCAGGCGCTCACGCAGGTCCGGATCGCCGAGGCCAGCCTCGAACGCGTCCGCGGCCGCACGTACTGATCGCGTCCTTCCCCGCCCCCGGAGACGACCTGGCATGAAGTTCTTCAAGAGCAAGTGGTTCTGGATCGCCGTCGGCGTCCTCGTGCTCGCGGGCGCCACTGCCGCGACCCTGAACGGCAGGAAGGGCAAGATCCAGTCCGTGACGTTGTCCGCGGCGAAGGTGAAGGAGATCGTGCAGAAGGTGAAGGCGCCGGGGGCGATCGAACCGCGCACGACGGTCAAGATCAGCGCCGACGTGTCGGGCCGCGTCGTCCGTCTCGCGGTCGAGGAAGGGGATGTCGTCAAGCGCGGCGACCTGCTCCTCGAGATCGACAACACCCGCTTCGTCTCCTCCGTCCGCCAGACGCAGGCGCAGCTCACCGCGGCGCGGGCGCGTCTCGAGCGGGCCACGGACGCGCTGCGGATCGAGTCGCAGGCGTACGATCGGCGCAAGGCGCTGTTCGCCCAGAAGCTCCTGTCGACCCAGGAGATGGACCAGGCCGAGAACTCGTTCATGAACGCGCGCACCGAGCAGGCCAACGCACGCGAGGAGAAGAGCCGACTCGAAGCGGCCCTGACCGGCGAGCGTGACCTGCTGTCGAAGACCACGTACCGCGCCCCGATCGACGGCCGCATCGTCGGGCTGAACATCGAGGAGGGCGAGATCGTCGTCGTTGGCACGATGAACAATCCCGGCACCCAGATCCTCTCGGTTTCGGACCTGTCGCGCATGCAGGTAGTCGCCGACGTCGACGAGACCGACGTGATCGACGTCCAGGTCGGCCAGAAGGCCACGATCACGGTCGACGCGCTGCCCGACACGACGTTCGAGGGCACGGTCACGACGGTCGGCAACAGCCCGTCGCAGAACGTCGCCGGCGGCGCGGCGGGGGAGACGAACTTCGAGGTCGAGGTGTTGTTCTCGCACACCGTGCCGGCCGTGCGACCCGGCATGACCGCCGACGTCGAGATCGAGGTCAAGAAACTGGAGCAGGCGCTGACCGTGCCGATCCAGTGCGTCGTCGTGCGCCAGCCCGAGGACCTCGAGGAGCGCGGCAAGAAGAAGCCCAAGGCGCCCACGGCCCCGAAGGAAGGCAGCGCGGCCAATGCCACGATGCAGACCTCGGAGGACGAGTTCGACCCGAAGGAGCGCAAGAAGCGGGAGGTCACCGGCGTGTTCGTCATGGACGGTGCCAAGGCAGTGTTCCGCAAGGTCGTCACGGGCATCTCGTCCGAGACCGACATCGCGATCACCGGTGGCGAGCTCAAGGCCGGCGAGCGCGTCGTCACCGGGCCGTACAAGGTCCTGCGCGACCTTCGCCCCGGCGACGGGATCGAGTTGCAGAAGAAGGGGAAGGGCGGCAAACCGGGCGGCCCGAGCTGACATGGAAGCCACCGAGCCGCTGCTCATCTTTCGGGACCTGACGAAGGTCTACCGGGTCGGCGACGAGGAAGTGCACGCCCTCGCCGGCGTCTCGCTCGACATCCAGGAGGGCGAGTACCTCGCCGTCATGGGACCGTCGGGCTCGGGCAAGTCGACCCTCATGAACATCCTCGGCTGCCTCGACTCGCCGACCGGCGGACGCTACCGCCTGAAGGGCCGGGAGATCGCGCGCCTGTCGGACGACGAACTGGCTTCGATCCGCAACAAGGAGATCGGCTTCGTCTTCCAGACGTTCAACCTGTTGCCGCGCTCCGACGCGCTCCACAACGTCGAACTGCCGCTGATCTACGCCGGCATGGGCCCCAGGGAGCGCAAGGACCGCGCCGCCGAAGCCCTCGCCACCGTGGGACTCGCGGATCGCATGCGGCACCGCCCGAACGAACTGTCGGGCGGCCAGCGCCAGCGTGTCGCCATCGCCCGCGCGCTGGTCAACCGGCCGTCGATCATCCTCGCCGACGAGCCGACCGGCAATCTCGACACGAAAACCGGCAACGAGATCCTCGCCGCCTTCGAGGCGATCTACGAGCAGGGCAAGACGGTCATCATGGTCACCCACGAGGAGGACGTCGCGGCCCACGCGCATCGCGTCGTCCGTCTGCGCGACGGCAAGGTCGAGAGCGATCGCGTCCAGGAAGCACGGCGCATCGAGGGCATCCCGGCGGGCGCCGCGATCGGCCGCATCGGCTCGGGGGGCTGACGTGGAGTTCCGCGAGAGCGTGCGGCTGGCGCTGGGCGCCCTGCGCGCCAACAAGCTGCGCTCGTTCCTCACGCTGCTCGGGACGATCGTCGGCGTCACCGCCGTCATCGCCATCATCTCGCTCATCCAGGGGATGAACGCGTACGTCTCCGACAAGCTCCTCGCGCAGGGTGCGAACGTCTTCACCGTCGACAAGTATGGCTTCATCCTCTCCGACGACGAGTTCCGCGAGGCGGTCAAGCGCAAGGACATCACGATCGGCGATGCGGAGGCGATCGCCGCCCTGTCGCGTTCGGCGGGCGCCGTCAAGGCCGAGGTCGAGCGCGGGGATGACGTGCGCTTCGGCTCGACCCGCCTGCGCCGGATCCCGATCAAGGGCGTGCAGGGCGACTACGCCGAGGTCGACCGCACCGAGCTGGCCGAAGGCCGCCACCTGACCGCGAACGACATGTCCCGCCGGCGCGCCGTCGCCGTCATCGGCTACGAGGTGTGGGAGAAGCTGTTCGACGGCCGCCCCGGCAACGGCCACGAGATCCGCGTCGGCGACGTGAAGTACCTGGTCGTCGGCGTGGCCGAGAAGAAGGGCAGCGCGTTCGGCCAGAGCCAGGACAACTTCGTGATCGTGCCGTTGGCCGCGTGGCAGAAGGCGTACGGCACGCGCGAGTCACTCTCGATCAGCGTGGCCTCGATCGACCAGGGGTCGTTCGAGACCGCCCAGGACGAGTCGCGCGCCATCCTGCGCGCCCGCCGCGGCGTCGCCCCCGGCAAGCCCGACGACTTCGGCATCGTCACCGCCGAGATGTTCATGGACCTCTACCGCAACTTCACGTCGGCCGCGTTCGTCGTGCTGGTCGGCGTCGCCGGCATCTCGCTCGTCGTCGGGGGCATCGTGATCATGAACATCATGATGGTCTCGGTCACCGAGCGCACCCGCGAGATCGGCATTCGGAAGGCGCTCGGAGCGAAGCGCCGCGACGTCCTCCTGCAGTTCCTCGTCGAGGCAGCCACGCTGTCGCTCACCGGCGGCGCGATCGGCGTCCTGCTGGGGATCGCACTGGCCCTCACCGTCGCGGCGGTGTCGCCGCTGCCCGCCGCCGTGAGCTGGATCGCCATCGTGCTCGGATTGGGCATGTCCACGGGCATCGGCCTGCTGTTCGGCATCTACCCCGCGGCCCGCGCCGCGCGCCTCGATCCGATCGTGGCGCTGCGCTTCGAGTAGGCGGGGACGATGGCGCGCATTCCCGGCGTGAATGCGGCGCAGTCGGGCCTGCTGGGCGAGATCCTGCTCATGTCCTGGCAGGCGCTCAAGGCGAACAAGCTGCGCTCGCTGCTGACCGTGCTCGGCGTCATCATCGGCGTCTCGACCGTCATCGCCATGGTGTCCCTGATCCAGGGCCTCAACAAGTCGATGGCGAACCAGATCCAGTCGTTCGGCTCGAACACGATCTACATCCGCAAGTGGCGCCCGCAGGTGATCATCGGGCAGCTTCCCGACTCGCTGCGCAACCGGCGCGCCTTCACGCTCGAGGACCGCGACGCGATCCTCGCCCGCTGCCCTTCGGTCCGCGCCGTGTCGCCGCTCAACTTCATCGAGGATCAGCCGGTCATCCGCTATCGCAAGTTGGCGACCAAGCCCACGTTCGTGCTGGGGACGGACCAGGCGTACCAGGAAACGAACGGCTACGACGTCTCCGAGGGCCGGTTCTTCACCCAGATCGAGGTCGACCACAAAGCGAACGTGGCGCTGCTGGGGAAGGAGACGCTGCAGACGCTGTTCCCCAACCAGGGCGCGGTGGGGCAGACGATCCACATCGGCAGCCAGGCCTTCGAGGTCGTCGGGGAGCTCGAGGGGCGCGGCAAGTTCCTCGGCTTCAACATGGACGAGATCGTCCTCATCCCGCACACCAGCCTGCGCAAGTACTTTCCCAGTGATCGCTCGTCGTTCCTCAAGGGCGACGAGGTCCTGCTCAACGCGGTCGCCCGTTCGCCCGAGGAAATGAGCCAGGCGATCGACGAGATCGGCTCCGTCCTGCGCCTGCGCCGTGGCTTGCGCGCCCACCAGGACAACGACTTCGCCGCAATGACCGACGAGGCGCTGCTCAACCTCTACAACCAGATCACCGGCGGCTTCTACGTCGTGATGATCGCCGTCGCCTTCCTGTCGCTGCTGGTCGGCGGCATCGGCGTGATGAACATCATGCTGGTGTCGGTGACCGAGCGCACGCGCGAGATCGGGATCCGCATGGCGCTGGGCGCCAGGCGCTCGAGCATCCTGTGGCAGTTCCTGATGGAGGCCGTCGCGCTGACCGGGGCGGGGGGCGCGCTCGGGATCCTGCTGGGAGTCGGCGTCGCGAAGGTCGTCGATGCTCTTACGCCACTGCCCTCGACCGTGCCGCTGTGGTCGGTCGTCCTGGGGCTCGGGTTCTCCTGCGGGGTCGGGCTGTTCTTCGGGATCTACCCGGCGGTCCGGGCCAGCCGCCTCGATCCGGTCGAGGCCCTCCGGTACGAGTAGCCGGGGACGCTAACCCGCCCGTCCGCGCTTCCACAGGAAGTACACCGGCGCTCCCAGCGCCGCGATTGCCACGCCCGCCCATGCGCGCCAGCCGCTGGCCGTCAGGTCGCTGAAGACGAGCCCTGCCGTCACCACGATGAAGAGAATCGGCAGCACCGGGTAGAGGGGCATGATGTAGCCCTCGCGCGGCGCGCCGTGACGCCGCCGCAGCACGAACGGCGCGGCCATCGTGAGCCCGTAGAACAACCACGACGTGGTGACGAACCAGCCCGAAACGTCCTCGAACCCACGCGCCGCCAGGAGCCAGACGATCGACAGGGCAGCCTGGAGGATCAGCGCGACGTCGGGCGTGCCGCGCCGCGCGTCGACGTGCGCCGCGGCCCGCCACAGGAGCCCGTCGGCGGCCATCGCCTGGGTGATGCGCGGCCCGGTCAGGATCGCGCCGTTCGTCGTGCCGAACGTCGAGATCGCCACCAGCA
>JBKJNH010000074.1:0-26263 GCA_046596055.1 Candidatus Eiseniibacteriota bacterium
CCGGATCGGAAGTTTCTTCTTGGGTGCGCTCCTCATTTTGAGCGCAACCCCTTACGCGCTGGCCTCGGCGCCGGGCGCGCTGGTTCCCGCCGGGCTTCCGACCCGGTCGGACCCCCCTGCCGTCCTCGTTCGCCTGGCCCCCGGGGCCCGGCCCGATGCCCCGCTTGCCGCGTTCGGGCGGGGAAGCGAGGTCGTCCGGCCACAGGTCGTGGCGGGCGCGAGCGCCTGGTGGGCCGTCCTGGCCGCCGAGGCCCCCTTCGAAGAGTTCGGACTCGCCCCCGAGGAGCCTCTGGCCCGGACCCTGAGGCTGGTTCTGCGCCCCGGGGCGGACCCTGCCGCCACCGCGGCTGCCCTGGCCCTCGAGCCCGGGACCGAGGCGGCATGGGTCGAGGGCCGGTTCCGGGTCGCGTGGGCTGGGGGCACCGGTGGAGCCGGACTGACCCCCGATGATCCGCTCTACCTCGACGGCGCGCAATGGGGCCTGCGCAACGACGGCACCGGGCCCTTTGGCGGCGTCGCCGGGGCCGACATCCGAGCCGAGGCAGGGTGGGCGGTCACGACCGGCTCGACCACGATCCCGATCGCGATCGTCGACACCGGGATCGACGCCGGGCACCCCGACCTGGGGGGCACGCTCGCGGGCGGTCTCCCGCGGATCATCCGGATGTTCAACTCGAGCATCGAGGGGTCCGGGGCCTCGCCGGCGGACTCGGTGGGCCACGGGACCATGGTCGCCGGCGTGGCGCTGGCGCGCACCAACAACGGGGCCCTGCTGGACGGCCGCGGGGTCGCTGGCGTCGCCGGCGGTGCGGGTGGTGACTCGGCCGGTTGTCGGGTCATCGGGGTCAAGGCCACGCCGACCCGGCTGATCGATGCGCTCGGCACCGAGCTGGCGAAGGGGATCATCTACGCCGTAAGCAACGGTGCGCGCGCGATCAACCTCTCCTTCGGCAGCGACGACGACGACGACACGGTGCGCGACGCGCTGTCGTACGCGGCGCGCTTCGGCTGTGTCGTCGTGTGTGGCGCCGGCAACGGCGTGGACGAGCGACCGCAGTACCCCGGCTACTACGCGCGCTACGGCAACGGCGTGTCCGTCGCGGCCCTGACTCCCGACGGCACGCTGGCGGGCTTCTCGAGTCGCGGGCCGCAGATCGACGTCGCCGCACCGGGCGTATCGATCTGGTCGACGTACCCCACGTACGAGAACGCATTCGCCAGTCCGATCCGCAACTACCTGTACACGTCCGGAACGTCGTTCGCGGCGCCATTCGTCACCGGGCTCGCGGGACTGACGACCGGGCTCCAGCCGTCGCTGCTCGACAACGAGTTTCAGCAGCTCCTGCGGCACACGGCGCGCGATGTCGGCGCGCCGGGTCGCGACGACACGTTCGGCTGGGGCGTTCCCGATGCCGGCGCGCTGCTGTCGTTCGCCGCCCCGCCGCGCGGATTCCTGCGCGGCACCGCGACGGCGCAGACGTGGGAACTGGTGGGAACCGACAGCGTGACGATTCGCGAGACGCGAATTGCGGTCGGTGGCTGCGGCGTCGACGGGCGCTACCTGGCCGAGCGTTGGGAGGTTCGTGCGCGCGTCGACCTGCCGCCGGGGAAAATGCTCGAGACTCCGCTGGTGATGGTGCGCACGCACTCCTCGCGCGGCTGGAGCAAGGGGCCGCTGCTCGAGTACGACCTGGGTTGGGGCGAGGCGGTACCCGGCTCGATCGGGCCCGACGGCTTCACGCTGCGCACGTACGTCTACCGGATTCCCGTGCCGCCCGTGAACTGCGGCGGGGCGAGCCCGACGCCGATCGACTTCCTGCCCGTCCGACAGCGCGACGCAGTGTTCGCATGGAGCGCGTTCGGGCGACTCGACGTGCCCCCGACGCTCGCGATCACGTATCCCGTGGCAGATGGTGCGCCGTGGCCCGTCGACACGCCGGACACCCTGCGCTGGGAGGCGAGTGATCCGGACGAGGTGAGCGGGTTCCAGATCGAGATCAGTCGCGATGGCGGGGCGAGTTGGCGGTTCCTGACGAACGCGCTGGGCCTGGCGGGAGATGTCCGCACGTTCCCCTTTGCTGCGCCGTGCGCCAGCGCGGGGGCGACGACGCTCGTCCGCGTGACCGCGTATGACATTCACGGAGCGCTGGCAGATGAAACCTCGGCGACGAGCGAGATCCTGCCGCAACGACTCTGCCTTCCCGGAGAAGTTCCCGTTGGCACGGGCAGCTTCGCAATGCTCCCGGTGGCCCCGAATCCCGCCCATGGGACGGCGATCTTCCGCTACGAGCGCGACTTCGCCGGTGGGCCCGTCGCGCGACGCGGGGACAGCGTCCAGTCGGACCGCGGAGACCCGGTCGCAGACCTCATGGTCTACGACGCGGCGGGGCGTCACCTGCGCACGCTTCAGCTTCCGAGCGCGGATCAGCTGTTCGTCGTGTGGGACGGACGCGACGAGGCGGGGCGGCGCGCGCCGAACGGCGTCTACTTCGCGCGGTTGAGAGCCGATGGCATGGCCGCGACCCAGCGCTTCGTGTTTCTCGCCGAGTAGTCGGCGGCGCACGAATACCCGAAACACGAACGGCCCCGGGACCGCCCCCGGGCCCCTCGTCGACCCTGTAAGTCCGCTTCTCGTGCATGCGAAGCCTACACCAGCGCCTCGTTCCAGCCCTCGAGGTAGTCGCGCACGTCGTTCATGAAGTGATCGGCGCTCGCTCCGTCGACGACGCGATGGTCGTATGCCACCGACATGAGGCACATTGAGCGGATCGCGATCTTGTCGCCCTCGTCGTCGGTGATCACGACCGGGCGCTTGACGATGCCGCCCACGTCGAGGATCGCCACCTGCGGCTGGTTGATCACCGGGCAGCCGAACAGCGAGCCGAAGACGCCCGGGTTCGTGATGGTGAACGTTCCCTGCTGCACGTCGTCGGGCTTGAGCTGCTTGCTGCGCGCCCGCGCGGCGAGGTCGGCGAGCGAGCGGGCCAGCCCGAGGAACGACTTCTCCTCGGCCTGCTTGACGACCGGAACGATCAGGCCCGGGTTGAGGTCGACCGCGATGCCGATGTTGGCCGAGGCATGCATGATGACCTCGTTGCCGCGCACCGACGCGTTGAGCACCGGGTTCTTGCGCAGCGCGTGCACGGTGGCGCGCAGGATGAACGGCATGAACGTGAGCTTCGTGCCGGTCTCCTTCTCGAAGGAAGCCTTCTCCCTCGCGCGAACTGCGGCGATGCGCGTCAGGTCGAACTCGAACACCGTGTAGACGTGCGGCGAGGTGTGCTTCGAGAACACCATGTGCTGGGCGATGATCTCGCGCATGCGGCTCATCGGTTCGACCTTGTCGCCCGGCATGACCTGGGGAAGCCACGAGGGCATCGGCGCCGGAAGGCCCGTGAAGCCCCCCGCTTGGGTCACAGCGCCGGCGCCTGTGGCGCCAGGAGCTCCACCCTTCTGCCGCGTCTCGAGTGCGCGCACGACGTCGCTGCGCGTGACGCGCCCGCCAACGCCGGTGCCCGGAACTCCGTGCAGGTCGATGTTCTCGACGCGCGCCATGTGCTTGACCAGCGGCGAAGTGAGCACGCGTCCGCTGACGGGGTTCACCAGCGCGGTGTGGCTGCCGGGGGCCGCGGGCGCGGTCGAAGCTGCGCGCGAAGCGCCGCCATTGCCGGTCGCGACCGTACCCGCCGAGGCGACCGTCGGCATCTTCGGGACGACGATTTCCTGCACGTTCAAGCCGAGCGGGCTCGTGTCCTTGGGCAGGGACGACGGTGCGGACTCGGCCTTGCCCGGGATTTCCTTCGTCGGCACGTTCGCCGCGGCCGGGACGTCGGGCGGCGGGGCTGCGGGTTCCGCGGCTGCGGTCGCATTCGTCGGAGCGGCGGGCGCCGGCGCGGGCGCGGCGGATCCCGCCGCCGTCATCTCGGCATCGATCACGGCAACGACCGTGTTGATGTTGACGGTCGTGCCCTCGGGCACCTTGATCGCGGTGACGTAACCACCGGCCGGGGCCGGGATCACGGAGTCCACCTTGTCGGTCGAGATCTCGAACAGCGGTTCATCGCGTTCGATCTTGTCGCCGACCTTCTTCAACCATTTGGTGACGGTTCCCTCGGCGAGGGACTCGCCCATCTGCGGCATCACGACATCGGTGGCCACGGATCGGTCCCTCCTCAGAACGCCATGAGCTCGCGCGACACCCGGACGATGTCGGCGGTCTTGGGCAGGAACGCCTCCTCGAGCGTCGGCGCGAACGGCACCGGCGAGTCGGGGGAGGCGATGCGCTTGATCGGCGCCTCGAGGTAGCTGAAGGCCTCGTCGGCCAGGCGAGCGGCAATCTCGCCGCCGATGCCGCCGGTGAGTGTGTCCTCGTGCAGGATGATGCAGCGCGAGGTCTTCTTCACCGAGTCCATCACCATGTCGATGTCGAACGGCAGGATCGAGCGCAGGTCGATGACCTCGAGCTCGATCTCGGGCGACAGCTGCTCGGCCGCCTCGTAGGCCAGGTACAGCATGGCGCCGTAGGTGACCAGCGTGATGTCCTTGCCGGGGCGCCGCAGAGCGGCCTTGCCGATCGGGACGATGTAGTCGTCGACCGGCAGCTCTTCCTTGATCCGGCGGTACAGGAACTTGTGCTCGAAGAACATCACCGGGTCCTGGTCGCGGATGGCGGCCTTGATCAGGCCCTTCGCGTCGTAGGCCGTGGCCGGCGTGACCACCTTGAGGCCGGGCGTGTGCGCGAAGTACATCTCGGGATTGGCCGAGTGGAACGGGCCGCCGTGCACGTTGCCGCCGCACGGACCGCGCACCACGAGCGGCGCACCGACGCCCCAGCGATAGCGGCTCTTGGCGGCGTACGACGTGATCTGGTCGAAGGCGCAGGTGATGAAGTCGATGAACTGCATTTCGCACACGGGCAGGTAGCCGTTCATCGACATGCCGATCGCGGCACCGACGATGGCGGACTCGGAGATCGGCGTATCGACGACGCGCGTCGGGCCAAACTCGTCGAACATCCCGGCGGTGACCTTGAAGGCGCCGCCGTATTTCCCGATGTCCTCGCCGAGCATGACGACTCGGTCGTCGCGGCGCATTTCCTCGAACATGCCCTGGCGGATCGCCTCGAGATACGTGATGGCCGCCATCAGTCCGCCGCTCCTTCCTGGTTCACGATCGGTCGCGTGGGATCGTAGTAGACGTCGGTCGTGGCCTCGGACGGATCCGGGAACGGGCAGGCCTCGGCCTGCTCCACGGCCTTGTCGATCTGGGCGCGGATGTCGACGAGCGAGTCGGCGATCCACTTCTCGTCGATGATGCCGCGCTCGAACATGCGCGTCGACAGGCGGGCGATCGGATCCTTCTTCTCCCACTGCGGGAACATCTCGGACGGCACGTAGTGCGACGGATCATCGTGCGCCGAGTGGCCGGTCATGCGGAACGTCTTGCACTCGACAATCGACGGGCCGCCGCCGGTGCGCGCCTTGGTCGTCACGGCCATCGCCGTGCGCCACACCGCCTCGGCGTCGTTGCCGTCGATCACGTAGCCGTCGATGCCGTAGCCGATCGCGCGGTCGGCCAGGTTCTCGCAGGCGTACTGCGCCTCGTTGGGCGTCGAGTAGGCGTACGAGTTGTTGTTCACGACGTACACGCAGTTCGCCTTCTGCACGGCAGCGAGGTTGATGCCCTCGTGCCAGTCGCCGCGCGAGGTCGAGCCCTCGCCGTTGAAGGTGATGGCGATGCGCGGCTCGTTGCGGAACTTGAACGCCATGCCGGCGCCCGCGACGATCGGGACGGAGTCGGCGAGCATGGACACGAAGGACACGAGCCCGAGGCGCAGGTCGCCCATGTGCATGTTGCCGTCCTTGCCGCGGGCCGGTCCGTCGCGGCGGCCCAGGTACTGGGCGAAGATCTTGTACAGCGACATCCCGCGCGTGACGTAGACGCCCATGTCGCGGTGCGACGGGATGATGTAGTCCTTCGGTTCCAGCGCCAGCGTGAACGCGACCGAGATCGCCTCCTGCCCGCGGCCGGTGTAGACGCCGCCGACGATCTTGCCCTGGCGGTACAGCTTCTTCTCGATGCGGTCGTCCACCTCACGCGTCATCAGCATGTGGTAGAGCAGCTTCTTCTGCACCTCCGGAGGAACCGGCGGACCGTCGGGCGCACCCTTGACGAAGGGACGCGACGACTTCGGCGGCGGAAACTCCTCCTTCTCCTTCACGTCGGGCGTCTGCACGGAAGTCCCTCCTGCGGTTTTCTTGCGGCTCGCCACGTTCACTCCTTCACGTTCGGACCGCCGACGGGCGGTCCTTCAGACTGCACGCGGCGCACGCCGCCGAGGATGCGGTCCCCCGCCGGGCGAAGCCCCGCGAGTTCGACCGGATCCCCCGTCTCGACGCGCCAGCCGAACACCTCGCCCAGCGCATCGGCCGCTTCTTGCGCGGTCGCGTCGACCGCGTGGGTGCGCCCGGTGGCGCGCTCCAGCGAGGTGACGCCGTGCCCGCGAATGCCGCAGGGCACGATGAGATCGAAGAACGACAGGTCGTTCGCCACGTTGAGGGCGAACCCGTGCGACGTGATCCAGCGGTCGACGCGCACGCCCATCGCGCAAATCTTGTCCGTTCGTTCCGACCCGTCCCCCGCCGGCAGCCACACCCCGGTGAAGTCCGGGTGCCGCCGCGCGGTGAGCTCGTGTTGCGCGAGGAGCGTGATCATCGCCTCCTCGAGCCGCCGCAAGTACAGGCCGACGTCGCGGCCGTGCTGTTTCAGGTCGACGATCCCGTAGCCGACAAGCTGCCCGGGACCATGGAACGTCACGTCGCCGCCGCGCGATGTCGCGAACACCTCGACGCCGCGGGCCGCCAGCAGCGCCGGCGGAGCGACCACATTCTCGTCGTCGTGCGCCGCGCGGCCCAGCGTGACCACGGGCGGATGCTCGAGGAACAGGAACGTGTCGGGGATCTCGCCCCGCTGCCGCCGTTCGACGAGCGCCTGTTGCAGCTCGGCCGCCTCGAGGTAGCCGAGTCGGCCGAGCCAGTACGTCCGCGCAGGTGCGCTAGAAATGGATCGCCATTCCGTAGACGGCATGCGCGGTCTCGCCCAGCGCCTCCGACAGCGTCGGGTGCGCGAAGACGGTGTTCTGCACGCTCTGCACGGTCGCCTCGTGCGACAGCATGACGCCCGCGGCGGCCAGGAGCTCGGTCGCCTTGGGGCCGATGATGTGCACACCGAGGACCTCGTCGTATTTGTTGTCGGCGACGATCTTCACGAAGTAGCCCTGGTGCTGATCGAGGATCAGCGCCTTGCCGATGCCGACGAAGGGGAACTTGCCGACGCGCACGTCGTAGCCGCGCTCCTTCGCCTTCTTCTCGGTGAGGCCGACCGAGGCGACCTCGGGGAAGCAGTAGGTGGCGTTCGGGACCTTGTCCATGTTCATGGTCTCGGTCTCCTTCCCCGCCAGGTGCGTCACGACGTGGATGCCCTCGTGCGACGCGGCGTGGGCGAGCCACGGCGCCTTGATGATGTCGCCGATGGCGTAAATGCCCTTGATGTTGGTCGCGAAGGTGGCCGGGTCGTGGATCACGTAGCCCTTGTCCGTCTTCACGCCCACGTTCTCGAGGCCGATGCCCTCGGTGTTCGGCTTCCGGCCGACGGCGACGAGGACCTTCTCGAAGGTCCCCTTCTCTTCCTTGCCGTCCTTGCCCTTGAGCGTCACCTCGGCCTTGTCCCCCACCACCTTGAGCGAGGTGACCGTCGTCTCGGTGCGGACCTTCATCCCCTGCTTCACGAACGCCTCGCCGAGCGCCTTGCCGATCTCCTCGTCCTCGACGGGGACCAGCGTCGGCATCATCTCGACCAGCGTGACCTCGGAGCCGTAGCGCAGGTACACCGAAGCAAACTCGGAGCCCACGGCGCCGGCGCCGATGACGAGCAGCGACTTGGGCACGGCCGGCAGCTTGAGGATGTCGTCGGAGTTGAGGACGACCTTGTGATCGACCGGCATCGACGGGATGTCGCGGCACTCGGAGCCGGTGGCGAGGATGATGTTCTTCGCCTGCACCTCCCCCGTCACCTTCCCGTCGTTGTCCTTGAGCGCGATCTTGTTCGCCGAGGCAAGCACGCCGAAGCCCTGGAAGGTGACGACCTTGTTCTTCTTCAGCAGGCCCTTCACGCCGGTGGCGAGCTGGTTCACCACCTTGTCCTTGCGCTGCATGGTGACAGCGATGTCGAGGCTCACGCCCTGGGCGATGACGCCGTGCGTCTTCGCATGCTTGAACTCGTCGAGCAGGTCGGCGGTGTGGAGCAGCGCCTTGGTCGGGATGCAACCGCGATGCAGGCAGGTGCCGCCGAAAAAGGGATCCTTCTCGATGATCGCGGTCTTGAGACCGAGCTGGCCGGCGCGGATCGCGGCGACGTAACCGCCGGGACCGGAGCCGAGAATCGCCACGTCGAAGACTTCGTTCTGAGCCAAGGCCCTACTCCTCGTGAGCGGGACGTGCGGATCGTGTGCAGCGGAGGATTCGGGTGGATTTTCGGCAGGGACGGGTGGGGGGTCAAGCCCTCAGGCACTAGATGAGGCCTTGGCGGCGTAAAATCTTCTAGATAGCGTCAATGATACGTCATTGATACGGTGTTGATAGCTCGGCGGAGCCAGGCGTGGGGAGCTCGAACGGCGTTACTTGATTTGTTGGCAACAGTTTAGGCTGTTGGCTCCCGGCGCCTGACCAACGGTTCGACCCGTCGTGTGGTTTCTCTCTCAGAGAACTGACCAATTCACCTCGCCTGGGATAGGTGAATTGGTCACGAAGTGGTCACTCCCGGGGGCCCTGGTCGACTCGCGCATCCGGGCGTCCACCTCGCACCGCCTCAGTCCGGCTCCCCCGCCCGCCGACGCTGGCCGCCCCGCCGCAGCGATGCGACAATGCCGGCGTCCCCCCCGCTTGGAGGCCAATTCCATGGACACTTCCCACGCACCTCTCGCCGGACGCCGCATCGCACTCCTGGTCGCCCCCATGTACCGCGACGAGGAGGTGTTCGAGCCGCTCGCCGTGCTGCGCGAGCGGGGCGCGACCGTGACGGTGCTCGGACTCGACGGCGAGCCTGCGCCCGGCAAGCTGGGCGGCGTCATCGAGCCCGACGGCTGCATCGTCGATGCGCGAACGGACGACTTCGACGCCGTGATCATCCCCGGAGGGCAGGCGCCCGAGCGCCTGAGGCTCGACGCGGCCACGCTCGCCTTCGTGCGCGAGTTCGCCCGGCGGGGGACGCTCATTGCGGCGATCTGTCACGGGCCACAGGTGCTCATTTCGGCAGACCTGTTGCGCGGGCGGCGCGCGACCTGTTACGAGGGAATCCGCGACGACGTCAAACTGGCCGGCGCGCACTACGAGGATGCTCCGGTCGTCGTCGACGGGAACCTGATCACGTCGCGCACGCCCGACGACCTGCCGTCGTTCCACGATGCGATCACCGCCGCGCTCGCGGCGTCGCCCCGCCCCTGAGGAGACACATGGAACTGGGACTTTCCGGAAAGGTCGCCCTGGTCGGCGGCGCCAGCATGGGTCTGGGCCGCGCCGCCGCGGCCGCGCTCGCGGCCGAGGGCGCGAAGACGGTGATCGTCGCGCGCAACTCGACGCGCCTGGCCGAGACCGCGCAGGCCATCGCGAAGGAGTTCAAGGTCGACTGCCATCCCTTCGCCGCGGACCTGTCGAAGCCCGAAGCCTGCGAGGCGGCGGTCGCCGAGGCGGTGAAGAAGTTCGGTCGCCTCGACATCGTCGTCTCGAACGCGGGCGGTCCGAAGCCCGGCACGATCGACGAGTTGAGCGACGACGACTGGCGCAACGGCTTCGAGCTCACCTTCCTGTCGACCGTGCGGCTGGCCCGCGCGGCGGTGGGGGCCATCAAGCGCGGACCCGGCAAGGGCGGGCGCATCGTGATCATCGGCTCGGGCTCGATGGTGGCGCCGATCGGCAACCTCGCGATCTCGAGCGGCCTGCGACCTGGGCTGCGCGGCGTGGCCAAGCTGCTGGCCGAGCGTCACGCGAAGGACGGCATCACGGTCAACATCGTCGCACCGGGCCTGGTCAAGACCGAACGCCTGATCGAGGTCGCGCACGGCACGCCCGACGCCGGCACCCGCGAGGGCGCGGCGCGCCTGTTCGAGCGCTGGGCTGCCGAGATCCCGGTGGGGCGCCTGGGCGAGCCGGCGGAAGTGGGGGACGCGGTCGCATTCCTCGCGTCGGATCGCGCGGCGTACATCACCGGGCAGGTGCTGATGGTCGACGGCGGACGGCACCGCGCGCTGTGAAGAAACTCGGCATCGCACTGTCGGGTGGAGGAGCGCGCGGCGCGGCGCACACCGGCGTGCTGCGCGTGATCCAGCGCGAGGGGATCCCGATCCATTGCATTGCAGGCACCTCGAGCGGCGCGATCGTCGGCTCGTTCCACGCCGCCGGTGCGCCGCCCGAGAAACAACTCGCGTTCGCCCAGCGCCTGCGTTGGCGCTCGCTGCGCATGATCGGGATCCCGAAGATGGGGTTCTTCCACACGGGCGAGCTCGAGAAGTTCCTGATCGAATCGATCGGCGACGTGCGGTTCGAGGAACTGCAGATCCCGCTCGCCGTCGTGGCCACCGACTTCCGCACCGCGCAGTCGGTCGTGTTCCGCACCGGTCGCGTCGCGCCGGCGGTCGCCGCGAGCGCGGCGATCCCGATCGTGTTCTCTCCTGTGATGCACGGCGAGATGGTGCTGGTCGATGGCGGACTGTCGGACAACCTGCCGTCGGGTATCGCGCGGCAGATGGGCGCCGAGATCGTGCTCGGCGTCAGCGTGCTCTCGGTGTTCGACGAGAAGCGTCGCTACCAGAGCTTCTTCGACATCGCGCTTGGGACGATGGACCTGATGTCACGCACCTCGAACGAGCGGGGGGCCGCCGACTGCGACCTGTGCCTGGCGCCCCTGCGCGGCCCGCGCTCGCCGTCGGACCTGACCCGCGCGCCGGCGATGGTCGCCGAGGGCGAAGCCGCGATGCTGCGGGCGCTGCCGCGGCTCAAGGAGTTGCTCGGGGGGTAAGTCCCCAGAGTGCGATCGACTGCCTGGCTAGAAGTGCAGCGTCACCTGTGCGCCGTCGGGCCCGATTCCGAACTCGGGCCCGCTGGCAATTCGCGGCGCGACGCTCTCGTCGCTGGCGACGACCGCGCGTCCCACGGCGAGCCCGATCGCCGCGCCGGCCAGCACGTCCGAGAGGTAGTGCCGGCGATCCTCCATGCGTCCCAGCCCCGTTCCGAAGGCCAGCACATAGGCCGGGATGGCCGCGACAGGCCCGAAGCGGTGCGCCAGCACCGGTGCCACTGCGAACGCCGCCGCGGTGTGCCCCGACGGGAACGACCAGCCGCCGCCGTCCGGGCGCGTGCGCTGCACGCCCATCTTCAGCGCCGTGACCATCACGCCCGTGTACACCAGCGAGCGCGCCATCGCGCCGCCTGCGCCGCGCAGGTTCGACTCGCCGAGCGCGGTGCCCGCTGCAAACAGCGCAAGCGCGCTCCCGGCGAGCAGCGCGCCGTTGCCATACGTGTTTCCGGCATCGACACCGCCGTCGAAGGCGGGCCGATCGAGCAGGGCCTCGACGTTGTCCGGGTTCTCGTCGCCGTGCACGGCGAGCGCGAGCCCACCGCCGGCGAGCAACAGTCGCAGCGACTCGCGCGATGCCAGGTGGTCGAGGTCGCGTGCGAGAAACGAACGCGATGGGGGAGCCAGCGCGTCGTTGAGCGCCGGGATGTCGGGATCGCCCATGAGGGGTGAGGCGCTCGCCCGCACGGGGCCGACGAGCGCCGGAAGGAGCGCCAGCCCGAGCAGGACGGCGCGCGGGCGGAGTGGATTCGGGTGGGTTCGTCGTTGCATCGTGTCTCCTGGTGACCCCGGTCCTCTGGCTCTACCCGTGGGCGGGGGGGGCAGTTCCCGCGAGCGGCTGCCCGTCTCCGGCGAGTACACTGTTTGTCGCGGACTTGGCATGGAGTCCTCGAGGCGCAGGGCGAACGACGCGGAGGGTCGGGGATGATCGGACGACGCAGGCCGGGAGCGCGGGCGATTCTCGGGTGGGTGGCCGTCGCGGTGGCGCTCCTCGCCGGGCGGGTGGCCGCGCAGACCAACCAGCTCGGCGAAGCGTTCGATCGTTCCACCCGGGGCGATTCCCTGGCGATCCTCGCCTTGCTCAATCGCGGCGAGCCCGACTCGGCGCACGCGCACCTGGCGCGCATCGTCCCGGCGGCGCGCGCGTCCGGCGACTCGGCGCGCGTGGGGCGTGCGTTGCTGCTCGAGGCCGTGATCGCGTTGCGCCGGTCCCGCCCGACCGAGGCGATGTCCCGCATCGACCAGGCACGCCGGCTCGCGCTCCAGACGGGCGACGTCGCGACGTTCATGGCGACGCTGCGCGCCGAGTCGATCGTCCACAACATGAACGGCGACTATGCGCGCACCGAGCCTCTCATCGCGCGCTGGACCGTCCTCGCGAAACAACTGAACAACCCCGAGTACCTGGGCTGGGGCGCGACGACGCGCGCGTTTCTCGCCCGTGTGCGCGGCGACATCCCGGCCGCGCGGGCGCAGCTGCTCATTGCCGAGGCGATCTTCGACTCGCTGGACAACCCGGTGGGCCGGGCCTACGTGGCGAACGACCTCGGCCGCCTCGACATCCACGTCGGCGACTACGCCGCCGCGCGCGCCGCCTACGAGAAGACGCTGGCGATCGTCGGCACGGACGGCGATCCGCGCATCCGCGACTGGGCGCTGGCGAACCTGGGCGTGTGCGAGATCCGAGCGGGCGATCCCGTGCGGGGCCTCGCCCTCTACGAGCAGTCGCTCGCCGGCAAGAAGCTGCGCGGCGAGAGTGTCGAGACGTTGGTCACCTACAGCAACATCGTCACCACGGCGACGGACCTCGGGCGCATCGACGACGCGCTCCGGCTTGGCCAGGACGCGCTCGCGCTGGCGCTTCGCGAGAGCGTGCTGGTCGAGATTCCGTGGGCACGCTTCAACCTGGGGAGCGCGTTGTGGGCGGCCGATCGTCAGGCTGCCGCGATCGTCGAATGGCGGCAGGTGCTGGCCGATCCGCGTTCCGAGCCCGCGCTGTTCGCGATGTCCATGGGCGGGATTGCCAACGCGCTCGCCGAGGGCGACAGCCTGCTCGCAGCCGCGCGGCTGTATGACGAGGCGCTCGCGCGCTACGGCGCGGCGATCCCCGCCGAGTCGCGCATCAAGTTGTCCATCGACCTGGCGCGCGTTCACCTGCGCGCCGGGCAGGCCGTGCTCGTGCCGCCGCGGCTCGAGCCCATGGCGCGCGAGGCCGATCGGGGCAGCGACGAGGAACTGGGCGCGATCACCTGGGGCCTGCTCGCCGAGGCGTACCGGAAGCTCGGACGGCATGGCGACGCCGCGCGCGCGCTGGCCAACGCCGACGCGCGGTGGGAGGCCGGCCGCGACGCCGCCTCGACCTTCGAGTTCCGCGAACATCGCGGCGAACAGGCGCGCGCGCTCCTGGTCGAGACCGCCGTCACGGGTGAGCCGGACGCCGCATTCGCGCGATTGCAGCGCTACAAGACGCGCACGCTGCTCGAGCGGCTGTCGCGACCCAACGCGCCGGTCGCCGCACCCGCGGGCCAGGACAGCGCGCAGTTCGCGGCCGCTGCGTTCCGCTCGACGACGCTGCGCGCCGGCGAGGTGTTCCTCGAGTTTGCGCTCGGGCCGGACACGACGCTGCTGTTCGTCGTCACGAGGGACGGGGTGCGCCGCGTCGGCCTGCCCGGCGAGCGCACGCTGGCGCCGCAGGTGAAGCTCGCGCACGAGGCGTTCGCGACGCGGCCCGGTACGGGCGAGGCGCGGGGCTCGTCCGCGACGGCCGCGCGCGTTGCCGCGCAGGCGCTGGGGCGCACGCTGCTGGGGCCCGCTGCCGTGGAGATCGCGGCCGCGAAGACCGTGCTCGTCGCACCCGACGGCGTGCTGCACCGCGTGCCCTTCGGCGCGCTCATCGTCGGCGGGGGCGAGACGCCGCTCGGCGCCAGCCATCGCGTCGCGATCGAGCCGTCGGCCGCGTTCCTCGCAACCGTGCGCGGGCGCACGGCGCAGGCTGCGGCTGCGGCCCGGAAGAGCGGCCTGCTGGCCGTGGGCGGGGGCCGGCGCGAGGCGACCGACAGCGGCCGCGGGCTCGAGGGCGCGCGCGAGGAGATCGAGAACCTGTCGGCGCGCTTCTCGGGCGTCACCGCGCGCTATGCCGGAGACGACGGGCGCGTGGCACTCGCGATCGGCGACTTTGCGCCGTTCAGCGGATTGCACTTCGCCGGGCACAGCGAGGCCGACGACCAGTTGCCCTGGCGCTCGGGCATCGTGCTCGGGCCGGCGACGCGCGGCGGCGACTCGCTCCTGACCGCCGGCGAGCTGGCCGCCGCACCCATCGGTGCGCGACTCGTCGTGTTGTCGAGTTGCGAGTCGGCCGGCGGACGCGTGCGCGTGGGCGAAGGTGTGGCGGGACTGACGACCGCGTTCCTGGCCGCCGGCGCGCCCAGCGTCGTCGCGACGCTGTGGCCGGTCGACGATCGCGTGACGGTGCGCCTGATGGATCGCTTCTACGCCGGGCTTTCCAGCGGGCGCGATGCCGCCGACGCGCTGCGCGCCGCGCAGCAGGAACTCCGCGCCAATGCCGAATCGTCCCACCCGTTCTACTGGGCCGGGTTCGTCCTCGTCGGCGAGCCCGAAACGGCATTCCCGCTCGAGGCCCGCGGGGGTCCGGCGAGCGTCACCGGCGTGGCGATCACCGCGCTGCTGGTGGCGATCGTCGCGCTCCTGGTCTGGCGCGGGCGGCGGCGGGGTCACTCCCCGCCGGCAAGCGCGTAGCTCTGTTGAGTTAGGGGGCTCGCAGTGCGGTCGGAACCGGCCTTGGTGGCGAGCTCGTTTGTGGGAGGTGCTCATGACCAACCTTGCGAATGAGAAATCCGTGATGTCGAGGCTGGTGTTGGCGATCGTGGTTGTCGCCGCGATCATCCCCGGTGCGGGTGCGGGTGCCGCTGTTCCGGTGCCGCCGGCGGTGGGGAAGGAGGCGCGGGACTTCAAGCTGATCCAGCTCGGTGGGAGCGAGGTCAAGCTCTCCCGGTTCACGAAGGAGGGGCCGGTCGTGCTGGTCGTGCTGCGCGGCTATCCCGGGTACCAGTGTCCGCTGTGCACCATCCAGTTCGGCGAACTCCAGCAGAGTGCCAGCGAGTTCGCGAAACTGGACGCCACCGTCCTGCTCGTCTATCCGGGGCCGTCCGATTCGCTGGCCGCCCGCGCCGCGGAGTTCGTGCACGGGAAGGATTACCCGGCGCACTTCCGCCTCCTGCTGGATCCCGACTACAAGTTCACCAACGCGTACGGGCTCAGGTGGGATGCCGAGAACGAGACGTCCTATCCGTCGACGTTCGTCATCGACCGGAAGCGCCGGGTGGTGTTCGCGAAGGTGAGCACGACCCACGGCGATCGCGCGCGCGTCGAGGACGTCCTCAAGGCGCTCGCCGCGCTCTAGTTCGCGGGTTGGGAGGTGGGAGGTGCAGCTCGGGCCCCCGGCCAAAGCCCGGCCGGGGGCCCGAGAACCCCGGATTGCCCCCACCGGCCGGTCCCGGTACGATCCCAAGACCATGAACCTCCATCCCGACCAGATCCGATCCATCGTCGACCAGGTGACGCGTGAGCTCGAGGCCCGGACCCCGGGCGTCGAGACCGCGACCGTCGACGCCGTGCACCGCGCCCACGAGACCGCCGACGCGTCGCGTCGCGCGCTGCTGACGACCGCGGCGCCGCTGCCGGACCCGACGAAGCGCGCCAACGAGGGCGCCCGCTCGCCGCGGGGCGTGCATGCGAACCTCGATCACGCCGTCGCCGCCGCCGAACGCGCGCACCGCGCCCTGGTGGCGTGGCCGGTCGCGATGCGCACGCGCGCCATCGAACACGTGCGCGCCAAGCTGCGCGCCAACGTGCGCCTGCTCGCCGAGCTCGCGGTCAGCGAGACCGGAATGGGCCGCGTCGACGACAAGATCAAGAAGAACACGCTGGTGATCGACAAGACGCCGGGCATCGAGGACTTGCGCCCCGAGGTGATCACCGGCGATCACGGCCTCACGCTCACCGAGCACGCGCCGTACGGCGTGATCGGCGCGGCGGGCCCGTCGACCAATCCTTCGGAGACGGTGATCAACAACGGGATCGGCATGCTCGCGGGCGGCAATGCGGTGGTGTTTGCCGCGCATCCATCGGCGAAGCGCACCAGCCAGCTCGCGGTGTCGCTGATCAACGAGGCGTTCGTCGAGGCGGGTGGCCCGGACGACGTGATCACCACGGTCGCCGAGCCCACGATCGAGTCCGCGCAGGCGATGATGGCGCACGCGAAGACGCGCATTCTGGTCGTCACCGGCGGCCCCGGCGTCGTGCAGGCCGCGATGGCGTCGAAGAAGAAGGTGATCGCCGGCGGGCCCGGCAATCCGCCCGTCGTCGTCGACGAGACGGCCGATCTGGCGCGCGCGGGCGCCGACATCGTCGCGGGCGCGTCGCTTGACAACAACGTGATCTGCACTGACGAGAAGGAAGTGTTCGTCGTCGACAAGGTCGCCGATACTCTGCTGCGGGCCATGGCCGCCAGCGGCGCGTACGTGCTCGAGGCGTGGCGCCTGCCGCAGCTCGAGAAGCTGATCCTGAGCGAGAATCGCGGCCGCCGCCACCACGCGGTGACCAACCGGAAGTTCATCGGCAAGGACGCCGCGCTCATCCTCAAGGAGCTGGGGATCGTGGTGGGGCCGGAGATCCGGCTCGTCGTCGTCGAGACGCCGCCCGATCACCCGTTCGTGTGGACCGAGCTGCTCATGCCCGTCCTTCCGGTGGCGCGCGTCGCCAGTGCCGAGGAGGCCATGGACTGGTCGGTGCTCGCCGAGCACGGGTTCCGCCACACGGCGAGCATCCACTCGCGCAACGTCGACCGGCTGTCGCGCATGGCGCGCAAGATGGACTGCTCGATCTTCGTCAAGAACGGCCCGCACTTCGCGGGCCTCGGGATGGGCGGCGAGGGCCCGACCAGCTTCACCATCGCCAGCCCCACCGGCGAGGGCATGACCACCGCGCGTACGTTCACGCGCCGGCGCCGTTGCGCGCTCGTCGACTTGTTCCGCATCGTCTGAGACCCGTCCTCGCCCGCCGCTCGAAAGGAGCCCTCGTGCGCCCGTTGCACCGCTCGTCGTCCTCGCTGGTCCTCGTCGTCGCCACGGTCCTGTCGTTCGCGCTCGTCGCGCTCGCGTCCGGGCCCGGCCGCGCAGGGGAGGACGCGCCCCTGTCGCTCTCGATGACCAAGGGCAGCGAGCTGACGAAGGAGGAGGATGCGCAGGTCCGCGCCACGCTCACGCACTACCTGGGGGCGTTGCAGAAGCGCGACTGGCGCGAGGCGGCGAAGGACCTGGACCGCGAGTCGTTCCTCGCCGGCGTCGATCCGCTCATCGCGTCGATCTCGTCGGACTCGACGACGCGACCCGCGGCATACCGCACCGTGTTCGGCGTGAGCACGAAGGATTCCTTGAACGCCGCCACGACGGAGGACCTGTTCGAGTCGATGATGAGCTACATCATGCAGCTCGATCCGGGCGGGGCCGCGATCATGACGAAGGCGAAGTTCGCGCTGCTCGGCGCGCGGCGCCTGCAGGAGCGCGTCCACATCGCCTACCAGTTGACCATCCCGGCCGAGAGCGACAGCCTGCAACCGTACACCAGCGTCACCGCCGAGCAGTTGAAACAGGTCGGCAAGGACTGGAAGATCGTGTTCCGGATGGGCAGCTAGAACTTCGAGGGGGTCGCCACGATGAGCGTGAACCACAAGGACGACTGCCCGTGCGGCAGCGGCAAGCGATACAAGCACTGCCATCTCGCCGTCGACGATGCGCGTCGGCGCAAGACCTCGGTGGCGGGAATCGTCGTGATCTCCGCCCTCGTGCTTGGGGCCGCCGCCTTCGGGGCGATGAACCAGTGGCAGATCGGGAAGAAGAACGCCGCGCTGGCCGGCGCCGGCACCGACTCCGGCGCGGCAACGGCAGCGGGCGGCAACGCATTCGGCATCAACCAGCCCGGGGCGACGGGGCGACCGCCACTCCCGCAGTCGAACGCGGGCTCGGTGATCCCGATGAGCAGCAGCAGCGCCCTGGCTCCGGGCGAAAGCCCGACGCCGTGGGAGTACGACGTGGCGAAGAACCGCCACTACGACCCGCGCCCCGGGCACACGCACTGGCACAACGGTCCGCCGCCGTCGGACACGACGCAGGCCGTCGTCGTCGCCCCGCGGCAGATCAAGCTCGACGAGAAGGGCAACGTGATCGGCGAGACCGCGTCGCGGGTCGCCGGGTCGGCCATCACGCCGGTGGGCAGCACGCAGTTGTCGCCGGGGGAAAACCCGCGGGCCTGGGAGTACGACAAGGGGAAGAACCAGTACTACGATCCGACCCCGGGGCATCAGCACTGGCACTCGGGTCCGGCTCCGGCGGGCAAGATCGTCGGGGTGCCTTGAAGGGCCGGGCCTCGGACGCTGGAAATTACTACCGGACAATAACTTGCGATCCTCTGTCCGACGCCGGGATTGACACCCTCCCGGCCCCCGAATAGGCTGCCGGAGTCCGCTTCGGCCCCAACCGCAAACGGGGATGCGCCCCCGGGGGTCGATCGCAGATTCCAAGGAGGCTGACCCCGCGCCGTGGGGCCGGGCCTCCGTTTTCGTAAAGGGTGCCATGAAGGCCGTGGAGACCAAGCGGACGGACCTGTTCGCCAAGACGCGTGCGTTCGTCCGGGCGAAGGAGCTCAAGGCCGCGGGCTTCTACCCGTACTTCATCCCGATCGAGGGCTCGGAAGACACCGAGGTCATGATCGAGGGCAAGCAACTGATCATGGTCGGCTCGAACAACTACCTCGGGCTCACCCACCACCCCAAGGTGCTCGAGGCCGCTGAAGCCGCGTCACGGCGCTACGGCACCGGCTGCACCGGTAGCCGCTTCCTCAACGGCACGCTCGACCTGCACGAGAAACTCGAAGCCGACCTCGCCGCCTACACGGGCTTCGAGGCCGCACTCGTGTTCTCGACCGGCTACCAGACGAACCTCGGCATCATCCAGAGCCTGGTCGGCCGTGACGACACCGTGCTGGTCGACAAGCTCGACCACGCCTCGATCCTCGACGGTTGCCAGATGTCGCAGGGCGAGACGGTGCGCTTCCGCCACAACGACACGGCCGACCTGGACCAGGAGCTCGAGCACCTGTCGGGCAAGAAGGGCGGCGCGCTGATCGCCGTCGACGGCGTGTTCTCGATGGAAGGGGACATCGCGCCGCTGCCGGCGCTGATCGCGGTGGCGAAGAAGCACGGCGCGAGGCTGTTCGTCGACGAGGCGCATTCGCTGGGGGTGATCGGGCCCTCGGGCGCCGGCGCCGTGGATCACTTCGGCGTCCAGAAGGACGTCGACCTGATCATGGGCACGTTCAGCAAGTCGTTCGCCTCGATCGGCGGCTTCGTCGCCTCCGAGAGCGACGTCATCCACTACCTCAAGCACCACGCGCGGTCGCTCATGTTCTCGGCGGCGATGCCGCCTTATGCGGTGGCCACGGTGCAGGCGGCGCTGCAGATCATCAAGGACGAGCCCGAGCGGCGCGTCAGCCTGATCAAGAACGCCGACTACCTGCGCAGCGGCCTCAAGTCGCTGGGCTTCGACACGGCGACCAGCGAGACGCCGATCATCCCGGTGATCATCGGCGACTTCATGAAGACCTTCAAGTTCTGGCGCGGGTTGTACGACAACGGCGTGTTCGCCAACTGCGTCGTCGCCCCGGCCGTGCCGCCCAACGCCTGCCGCATCCGCACGTCGCTGATCGCCACGCACACGACCGGGCAGCTGGACCGCGTGATCGACGTCTTCGCGAAGGTGGGCAAGCAGTTCGGGGTGATCTGAGCGCCATCGAGATCCGCACCGTCCAGGGCCCTGCCGACTTCAACCGCTTCGTCGAGCTGCCCTATCGCTTGTACCGTAACGACCGCATGTGGGTGCCACCGCTCAAGAGCGACACTCGCGGCATGTTCGACCGGGCGAAGAACCCGTTTTTCGCACACGCCGAGATCGAGTGCTTCCTGGCGATGGCCGGTGACCACGTGGTCGGGCGTATCGTCGCCATCGACAACCGCGCCCACAACGAGTTCCACGGCGACAAGGTCGGCTTCTTCGGCTTCTTCGAGTGCGAGGATGACCCGGCCGCCGCGACGGCGCTGTTCGACGCGGCCGCGACGTGGCTCGCCGCGCGCGGCAAGGACGTCCTGCGCGGGCCGATGAACTTCTCCACCAACGACGATTGCGGCTCGCTGATCGAGGGCTTCGACACACCTCCGGCGATCCTGATGCCGCACAATCCTGCATTCCATGCGCGGCTCTACGCGGCCGCTGGCTTCGCCAAGGCGAAGGACATCGTCGCCTACTGGTACGAGGGCGACCGGCTGCCCGAGCGCGTGACGCGGGGCGTCGAACTGGTGCGCAAGCGCAAGGGCGTGACGGTGCGGCCGCTCGACATGAAGCGCTTCGAGCAGGAGGTGGGCCTCATCCGCACGATCTACAACGACGCGTGGGAGCGCAACTGGGGCTTCGTGCCGATGACCGAGGCCGAGATCGACCACATGGCGGTGCAGTTGAAGCCGGTCGTCGATCCCGGGCTCATCGTCTTCGCCGAGGTGCGTGGCGAGCCAGTGGGGTTCGGGCTGGGCCTTCCCGACTTCAACCTCGCGCTCAGGCACGCCCACGGCGAGCTGTTCCCGTTCGGCTTCCTGTCGATCCTGTGGCACAAGCGAAACATCCGCCAGGCGCGCATCCTCACCTTGGGCGTGCGCGCGGGCTACCGCGCCTCGGGCATCGACGCGCTCCTCATCTCCGAGCTGTTCGGGCGCTGCGTCGCGATGGGCATCTACAAGGGCGAGTTCTCGTGGATCCTCGAGGACAACATCGCGATGCGCCGCCCGCTCGAGAACATCGGCGCGCGCGTGTACAAGACCTATCGCGTGTACGACCGGCCGCTCGTCGGCGCGGGCGCATGAGCGGATGAGCGGCGACGTCCTCGTCACCGGGGGGGCCGGATTCGTCGGCAGCCACGTGGTCGACGCGCTCCTCGCCCGCGGGGAGCGCGTTCGCGTTCTGGTGCGCGCGACCACCGACCCCCGCTTCCTGCCCGCCGACCGCGTCACGTTTGTGAGTGGCGACGTGGGCGACGAATCCGCCGCGGGCCGGGCCGAGCTCGAACGCGCGAGCGCCGGGGCGCGGCTCGTCCTCCACGCCGCCGGGATCACGCAGGCGCGGCGGAATGACGACTTCGCCCGGGTGAACGCGCGGGGGACCGAGCGCATGGCGCGGGCCGCGCGGGCCGCGGGAGTGGCGCGCATGGTGCTGATCTCGTCGCAGGCGGCCGCCGGGCCCACGCCGGGTCCCGCGCCCCGGGTCGAGGGCGACCCCGACGCGCCGGTCGGCGCTTACGGCGAGAGCAAGCAGGAAGCCGAGCGAGCCGCCCGCGCGATCCTGTCGGGCGGGACGACGGAACTGGTGATCGTCCGGCCTCCCGCGGTGTACGGTCCTCGGGACAAGGCCTTCCTCGCGCTGTATCGGCTGGTGGCCGGCGGGATCGTGCCCCTCCATCGACCCGAACGGCAGTGGGTGAGCCTGGTCCACGCGCGCGACCTCGCCGCCGGGCTCGTGTCGGCGGGGGAGCGCGGGCGGCCGGATTCGACGTACTATATGACGGACGGCGTGCCCCGGACGTCGGCCTCGATCGTCGACGCCATCGCCGCGTCGCTGGGCAAGCAGCCGTGGCGGCTCGACCTGCCGGCGGGTGTCCTGCGGCTCGCGGTCGGCGCGGCGGAGGTTTTCGCGGCCACGACCGGACAGCCGTCGCAGCTCACGCGCGAGCGACTGGCCGACTGGACGGCGCCGCGCTGGACCGTGTCGGACGAGGCGGCACGTCGCGACCTGGGGTACGCCCCGACGATCGGCTTCAAGCCCGGCATCGAGGAGACGACCGCGTGGTACCGGAGCACCGGGTGGATCTGAAGGTGATCGAAGGCACGGGCCCGCGCACGGGCAGCGTGCCGACGCGGCCCCGCTGGGGCGGCCCCGCGCCGGAGCGCCTGCACTCCGGCGAGAGCGGGCTGCGCCCGGTCGACGTGCTGATCCTCGGCTACGTTCTGCTCACGGGCCTGCTCATCCTCGGTACGACGAAGAGCCTGCCCACGTGGCCGGTGCACCTGGCGGTCCGGCTGGTCGTCGTCGTGGCGATCCTGCGCCTGGTGCCGCACCGCCCGCGCAACCCGGGGCTTGCCTTCCTGCGCGACTGGTACCCGATCGCCGCCTTCATTCCGCTCTACGTCGAGCTGGCGTCGCTGACGCGGCTGTTCACGACCCAGCACTACGACACGTTGCTGGTGACCTGGGAGTCCGCGCTGTTCGGCGGCCAGCCGAGCCAGTCGTGGCACGTGCTCTATCCGTCGCCGATCCTGTCGGAGTACCTGCACTTCGCGTACTTCTACTACTACTTCGTGCCGGCGACGCTGTGCCTGTGGCTGTACGTGCGCGGCGAACGCGCCCGCTTCTCGCGCGCGCTGACGGCGATCCTCGGGGCGTTCCTCGCCTGCTGCCTGATCTACCTGATCTTCCCTGTGGTCGGGCCCTTCCATCACTTCGGACACGCGCCGGCCGATTCGTGGGCCGGGTTCTTCGCGCCGCTGGTGCACGGCATCGTCGAGCGCGGCTCGTCGCCGGGGACCGCGTTCCCCTCGTCGCACACGGCGGTCTCGGTCGTCACGTGGCTGGTGGCGTGGCGGCTGTGCCGTCCGGCGTTCTTCGTGTTGTCCGCGATCGTGCCCGCGCTGGCGCTGGCCACGATCTATGGCGGTTTCCACTACGCGCTCGACACTCTCGCGGGGGCAGCGTTGGGAGCGGGGATGGCGTTCCTCGCGCCGGGCATCCACGGTCGGCTGACCCGGCTGGTTTCTCGGAAAAAGGCCCAAGAATCGCGACTTCCTTTCGCTTCCCAGGGGCCGGGCGACCCACTAAGATAGCGCCTTCGCAACTGCCCAGCGGGCGCACCACGACGTCCTGCGCCCCGTTGTTCCAGGGAGGATCTCCATGAGTACCTTCGTCGCCCCGAGGAACGTCGCCATCCCCGCCGAGCGCGTCGCCGTCTCCGGCGAGCGGCTCTGGCTCCACAGCAAGCGCTGGGACCTCACGTTCCTGGTGGGCAGCGCGGTGCTGGGGGCGATTCCGCTCCTGCTGCTGCACGTCTTCAACGTGCCGGTCAGCGCGATCAACCTGCTGGTTTCGGGGATCGTCGGCGGTCCGCACCTGTATTCGACGTTCGGCTACACGCTCGCCGACCGGTCATACCGCAAGCGCTACGGCCTGATCCTGCTGCCGATCCTGTTCATCCCGGTCGGCGTGATCTACCTCGCGCTCAACAACCTGAACCTGCTCATCACGGTGTTCTTCTTCTGGGCGTCGGTGCACGTGCTGCACCAGATCGCCTACATCAACGACGCCTACCGGTTCAAGGATCCGCGACCGCGCACCATCTGGAACCGCGCCATCGATTACGGCGTGATCTTCAGCGCGCTGTATGCGGCTTCGAGCTCGCGTCTCGTTACCGGCGGCTTCGTCGTGGGCGGCGGGACGAGCCCGCGCGAGATCCTGATCCCCGAGTTCGCCAAGGGCGCGATGTGGATCCCGACCATGGCGACGGCCGGCTTCCTGATCCTGCTCGCCCTGTACGTGGCGAAGACGGTCAAGGAGCACAAGGAGGGCCGGCTCAACCTGCCCTCGGTCGCGATCATCGGCACGTCAGTCGTGATGTCACTGGCGATCCCGCAGTTCCCGAACATCGACATCGCGTTCCAGGGCTACAACACCTGGCACTCGTTCCAGTACCTGGCGCTGGTCTGGTACATCAACAAGCTGCGGCTGGAGCGGGGCGAGATCCACGGACCGGTGATGCGCGCCGTGTCCGGTCCGGCGAACACGTGGAAGTTCTACGGCCTGTTCGTGGGCGCCACGGCGATCGCGTTCGGCACGTCGCTGGTGCTGCAGTTCGGTTTCGGCTGGCCGCGCGACGCGGCGTACTACGGCGTCGTCCTCGGGACGCTGCTGGTGCACTACTACCTGGACGGCCTCAACTTCTTCTCGTGGGGCCGGTTGATCGGCGGCGAGCCGGGTTCGACGGAGCTGGCGGCGATGTCGCAAAGATAGTCTTCGCGCCGAAGGCGCGAAAAAACAAGACCCCCGCGAGGCCTCAGGCTTCGCGGGGGTTCTTGTTTGCGGACTTCGCCACGTTGCGCCCGGCGGGCGCTAGCTGCGGAACTTGATCGAGCAGCCCAGCGCCTTGGTCTGCGTCGTCGCGACCGGCTTGCCGGCGGCCACGGACGAAACGGCGTTCTCGAGATAGGGCTTGGTCACCTTCCCGGCGTCATCGGCGTTGTCGTCGATCGCGCCGTGGTAGACGAGCGCTCCGGAGGCGTCGAAGAGGAACACCTCGGGAGTGCGGCTGGCGCCGAACGCGCGGGCGACACCGCTGGTGCCGTCCACCGCGTAGGCGAACTTCATGCCCAGCTTCTTGGCGCGCGTCTGCATGACGTCGTATCCGTCCTCCTTGTTGCGCGCGGGATCGTTCGAGTTGATCGCGACCACGCCGATGCCGCGCTTGACCGCGTCGTTCCCGATCTTCGCCGCGCGCGCTTCCCACTTCTTGGCCCAGGGGCAGGCGTTGCAGGTGAAGATCACCAGCGTGCCCTTCTTGCCCTTCACCGAGGCGAGGGTCACTTCCTTGCCGTCGACGTTCTTGAGCTTCGCGTCGGCCATCGGCATCGCGGTCCCGAGGGCGATCGGGGTCGGCGCCGGCGCGTCCTGCTGCGCGAGGGCCGGAGTGACGGGAGCCGCGGCGAGCGCCACGACGGTGGCCAGGGCGGCGAGGGAGCGAGCGAACATGGAGGGCCTCCGAATGGGTGGGTGCGTCAGTTGCCGGATGCGAGAACCGGGAGGACACGGGCGCGGAGCGAGTCGTACGACGCCTTGCCCTCCCACGAGCGGACCCGTCGACCAGCTCCATCGTAGAGGAAGGACCCGGGGAGTGCGCCAGACCAGGATGGGTCCAGGGTGTCAATAAATTGCATGTCGTCGCCGCTCTTGAGGTACGTCGGGCCGCCCACGCCCTGCTCGGCAAGGAACGACTTCGCATTGGGCAGGTCGTCCGTGAAGTCCGCGGAGACGAAGATCACGCGAAAGCCCTGGTTCGCGAGCTCGCGATCGAGCCGCACCAGGTCCGGAAACTCCTCCCGGCACGGCTGGCACCAACTGGCCCACACGTTCACCAGGGTCGCCTTCGCCCCGCCGGCCTTCACGGCTTCGACGATCGCAGGACCGTCGACCGGGGTGAACGAGATCGTGGCGGTGTCGATGGTGGCGGGGGACTGAGACCGGGCAGCGGTTTCGGAGCCAGAACCGGGCTCGCGGCGCTCGGAGTTACAGCCGGTGAGAAGCACGATCAGGACGCCGACGATGGCAAGCATCCATGAGGCGGATTGCCTGACTATACTCATAGGTATATACTCTCCCCATGGCCGACAAGCCGGTTCTCTGGGTTGGTACATCGCCCGCTTCTCAGAAGGAGTCTACGTGCTCCATGCCTTCGAAAAAAGAACGCGACGAACACCGGACGCCGATCTGACACTGGCGAGGCGACGGCTGTCGGAGTTGATCGCCGCTCGGAGTCAGGACTGAGGAGGAACTCATGGCAGTGAAGATTCAGCGCTCTTCGGGAAACGTCTTCACGGATCTCGGGTTCGACCTTGAGGAATCCGAGAATCTGCGGATCCGGGCGGACCTCATGATCCGGCTGTCGGGGCTGATCGAGCGTCGTGGATTGACGCAGGTGAAGGCGGCGCGTCTCCTCGGCGTGAGTCAGCCGCGCATCAGCGATCTCGTGCGAGGACGGATCGATCGATTCAGCGTGGACTCGCTGATCGAGATGCTGGGACATGCCGGCGCGCGAGTCACGGTCCAGGTTCGGGTCGCGCGACAAGTCGCCTGACCCATCACCCGACCTTCGCCGGCGCGCGGCAGGCCGCGGCGACCAATCCCTCCAGTTCCTCGCGGCGAACGCCGCCCGGCCAGTGGCGCACGCGAACCGGCGCGCCCGCGCTCCAGTCGGCCTC
>JBKJNH010000129.1:0-4317 GCA_046596055.1 Candidatus Eiseniibacteriota bacterium
CGGGAACGAGATCATCAAGACTCCGGCGCTGGCTTCGTTGCCGCAACCGCAGGCCGGCGAGTACTACAACGGGACGAAGATCCGCCAGGCGGTCGAGGGCACCTACGCGGCTTACGCCGAGGAGGGATTCCTCTACCTGCAGGTCGAGCCCACCGAGTTCGTCCGGGACTCGAACGTCGTCGACGTGACCTTCCAGATCGCCGAGGGCCCGCCCTCGCGGGTGCGCCAGGTGCGGATCACCGGGAACACGTACACCAAGGAAAACGTGATCCGTCGCGAGCTCGAGTTGCACGAGGGCGACCTGTTCCGCCGCTCACAACTGGTCAACACGCAGCAGAGCGTGTTCCGACTCGGCTTCTTCGAGGACGTCGGCGTCGACTTCCAGCCGGCCGACTCGACCGACGTGGACGTCGTCCTCAAGATCAAGGAGAAGCAGACGGGCACCGCGTCGGCGGGGGCGGGCTACTCGTCGGACGGCGGGCTCTCAGGCTTCGTCAACCTGGGCCACAACAACCTGTTCGGAAACGGACAGGCGGTCAACATCCAGCTCGAGCGCGGCAGCAGCCGGCGCGCGGTCGACCTGTCGTTCACCGACCCATGGTTCCGCAACACGCCGACCCAGGTGGGCGGCAGCGCCTACTACAGCGAGCGCGACGTGAACTCGGGCTCCAGTACCGCCTACGACGAGCGACGACGCGGCTTCTCCCTGCAATCGGGCCGCCCGATCCCGCGCCTGCGCTACACGCGCGGGCTCATCCGCTACCGTCTCGAGGCGACGACCATCACCATCGACAACCCGCTGAGCGCCTCGCCGTCGCTGCGCGCCCTGCAGACCGAGGGCGAGCAGATCACGTCAGGAATCGAGCTGTCGGCCACGCGCAACAGCACGAACCATCCCTTCTACCCGAACCGCGGGCAGAAGGGCTCGGTCTCGTACGAGTTTGTGGGCAGCCTCCTCGGCGGCGACTACGACTTCAGCAAGGTCCGTTTCGACTCGCGCTGGTACTCGCAGTCCTTTCTCAAGGGATGGGCGAACTTGGTGCGCGTGCGTGGCGGCATGCTCGGCTCGATCATCCGCGACGGCACCATTCCGCTGTACGAGCGCTTTCGCCTGGGCGGCGTCACCTTCGACGGGCTTCGCGGCTACGAGGACTACTCGATCGTCCCCGAGGAGAACATCAACTTCCCGCGCTTCGCCACCGGCAGCGACGTGACGACGCAGAACTTCACCCGCATTCCGACGCCGTATCCCGGCGGTCGCGTCTTCAGCATCGTCACGCTCGAGCAGCAGTTCCCGGTCGTGAATCCCGTGCGCGCGCTGATCTTCGCCGAGGCCGGGAACACCTGGAACCGCGTCGCCGACATGCAGATCGGGGACTGGTACAAGAGCGCCGGCATCGGGCTGCGCGTCGAGATCCCCATCCTCGGCAACGTCGGCTTCGACTATGCGTACGGCTTCGACCGCATCGCGCCCGGCTGGAAGGGGCACTTCCTGTTCGGCAACTTCTTCTTCTAGGCGGAGGCCCGATGATCCATCGATCCGCACATCCCGCCGCGCTGCGCCGCGCCCTCGTCGGCCTGGTCATGGTCGCCGCTGGGCTCCTCGCCGGCTCGCCGGCCGCGGCGCAGAACGTCCGCCTCGGGTTCGTCGATTCGCAGCGCATCTTCGAGACCTACAAGGGCGCCCAGGAGGCGCAGGAGCGTTTCGGCCGGGAGGTCACCGCGTGGCGGACCGAGGCGGACGAGCGGCGACGCGCCCTCGACGTCCTGCGCAACGAGATCAAGGACCAGGAAGCGCTGGTCACCGACACGAAGAAGATCGAGCAGGAGAGCGCCCTGTCGAAGGCCGTCTCCGAGTACGATCGCTTCGTCCAGGAGTTCTGGGGCCCCGCGGGGCGCGTCCAGCGCATGAACGACGAGATGACCCGGGAGGTCATCGGCAAGATCCGCGACGCCGTGGAGACGATCGCCTACCGGGAGGGGTATGACCTGGTGCTGGACGCGGCCGACGGCAATGTGATATTCGGAGTGAAGGGTCTGGATCTGACCGACCGCGTCCTGACCGAGCTGGCAAAGGATCCTGCCGCCGCCGCGTCGACTCCCCGCTGACCCGCCATGCCGAACGGAGCCGCATGACCGCGCATACCCTGGCCGAATTGGCCGCCCTCCTCGACGCGCGCCTGGTCGGGGACGGGACCGTGGAGATCACCGGAGTTGCCGGCCTGCGCGAGGCCCGGCGGGGGGACGTCACGTTCCTGGTGAACCCGCGCTACGAGCCCTACCTCAAGGACACCGGGGCCGGTGCCGTCCTGCTGGCCGAGTCGCGCCACGACTGCGCGATCCCGCAGCTCGTCGCGCGGGATCCCTACTTCGCGTTCCTCAAGGCCGTCCGCATCTTCCGCCAGGAGCGTCCGCGGCCGGCGATCGGCATCCACCCGACCGCGGCGATCGGACCCGACGTCGTGCTGGGCCACGACGTCTCCGTGGGCCCGCACGTCGTGATCGAGGAGGGAGCCGTCCTTGGCGACCGCGTGGTCGTGATGGCCCAGTGCTACGTCGGTCACCGCGTTCAGATCGGCGCGGACTCGTTCCTCTACCCGCAGGTGGTGGTGCGCGAGGAGTGCCGCCTCGGCGCTCGCGTCGTGCTCCACTCGGGCACCATCGTCGGCGCCGACGGCTTCGGCTACGCGCGCAACGAGGGCACGTACTTCAAGGTGCCGCAGGTGGGCAACGTCGTGCTCGACGACGACGTCGAGGTCGGCGCCAACACCTGCATCGACCGCGCGACCACCGGCACCACGCACATCGGCGCCGGGACCAAGATCGACAACCTCGTCCAGATCGGGCACAACGTCGAGCTGGGCAGAAACGTGATCGTCGCCGCGATGAGCGGCATCGCCGGCTCGACCCGCGTCGCGGACAACGTGACCATCGGCGCCCAGGCGGGGGTCAACGGCCACATCGAGATCGGGGAAGGGGCGATCATCGCCACGCGGGGCGGCGTCACCAAGTCGGTTGCCGCGGGCGCGGTGATGTCGGGCGTGTTCCCGGCCCGCCCGCACGCGATCGAACGGCGCCTTCAGGCGTCGATCGCGCGCCTGCCGCAGCTCGTCCAGCGCGTCCTGCGTCTCGAGCAGAAAGTGGCGGACCTGGCCGGGGATCCCGGCCCGTCCGCCGGAGCCCCGGCCGCCGGCGCGACTTCTGTGACCCCCGGCGCCACCGAGGCATCCGACCCGGAGTCAGCCCGAGGCAGGACCCCGGCCGGCTCCCGCCCCTGACGCACGCGTCCCCCTTCGTTCCCGGAGAGTCCATGCGCCAGCAGCGCACGATCGCACGCGAAGTCACGCTCCATGGCGTCGGCATCCACACCGGCGTCGCCGGCACCGTCACGTTCCGGCCCGCCGCCGAGTTCAGCGGCCTCGTCTTCGTCCGCAAGGATCTGCCGGGCGAGCCGCGGGTCCACGTGCGCCCCGAGAACGCGGTCTACGACACCGGGGCGGGGCGGCGCACGATCCTCTCGGAGAACGGCGTCGAGATCCACACGATGGAGCATCTCCTTGCCACGGTCTCGGGTCTCGGCATCGACAACCTGGTCATGGAGACGAGCGCGATGGAGATCGCCGAGCCCGAGGACGGGTCGGCAGCGCCGATCGCGGCGCTCCTGCGCACGGCGGGCACGGTCGAGCAGAAGGCCGGGCGGCGCCACATCAAGATCTCGAAACCCGTGACCTACCGGCATGGAGCGATCGAGCTGACGGCCGTGCCGTCCGACCGCTTCCGCATCTCGTTCACCATCGACTACGACCACCCGGCCGTCGGCACGCAGTACGCGAGCTGGGACATCGACGACGCGATCTTCGAGCGCGAGATCGCCCCGGCCCGCACCTTCGTCCTCGAGCGCGACGTCGAGGCCCTGCGCGCCTCGGGCCTCATCCGCGGCGGCTCGCTCGCCAACGCCGTGGTCATCGGCGACAAGGGCGTGGTCAACGAGGGCGGGCTGCGCTTTCCCGACGAGTTCGTGCGTCACAAGGTGCTCGACCTCATGGGGGACCTCACGCTGCTCGGTGGTCCGATCCTGGGCCACATCATCGCGGCGCGATCGGGACACCAGTCGCATGTCGAGTTTGTGCGCAAGCTGGCGAAGGAAATCCCGCGGGCCGGTCGCCGCGACGGCCGCCCGCGCGGCGAGTGGGACATCAGCGCGATCATCGACCTCATGCCGCACCGCTATCCGCTGCTGCTCATCGACCGCATCCTCGAGCTCGAGGAGGGCAAGCGCGTGGTGGGGCAGAAGAACGTCACGATCAATGATCGTGA
>JBKJNH010000137.1:0-6275 GCA_046596055.1 Candidatus Eiseniibacteriota bacterium
AGTAGTTGACGGCGTAGAGGGCGAGGCCCAGCAACGCGCCCCCGACGACGCCGACCAGCAGCCCCCAGCGGTGCAGGATGAAGGCGATGAGCGCGGTGTAGGCCATGGCCAGCGCCATGTGCAGCGCAAACGCGACGAGCACCACCCCGGCGTCGAACGTCGCGGGCGGGGGCAACACGCCGGGGCCCAGCACGATGGCGGCGGTCATGCGCGCGAACACCCACGGCGTGCCGAGGAGTTGCGCGGTGAGGGCCATCTGCAGGAGGAAGAAGGCGCAGCCGGCGATCAGCGCGGCGATGATCGTGGCGCGCCAATCGACGAGCTGGCGGAGTCCGGGGCGAGAGGGCATACCTCGTTGGTACTCCCCCACGGGCTGCGTGTCAATCGCCGACCCGTTTCCCTCGCCGCGCCCGCACCACCTCCTCGTATACGTCGACCGTCGCGTCGACAACCCGGTCCCACGAGTAGTGCGCCGCAATGTGGGCCCGGGCCATCGCCTCGTAGGCGCCCACGGTCGCGGGTTCGGCGAGCAGGCGACCGAGCTGGCGCGTCAGGTCGTCGACGTCCTTCGAGCGGAAGGTCGGGGCGGCATCGCGCGTCACCTCGACGTTCTCGGGAATGTCCGAGACCAGAACGCAACGCCCGTACGACAGTGCCTCGAGCAGGACCAGCGAGAGGCCCTCGATCGTCGACGGCAGGCACACCGCATAGGCGTTCGAGTACAGCTCCTCCAGCGGCTCGCCGTAGACGTAGTCAAGCAGCTTGACCCGCGGTCCGGCAAAGCGCTTGATCTGCGCCACGTAATCCTCGGACGCCGACGAGCCGCCACAGATCGCGAGCGTGAGGTCGGTGTCGAGCCGCGACCACGCCTCGCACAGGAAGTGCACGCCCTTCTCCGGCACCAGGCGGCCGACGAACAGCACGTAGCGCCCCGCCTCGAGTCCGAAGCGGTCGAGCCTGAGCGGCGGACGCGGATCCGGCAGGACGGTGCCGTTGGGAATGGTCAAGGTGTCGCGCCCGTAGTGCGACGCGAAGTATTCGCGCAGCGTCTGCGACACGACGATCGTGCGGTCCGGGAAGCGGACGGCCGGCCCCTCGCAGCGGCGCAAGGCCCACTGCGCGAACTTCCCCCACTTCTCGCGCTGCCAGTCGAGACCGTGCACGGTGACGACCGTCGGGCGGCCGAGCACGCGCGCCGGCCCGGCGAACAGCGACGGACCGAGCGCGTGAAAGTGCAGGACGTCGTAGTCGCGGGTCAGTGCGTGCGCGGTCGACAGCGCGACGTGCGTGATCGTGTCCAGGTGCTTGGTCCGCAGGCTCGGCAGGCGCACCAGCTCGATCCCGTGGAACGGTCCGTCCTCGGCCGTGTAGTGCAGGCGGCAGTAGACCGTCACCTCGTGACCCTTCGCCACGAGCCGCCGCGCGATCTCCTCGACGTGACGCTCGATGCCCCCATAGAGCGCGGGAATCCCCTTCTGCCCGATCATCGCGATCTTCATGCGGCCGCACCCCCGGCGCCCGCGCGGGCGATCGACTGCGCCTGCGCGTAGACCGCGAGCATCGCTGCCAGGTGCGCCGCCGGCCCGTAGTCGCGCTCGACGAGTGCCCGCCCGGCGCGGCCCATCGCGTCGGCCCGCAGGCGATCGTGAACCAGCTCGCGCATCGCCTCGGCCAGCGCCGCGGCGTCGTCGGGCGGCACCAGGCGTCCGGTCACGCCGTCCTCGACGATCTCGGGGATCGAGCCGATCCGCGTCGAGACGACGGCCTTGCCGCGCGCATACGCCTCGTGGATCGCCATCGGTCGTACCTCGTACCACGTGCTCGGCAGCACGAGGCAGGCTGCGCCGGCCCAGGCCGCGTCGTACGCATCGCCGCTCAGGTGGCCGAGAAAGCGCACGCGCACGCGCTGCGCGGGCGTCAGCGCAGCCTCGAGTTCGGCGCGCAGCGGGCCGTCGCCGGCGATCACGAGCTCGAGCCCCGGCGCGGCGGCGTGTGCGGCCAGCAGCGTGCGCACGCCCTTCTCCTCGGCCAGGCGCCCGGCGAAGAACGCGTAGTCGCCGCCGCCGAACACCGGCGTGAACGCTGCCGCGTCGACGAAGTGTGGCACGAAGGCGAGCCGTTCGCGGGCCACGCCGAACTCCAGCATCTTGGCGAAGACGAACAGGCTGGGGCAGTGGAAGACGTGCACGCGGTCGTACGAGCCGCGCCAGGCGTGGAAGTACGCCTCGGCCATGCTCGTCGCCGACAACGGCAGCGAGCCCCCGTTGCAGCGCCGCGCGAGCGCGTGCCAGAAGCGGCCGCCCTTGCAGCGTTCGCACGTCTCCCCCTGCGAGCGGAACGTGTAGACCGGGCACAGGTTCTTGTAGTCGTGGATCGTCTGGACGATCGGGACGTCGCGTGCGGCAAGGGCATCGAGGATCGAGGGCGAGAGCTGATGGGCGATGTTGTGCAGGTGCGCGACATCCGGCTGCGCCTCGGCCAGCAGGGCCTGCATCTTCGCTCGCGCCTCGTGGCTGTAGATCACGCGTGCGGCGCGGCCCATGTCGGAGAACCAGTCGCGGCGGCCGCGGAACTCCACGGGGCTCACGAAGTGGCGCGACCATGGCGAGGGCCGGTTCCGTGGATCGGCCATCGCGAACGGGATCACCTCGTGCCCGGCCGCGACGAGCAGGCGCTCGAGGGCGAACAGGTACGTCTCGGCGCCAGCCTTGGCCCAGCCATACTTGTGGCCGGCGAGGATCTTCATCGCGCCGGCTCCATGCGCGCCGAACGGGCGGCGATCGCCGCGGCATAGGCCGCGTGCAGGCGCTCCGCCTGCGCGCTCCACGCGTAGGCGGCCAGGGCCTGCGCGCGCGCGGCCGGATCGCACGGACCGGTCGCGGCCGCGGCGGCGGTCGCGGCGATCGCCGCGGGGAAGGCATCGACCTCGGCGGCCGTGACGTGCGCCGCCAGCCGCTCGAGCCCGCGGGCGCCGAATGGCGTGGTCACCACGTCGAGGCCCGCGGCGAGATAGGTCGGCAGCTTGACGTTCGAGCCTGCGCCCGTCGTGATCGGATTGAGGCCGACGTCGCAGCCCCAGAGCCATGGGAGCAGGTCGCCCTGCGCGGGCACGGCGCGCACGCGGCCGTCGGCCTCCCGTGCGGCGCGATCGCGGAAGCTCGCGCTGACGTCGCCGATGATCCACAACTTCGCGGCGAGTCCGGCCAGGGCAGGCACGACGGTCCGGAAGAGGTCCTCGACCGCGCGGCGGTTGTGCTCGAAGTCGGTGCCGACGAAGACCAGCCCGCGCTCCCCCGCGACGAGGCCCAGCGCAGCGCGGGCGCCGTCCTTCTCCTGGGGCGACGGCGGGCGCATCCCCGTCGCGTCGAAGCCGTTCTCGACCACGGCGATCTTCTCCGGCGGCGTGCCGTAACGGGCGACGAACGTGTCGCGATCGGCGGCGCTGACAGCGACGACGAGATCCGCCGCGACCAGCGCCTCGCGCTCGAGGCCCTCGAGCCAGCGCGCCCAGCGCGGGCGGCGCGCCACGGGCGACCCCACGCGCTCGACCCACTCGATCTCGACGTTCTGCGATCCGTACACCTTGAGCGCTCCCCGCGGGGCATGCCCCAGCAAAGGCGACAGCGGAAGGCTGTCCACCTCGAACACGTCGGCTCGCTCGTCCCACGCCCGGGCGAACGGGCCCGGGAAACGGCGATACCCTTCGGCCGTGGCCGACAGCGGCGCGATCCCCAGCCGCTCGAGCCAGGCGAACAGCGTCGGGTGTCCCGGCCGGATGCGCGCGATCGCGACCCCATCGCGTTCCTCGCGCGACGCCGCCCGCTCGCGCGACTTGAGCGCGGCGATCACACCGACACGCTCCACGCCCGGGCGCCGCGCCAGCTCGTGGTACAGGTGCCAGACGCGCACGGTGTGACCCATGCGCGGCGGCCACACGTTGTTGTCGACCACACCCTGCACGCGCACGCTACGACTCCCCGCGACGCGGACCGGCGATCCACGCGCGCACGATTCCGAACCCGAGCACGACCCACGTCGCGACAGCAAGCCCGCCGTGGAAGACGTTGTGCTTCCTGATCGTCATCGCCAGCACGACGAGTGCAGCGACACCAAGCCACAGCAAGAACGCCCGTGGCATCACGCCCGAGAGAAACGCAAGCATCACGCCCACGATCGCGAACGCCAGCGCAGCCAGGTACAACCGCTGCCGCGCCAGGTGCCGCGCGAAGTGCGGCGTGCCCCACGCGTAGCGCAACAGCAGACCCTGGCCCGCGTACAGCCCGCTGCGCCAACGGCGCCGGAACTCGGCGAAGCTGGGTCGCGGCGGGCAGTCGTGATCGGCCGCGACGTGATCGAGCGCCTCGACCGGATGACCCGCGGCGGCGAGGCGGATGCAGAGCTCGACGTCTTCCTCGGCCGGCAATCGCGGGTCGAACCCGCCGACCGCCTCGAACGCGCTGCGCCGCGCGATCCAGGCGGTCGCGAGCATCTCGACCGCGCCTCCCCTGCCACTCCGGTACGAGTCCTCGATGGTCCGCACGAGGCGCCCGTCCTGCCACTGCCGCTCGCGAATCCGCCCGCCGACGCCGCCGAGTTCCGGCGCCGCCGCCAGCCGCCCCAGCGCCGCCGCGACGAATCCGGGCTCGACTCGCGTGTCGCCGTCGACGAACAAGAGAGATCCGGCCGCCGCGTCAGCGGCGCCGCGATTGCGGTTGGCGCCGGGCGTGTGCGGCTCCCCGGCGGCAGGCACCAGGACGCTCACTCCAGGGCGCTGCGCCCGTGCGGCACCCGCAGCATCCTCCGGCGCGAGCACGACGACCGTCTCGACCTCGACGGCGGCCGCGGCGCATGCGGTGTCGATCGCGTCGAGGCACGCGGCAAGGCCGTCACTGCGTCCCCACGCGACGACGACCGCGCGGACGATCGGCGCGCTCACGCCCGCCGGACGATCGGCGGCGGCTCGTCCGGGTCGCGATCGTGCTCTCGCGGCTCGCCCCGCGTGCCCCGCCCCTCGTCCCCGGGCTCGCGCGGCGGCGCGATCGGCCTGGGCGCTGCGCCGACGCGCGGAAGCGCCACGGGAAGGACCACGTTGCGCACGATGCTCAGCCCCTCCAGCGTCCGCGTGAGCCCGCGCCAGAACGCCCGCGGCAACGACATGTGCAGCACCGCGAAGAACGCCAGCATGCCGGCCGTGACATACGCCCAGATCGTGCCCAATCCCGCCGCCGAACCCGCGATCGCCCCGACCGCGCCGACGAGGAGCCAGCCGACCAGGGCCAGGCGGCCGGCCGAGCGGCGCAGGTGCTCGCCGAAGGCCATCGTCCCGCGCGTGCGGCGCAGCACGATCCCCGGGCCGTTCATCTCGCCGCCGGCGAAGCGGGCCATGAACTCGGCGCCCGAGTCGCGCGCCACGCCGTGCCGCACGCCGGCCTGCGCATCGAGGGTCACGACGCCGTAGCCCGCCATGCGCAATCGGCCGGTCAGTTCCTCGTCGTCGCCCGAGGGCAGCCACAGGTCGTAGCCACCCACGGTGTCCACCGCCTCGCGCCGCCACAGGGCGACGTCCCGGGCGCGGCTCGCCGAACCGCCGGCGCCGACGCCGTCGACGTCGCGGCGCGTGCCGACCAGGGCGGCCGCCCGCCAGTGTGCCTCGTCGATCCGGCCGCTCACGCCGCCGATCCCCTCGCGCTCCGCGAGCAAGGCGAGCGCCGGCCCGATGAACCCGGCTTCGAGCGCCACGTCCCCGTCGATCACCAGGGTCGACGTCCCCCCCGCAGCGCGTCGCGCGGCCTCCCGCGCCGCCGCGCGCGTGCGCGGCGATCCCGGGAGCACGCGCCGATACGACCAGCCCCTCTCCTGTGCCCGCGTCTCGGCCGTGGCCGAGTGCTCGACGGCGACGAGGACGCGCGCCACGGGCGCGATCCCTGCCTCGAGCACCGCCTGGTCGGCGGCATCGAGCGTGCGGGCCAGGTGCGCCTCGTCGCGACAGCACGCCACCGCCACGCCCAGCGTGAAACCATGCCGCTGGGCAGCGCGCGGCCCCGCTTCCATCCCGTCGGCTCGATCCTTCCGTTCGTCGTTCATCGGGTGCCTCCGCCGCTTCGTCGCCAGGCCCGCTCGTAGAGCACCTCGTAAGCGCTCACCATGCGCTCCCAGCTCCACTCCTCGCGCGCCTGCCGGGCCGCTTCGTAGCCCAGTCGTCGCGCCAGGTCCGGATCGGACTCGATGCGCGCGAGCGCGGCGGCCAGCGCCGTCGCGTCCTCCCGCGGCACGAG
>JBKJNH010000161.1:0-3215 GCA_046596055.1 Candidatus Eiseniibacteriota bacterium
ACAAGAAGGAGGTCCCCGGGGGCCTCTTCATCAAGTGCGACGGCTGCGGCGAGATCCTCTACCAGCCCGAGCTCGAGGCCGCGCTGTGGACCTGCCCCAAGTGCAGCCACCACTTCCGCATCACGTCCGGTGACTACGTCCGTCTACTCGCCGATCCCGACTCGTTCGAGGAGCTCTTCACCGACCTCGTTGCCCTGGATCCTCTCGAGTTCCGGGACGCGCGCATGCGCTACCCCGATCGCTACGGTCAGGCGCGCAAGGCGACGGGTCTCAACGACGCCGTGCGCACCGGTCGCGCCACGATCGACGGCGTTCCCACGGCGCTGGCGGTGATGGACTTCTTTTTCATGGCCGGCTCGATGGGCTCGGTGGTCGGCGAAAAGATCGCGCGAACGATCGAGCTGGCGATCGCCGAGCGTCGCGCGCTGGTGATCGTCACCGCGTCCGGAGGCGCGTGGATGCAGGAGGGCATTCTCTCGCTCATGCAGATGGCGAAGACCTCGGCCCTGCTGGCCACGCTCAAGGAGGCGCGCCTGCCGTACGTGTCGATCCTCAGTGATCCGTCGACCGCAGGCGTGATGGCGTCCTATGCCTCGCTCGGCGACGTGATCCTCGGCGAGCCCGGCGCGCTCATCGGCTTCGCCGGCCCGCGGGTCATCCAGGACACGATCGGCGAGGAGCTGCCCGCGGGCTTCCAGCGGTCGGACTTCGTGCTCGATCACGGAATGCTCGACGCGGTCGTCCACAGGAAGGACATGCGTGAACACGTCGCACGGCTGCTCGGATTCTTCCGCCACTCCACCGACGGCTTCCAGCCGGCCCCGGCGGACGCGCTCTACCGCCCCTGATCCCGAACGACGCGTACCGCGCGGCGCTCGAGCGCCTGTACGGTCTCGAACGCGGCAAGACGGGCTTCGGCCTGGCGGGCACGCTCGCGCTCGTCGAGGGGCTCGGTCGCCCCGACCGCGCGTTCCGCTCCGTGCACGTGGCTGGCACGAACGGCAAGGGCTCGACCGCCGCGCTGATCGAGCGCGGCCTGCGCGCCGCCGGTGCGCGTACCGGGCTGTTCACGTCGCCCCACCTCGTCGACTTCCGTGAACGCATGCGCCTCGACGGTCGCCCCGCCGCGGGCGAAGCCGTGGCCCGGGCGCTGGCGCGGGTCGAGGCCGTGCCCGCGCCGCCGGCGCATCCCCGCACATTCTTCGAGGCCGCCTTCGGCCTGGGCTGCGCGCTGTTCGCCGACGCACCCGTCGACTGGGCGGTGCTCGAGTGCGGGCTCGGCGGCCGGCTCGACGCGACGAACGTGGTCGCGCCGGCGCTCTCGGTGATCACGCCGATCGGACTCGACCACGCGGAAATCCTGGGCGATACGCTCGAGGCGATCGCCGGCGAGAAGGCCGGCATCCTCAAGTCCGGCGTGCCGGCCGTGATTGCCGCGCAGGTACCGGCCGCGGACCGCGTGCTGGCCCGCATCGCCGGGGCCGTCGGCGCGCCGATCGAGCCCGCCGCCGTTCGGGCACGCCTCGTCGCGATCGATCGCATCGGCCCCGGTGGCAGCGACGTGCGCTTCGAGGTCGATGGCTTCGGCGCGGTCGAGGCCTGCCTCGCACTCGTCGGTCGCCACCAGGTCGAGAACGCGCGCACCGCGCTCGCGGCGCTGTCGGTCCTGGCCGCGCACGAGCCCGGGCTCGGGCTCGATGCCGACTGCGCGCGCAGCGCGCTGTCGAGCGTGCGCTGGCCCGGGCGCTTCGAGTCCTGTCCGGGGGAGCCGCGCCTGTGGTGGGACGGGGCACACAATCCCGACGGCGCGCGTGTCGTCCGCGCGGCGTGGCGCGAGGCGCTGGGCGATCCGCCGGGCACGCTCGTGTTCGGCGTCTCGGCCGACAAGGACCTCGACGCGATGCTCGACGCGTTTGCCGGCCCCTGGCGCCGCGTGCACGCGGTCGCCGCCGGGAGCGCGCGCGCCGTGCCGACGACGACGCTGGTCGCCGCCGTCGAGCGCGCCTGGCCCGGGATCGCGGTCACGGCTCACGCTTCGGTTGCGGCAGGCGTGTACGCGGCGCTCGAGCGGACGACCGGGGACGAGCGCGTGCTGGCCGCGGGTTCGCTGTTCGTCGTCGGCGAGGCGATGAGCGCGATGGGCGTGGCGGAGGCGGCGTGAGCCTGAGATCGTCGAAGGCGTTCGCGCTCGCCGTTCTCCTCGCTGCGGCCCTGTCCGTCGCGCCGGCCGCGGGGCAGGTGGACTCCACGGCGACCCATCGCGACACCACGGTTGCCGTTGCGGACTCCACCGACGCTCCGCGCGACACGACCGCCGGGATCGCGCCCACGGCGCCGTTCATCGTGGCGCCCATCGTGACGCCCGTCGTGACACCCCTGCGGACCCAGGCGCGCCGGGGCAGTCCATACAACGTCGTGGCGGATCGTCTCGAGGGCGGGCGCACCGCGCACGAGGGCGAGGTGATCGTGCTCATCGGCAACGTCACGCTGTCCCGCGACGGCACGATCGTCAAGAGCCAGATGGGCCGCTACGTGAAGCGCGAGGGCACCATCTACCTGACGGGCGGGGTGGACGCGGTCGACGGCAAGACGCGGGTGACCGCGCTGCAGGCGGCGTACAACGAGGCGACCGACTTCCTCACGCTCATGGGCCAGGTCGTGGTTCGCGACAAGGACCTGGTGCTGCAATCCGACCAGGGCTCGTACGACCAGCAGAAGGGACGTGCCGAGTTGTGGAGTCGCGTGCAGGGCCGCGACAAGACCCGCACCCTGACCGCCGATCGTGTCACCTACCTGCGCGACGAGGAGGTGGCGCAGGCCCGCGGGCGCGTCGTCGCACGCGACTCGACCGAGGGTCTCACGCTCACGGGCGAGGCCATCGACTACGACCGCCGGCGCGAGTTCGCGTTCGCCACCGCCCGTCCCACGTTGGTGCAGGCCGCGCGAAACGGCAAGGGCGCGACCACGCTGGTCGGGGACACCATCACGGTGTCCACCCCCGAGCGCGTTGCGACGGCGACGGGATCCGTGGTCATCACGCGCGACAGCCTGCGCGCCGAGGCCGGCCGCATGGTGTACTACGACCGCGCGGAGCGCGGCATCCTCACCGGGGAGCCGCGCGCGTGGACCAACGAGGTCGACGTGCGCGGCGACACTCTCGAAATCTTCACCCGCGAGCAGGGGATCGATCGGCTGCTCGTCCTTGCCAACGGCCG
>JBKJNH010000250.1:0-3394 GCA_046596055.1 Candidatus Eiseniibacteriota bacterium
GCCTGCGCTCGCGGGCTCGTCGACCTGGCCGAGCTGGGCGGCGGTCCGAACCTCGCCCCCGACACGACGCTCGTGACCTTCGCCCGCTCGGCCGCGGGGTGCGCCGCCGGCGCCGACGTGGCGCTCGCGCGCGTCGAGGCGAACGCGGTCGCGCGCCCGCGCAGCACGGTGGCGATCACGTTTCCGGCCGCGGACTCGGCGCTGTGGCCCGAGGGCCTCGCGCACGACCCCGCGACCGGTCGCACGTTCGTCGCCGGCGTGCGCACCGGGCGTGTCGTGGTGGCGGGGAAGAACGGGAAGTTCCGCGACTTCGTGCGCGCCGGCGTCGACGTGCCGTGGTCGGCGCTCGCCGTCGCGGTCGATGCGCCGCGCGGGCTCCTGTGGGTGACGACCGCGGCGATGCCGCAGACCGCCGGGTACGCGGTTGCCGACAGCGGGCGGGCCGCGTTGCTGGCGTTCGACCTGGCGACGGGGGCGCCGCGTGCGCGCCACGACCTGCCGCCCGCTGCCGAGGGACACGTCCCGGGCGACGTGTGCGTGGCCGCCGACGGCGACGTCTATGTCTCGGACAGCCTGCATCCGGCGATCTACCGCTTCCACGACGGAGTCCTGGCCGAATGGGCAACCGACCCGGCCTTCCGCTCGCTGCAGGGGCAGGCGCTGTCGCCCGACCAGAAGACGCTCTTCGTGGCGGACTACTCGCACGGACTCGCCGCGATCGACCGCGCGACCGGTCGGGCGACCTGGCTCCCGGGGCCGACCGGGGGCGGCAGCGTCCTCGGCATGGACGGGCTCGTCGCCTGGGGGGATGACCTGGTCGCGGTGCAGAACGGGATCGCGCCGCCACGGGTGGTCCGCATCGTCCTCGAGCGGGGCGCGGGCGGCGCGCCTTCCGCCGTGCGCGCGGTCGTCGAGATCGATCGCAACCTCGAGGTCGCCGACGAGCCGACGCTGCTCGCCCGCGTGGGCGACGGCCTCCTGTACGTGGCGAACTCGCAGTGGGAAAAGTACGGCGAGGACGGCACGCGGCGCCCGGGGACGAGTCTCCTTGCGCCGCGGCTGCTCCGGCTGGAGATGAAGCGCGCGCCGTAGGGGACTTCCCGAGTCTCTCCCGAGCCGGGGGATGCAGCACGGGGAGAAGGTGTTATGCTTCCGCGTCGAAACGGAGTTCCGTTCACCGAACACTCGCACCTTCCGCGAGACGCGTGGCCCGTGAGCCGCGACTTGCCGGACCCACCGCAAGGAGCAGGCATGGCCACGACCGCACTGCACCCCGTCCGCGACTACGTGGGCGGGCGCTGGGTGGAGCCGAACACCGCCACCCACGCCGAAGTCCGCAATCCCGCCACCGGCGAACTGCTCGCCCGCGTCCCGATGGGCGGCCCCACCGAAGTCGACGCCGTCGTCAAGGCCGCGCGCGAGGCGTTCCCGGCCTGGCGCCGCACGCCCGTCGTCCAGCGGGCCCGCTACTTCTACAAGATGAAGCTGGCGATGGACGCGCGGGTCGACGACATCGCGCGCATCGTCACGATGGAGCACGGCAAGACGCTCGACGAGGCGCGCGGCAGCGTGCGTCGCGGGATCGAGAACCTGGAGATGGCGTGCGCCGCGCCGGTCACCATGCAGGGCTCCACGCTCGAGGACATCTCGACCGGCATCGACTGCGAGACGATCCGCCAGCCTCTTGGCGTGTTCGCCGCGATCGCGCCGTTCAACTTTCCCGCCATGGTCCCGCTGTGGTTCCTGCCGCACGCCGTCGCGCTGGGCAATACGTTCGTGGTCAAGCCGAGCGAGCGCGTGCCGTTGTCGCAGCAAATCATCTTCGAGGTGATGTCCGAGTGCGGCCTGCCCCCTGGCGTCATCAACCTCGTGAACGGCGGGCACGCCGCGGTCGACGCGATCCTCGACCACCCGGACATCGCGGGCGTGTCGTTCGTCGGCTCGACGCCGGTGGCGCACTACGTCTACAAGCGCGCGGCCGAGAAGGGCAAGCGCGTGCAGGCGCTGGGTGGCGCCAAGAACTTCACGCTGGTCATGCCCGACGCCGTGATGGACACCGCCTGCGAGATCTCGTCGGAGTCGGCGTTCGGTTGCGCCGGCGAGCGTTGCCTCGCCAACAGCGCGGTGATCGCCGTCGGTGACGCCTACGACAAGGTGCGCGAGGGCCTGCTTGCCCACGCCCGCGCCATCAAGGTGGGCAACGGGCTCGAGCCCGGCGTCACCATGGGGCCGGTGATCACGCGTGAGCACAAGGACCGGATCCTCGCCCACATCGAGAAGGGCATCGCCGAGGGCGCGAAACTCATCCTCGACGGCCGCGACGTCAAGGTGCCCGGACACGAGGGCGGCAACTGGATCGGGCCGTGCATATTCGACGACGTCACGCCCGACATGACGATCGCCAACGAGGAAATCTTCGGGCCGGTCCTCTGCATCCTCAAGGCGAAGGACTTCGACGCGGCGTGCGACATCGTCAACGCGCATCCGCAGGGCAACGCCTCGAGCATCTTCACCTCGAGCGGCAAGTGGGCGCGCGAGTACCGGCACCGCGTGGCGCCGGCGATGCTCGGCGTGAACATCGGCGTCGCCGCTCCCATGGCGATGTTCCCGTTCGGCGGCTCGAAGGCGTCGTTCTTCGGCGACACCAAGGCCCACGGCCGCGAGTGCGTCGACTTCTACACCGACAAGAAGGTCGTCATCAGCCGCTGGCTGTAGGCCGCAGTCGGCTCGTTCCTTTCAGCAAGGGAGAACGCTCGATGCCGCGCATGGTCACCGGTGGGCTGATCCAGTGCAGCAATCCGATCAACGACGAGTCGCAGCCGGTCGCGAAGATCCAGCAGGCCGCACTCGAGAAGCACCTGGCGTTCGTCGAGGAGGCGGGCAAGAAGGGCGTGCAGGTGCTGTGCCTGCAGGAGATCTTCAACGGCCCGTACTTCTGCCCGGGGCAGGATCCGCGCTGGTACGCCGCGGCCGAGCCCGTGCCCGGACCGACGACGCAGATCATCGCCGACGCGGCGAAGAAGTACGAGATGGCCGTCATCGTGCCGGTGTACGAGCGCGAGCAGGCGGGCGTCTACTACAACACGGCCGCGGTCTACGACGCCGACGGCACGTACCTGGGCAAGTACCGGAAGAACCACATTCCGCAGACGTCGGGCTTCTGGGAGAAGTACTACTTCCGCCCCGGCAACCTGGGTTACCCGGTGTTCCAGACGCGCTACGCGAAGATCGGCGTCTACATCTGCTATGACCGGCACTTTCCCGAGGGCGCTCGCCTGCTGGGCCTGAACGGGGCCGAGATCGTGTTCAACCCCAGCGCGACGGTTGCAGGGCTCTCGCAGTACCTGTGGAAGCTCGAGCAGCCCGCGCACGCGGTCGCCAACGGCTACTACGT
>JBKJNH010000174.1:0-3464 GCA_046596055.1 Candidatus Eiseniibacteriota bacterium
GGCGGCGTTGCCGGTGAGCGTCGCTCCCTTGATCGCCGTCGTGATCTTCCCGTCCTCGATCATGTACGCCTCGGAGACGACGAAGCTGAACATGCCGTCGGCCGGGTTGACCGAGCCGCCGCCCAGGTTCTTGCAGTAGAGCCCGTTCTTGACCGAGGCGATCAGGTCGGCGGGCTTCGACGTGCCGCCCGCGATGTACGTGTTGGTCATGCGCGGAATGGGGAAGTCGCGGTAGCTGTTGCGCCGTCCGTTGCCCGAGCTCACGTTGCCGGTGAGCCCCGCGTTGAGGCGATCCCACAGGTAACCCTTGAGGACGCCCTTCTCGACGACGTGCGACTTCTGCGACGGGGTGCCCTCGTCGTCCACCTTGAACGAGCCGCGCGCGTTGGGCACGGTCGAGTCGTCGTAGATGTCGACGATGTCCGAGCACACCTTCTGGTTGAGCTGCTTCTCGCGGATCGAGGTCTTCTTGCGGATGCCGTCGCCCTCGAGCGAGTGGCCGAAGCACTCGTGCACGAGCACGCCGCCCCAGCCGTGATTGATGATGACGGGGTAGCTGCCCGCCCTGGCGTCGACCGCGGTCAGCAGCGCGATCGCCGAGTCGGCGGCCTCGTTCGCGGTCTCCTCGGGCGTGCGCACCTTCTGGAAGTAGTCGGCCTCGACCGCGCCGCCGGCCATGGCGATGCCGCCCTGGCGATTCGAGCCGTCGATCGCCGTGGGCGCGACCGCGAGTCGCGAGATGAACTGGCGGTCCTCGGCCCACACGCCGTCCGAGTTGGCAACCAGGATGGCCTTCGACGTGTCGGCCATGATGACCTGCACCTGCTTGATCCGCGGGTCGCGCGTGCGCGCCGCCTCGTTGCCGCGGCGGCACAGCTCGATCTTCTCGCCTTCGGTCGCGGTCAGCGGCGCGGGGCGCACGAGCGAGAACGGCGCCCTGGCCTTCGTCGCCGCGAACGCCTTCGGAGCGCCGGCCGGCTTGCCCTTGGCGATGGCGGCCGCGACGCGCGCGGCCTCGCGCAGGCCGTCCATGCCGAACTCATCGGCATAGGCGTAGCCGACGGCGTCGCCGTCGATGACGCGCACGCCGACGCCCGAGAGCACGCCATACTGCGCCTGGCGCAGCTCGTTCTCGTCGAGCACGAAGTTGGTGTTGATCGTGTACTCGCCGTAGATCTCGGCGAACGGGGCGCCCTTCGACAGCGCCAGCTTGAGCAGCTCGGAGACCTGGTCCGGCGACAGGAACCGGGTGACCGGCGGCAGCTCGGCCTGGGCAGCCTGCGCCAGGACCGGCGCCCACGTGTCGAGCGCGAGGCGCGAGACCGCCACGCCTGCGCCGACCGCCAGGCTGCCGCGCATGAAGTCGCGGCGGGAGATCGAGCAGGCGCCGAGGGCGGGCCCGCGATGTTGAAACGAACCGTGAACGTGCATGAGCGCTCCATGGCGGCTTGTGGCGCCGGGGTGGATCGAGGTGGAACGGAGCGGCGGGGGGAGCCCGCCGCCGCGCCAAGAAACGTCCCACCATGCGCTTGTCGGTGCAAGCCCGACCCGCCGGCGCACCGTCAGGGATGCGTCAAGGACTCGTCCGATGGTGGCTCGGCGCTTGGCTCGGCGGCCCGGCAGCCCGGCGGCCGACCTTGAGCGACCCGGTGCCCTCGGCTAGACTGCACGAGACCGACGGCTCGCATCCGTCCCCTTCTCTCCGTCCGAGGTTTTTCCCATGGCGACCACCTCTCCTCCTCCCGGCCTCGCCCAGAAGCGCGTCCGCCTGATCGGCGCACCGATGGACCTGGGCGCCGGCCGTCGCGGCGTCGACATGGGCCCGTCGGCCCTGCGGGTCGCGGGCCTCGGTTCCCGCCTCCGTGAACTGGGATTCGCGGTCGAGGACTTCGGCGACGTTCGCGTCAAGCACCCCGAGCAGCAGGAACCGGGCGACTCGAAGCTCAAGTACAAGGGCCCGATCCTCGACACCTGCACCGAGCTGTCGATCGCCGTCGAGCAGGCGCTCGATGACGGTTGCGTGCCCGCGGTCCTCGGCGGCGACCACTCGGTCGCCATCGGCTCGACGGCCGGGCTCGGCCTGCACCTGCGCAAGAAGAACCAGCGCATGGGCCTCATCTGGTTCGACGCCCACGGCGACATGAACACGCCCGAGACGTCTCCCACGGGGAACATCCACGGCATGGCGCTGGCCATCGCCCTGGGGCTCGGCGATCCCGACCTCACCGGCATCGGCGGCTTCCGTCCCAAGGTCGATCCGTCGAACGCCGTCCTCGTCGGCCCGCGCTCGATCGACGACGAAGAGCGTCGCGTCATCCAGCACGCGGGCGTGCAGGTCTTCACCATGCGCGAGATCGACGAGCGCGGCATGCGCGCGGTGATGGAGGACGCGATGAAGATCGCGATGAACGGCGCCTCCGGCCTCCACGTCTCCTTCGACATGGACTGCATCGACCCGTCGTTCGCGCCCGGGACGGGCACGACGGTGCCGGGCGGGATCACCTACCGCGAGGCGCACCTGGCGATGGAGATGGTCGCGGACTCGCAGACGCTGATGGCGCTCGACCTGATGGAAGTGAACCCGGTGCTCGACGAGCACAACCAGACCGCGACTCTGGCCGTCGAACTGTTTCTCTCGGCCATGGGCAAGCGCATCATGTAGGTGGTGCCCGCAGGACTGTGTGAGCGATGTCTCCGGCGTCGATGGTTCGACGGTCGGCGTCGCCGTATCGACGCCGGCCGCCAGGCCGGCGTCCCGCTGCTCGCCGAGGTTCCGGAAATTGTCCGGAGTTTCATCGGCTCTGCGCCTTGCGTGGCAATCCGTGCCCGACGGCACAAGCCTTGCAAGCCGGTTGGGCGCGGCCCCCGACTGTCCGCCCCTGCGGAGCGCGCGATGCACTTCTTCGCTCGTCTCGTCGTCGTGACGTCTGTTGCGTTCTTCCTTCTCGGCTTCTGCTTCGCGCCGGCCCGGGCCCAGTCGGTGCCGGTGTGGTTGCCGGGCGTGTCGGTCAAGCTCCTGGTCCGGGCGATCGAGTTTCGGGATCTCGTGCGCGAGGAGATCCGCGAGCGCCTCGATCGCTATCCGATCACCCAACCGCGCTTCAATCCGCCGCCGTTGCCGGTGATTCATCCGGTCATCGATCCCGCGAGCGATCCACCTCCGCGAAAGCCCCGCGTGCCTCGTCCGCCGCTGGAAGAGATTTTCGTCCCGTGAGCGCGCGCCATTCCGCAGTGGCCGGGACTCTGCTGCTGGCGCTCCTCCTCGCATCGGCAGCGGAGGCCGGTCCGCTGCGGAAGGTGCTGCGCTTCGCCGTGCGCCAGGCCGTGAGTCTCGTCGAAGCGCGTCGCACCCTCGAGGTCGCGCGCACATGGACGGAGCGCCTGCGGGAGCTTCCCTCGACGACGCCCGCGGGTTGGCCCACGGTCGATCTCGGGGGTCGCTCGACCGCTCCGGCCCCGGCCTC
>JBKJNH010000359.1:0-7728 GCA_046596055.1 Candidatus Eiseniibacteriota bacterium
GCGGGCGGCATGGGCGAGGTGTACCGTGCCCGCGACCCTCGCCTCAAGCGCGACATCGCCATCAAGGTCCTGCCGGCCGACGTGACGTCGTCACCCGATCGTCTCGCGCGCCTCGACCGCGAAGCGACGACCGTGGCCGGCCTCAACCACCCGAACATCGTGGTCCTCCATTCCATCGAGGAGGACGGTGGGACGCGATTTCTCACCATGGAGCTGGTGGAAGGGCGGAGTCTCATCGAACTCGTCACGCCCGGCGGATTGCCGCTCGCCCAGCTGCTCGATCTGGGGATCCCGCTCGCCGACGCCCTGGTGGCGGCGCACGAGAAGGGGGTCGTGCACCGCGACGTCAAGCCGGCGAACGTGATGGTGACGCGCGAGGGGCGCGTCAAGGTGCTGGACTTCGGGCTCGCTAGGCTCGCGCAGGTCGGATCGGATCTCCAGAACACGCAGTCGGCGCCGCTTTCCGCAACCGGTGAGGTGATGGGCACCGTGCCGTACATGGCGCCGGAGCAGATCCGCGGCGAGGGAGTCGATGCGCGCAGCGATCTGTTCTCTTTTGGAATCTTGATGTACGAGCTCGCGACGGGACGGCTGCCCTTCACCGGTCAGAGCTCATGGGAGATCGGTTCGGCGATTCTGCGCGACAGCCCGCCACCACTCGCGAGCGTTCGCTCCGATCTCCCCCCCGACCTCGAGCGCATTGTCCGCCGATGCCTCGAGAAGACGCCACGCGAGCGGTTTCAGACCGCGCTCGATGTGGCGAATGAGCTGCGCGGGCTCCGGGGCACGCTCCAATCGAGGACACCGTCGCTGCGTATGCCGCAAGACCGTCCATCGATCGCCGTGCTGCCATTTGCCAATCTCGGCGAAGACCGCGAGCAGGAGTACTTCGCCGACGGGATTGTCGCCGAGATCATCACCGGACTGTCCCGGATCAAGTGGCTCTTCGTCATCTCGCGCAATTCGACATTCACCTACAAGGGAAAGCCGGTCGACGTGAAAACCGTTGGCCGGGAGCTGGGCGTGCGATATGTCCTCGAGGGCAGCGTTCGCCGGTCCGGCGACCAGGTGCGCGTCACCGGGGAACTCATCGAGTCGGCGACCGCCCGACAGGTGTGGGCCGATCGGTTTGACGGCACGATGGGTGAGATTTTTGCGCTGCAGGACGCGATCACCATGAGCGTCATCGGCGCCGTCGAGCCGACCCTCCGCAAGGCCGAGATCGAACGTGCTCGGCGGAAGCGCCCCGACAGTCTCGATGCCTACGATCTGTTTCTCCGCGCCCTCCCGCTCGTCGCAACCGCAATGCCGGAGGATGCCGACAAGGCGCTCGAGCTGCTGGAGGAAGCGATCCGCATGGAGCCGGACTATGCGATCGCGCATGGGTGCGTCGCCTGGTGTCATGAGCAACGCTACCTGCGTGGCGGACTGCACGCCGACGTCCGGGTGGCGGCTCGTGAGCACGCCCACGCGGCGATCCGGTCCGGCGGCGACGATGCGATGGCGCTGGCGTTGGGCGGGTTCGTCCTCGCTGTCACGGATGGGTGTTTCGAAGCGTCCGCAATCGATGCTCTCGACCGCGCCATCGCGCTGAGTCCATCTTCCGCACTTGCACTCGGATTCAGTTCCATTGTCCGCGCATGGAGAGGCGACGCTGCCACCTCGATCGAACATGCCAGGATCGCCATTCGCCTCAGTCCGTGCGATCCGCTGATCCGTATTCCCTATATCGGGCTGGCTCATGCCCACTTTTCTGTCGGGCAATGGGGGGATGCAGCCGACGCGGCGCGCAGGGCCTCGCAGGCGAGTCCACGGTTTAGCGTCCCCGTGTACCTGCTGGCGGCGGCCCTCACCCGACTCGGCCGTATCGACGAGGCAAGATCGGCTGCGGCGCGATTGCTCGAGTTGCAGCCCGGCTTCACGGTCAGCGGCATGGTCGCCGGGCATCCGGTGAAGGTCGAGGTCCTCGCCAGTCTGGCCGACGCGCTGCGTGAGCTGGGACTGCCCGAGTAAGCTCCCCAAGCCCGTGTCCGCTGTCGGCTCACCGCCTCCTGCCGGAACCCTGACCCGAACCGTGGACAGAATCACGGAGCAGTTAGCCGGACAGAGTCACGGAGGAGTCACAGCCTTCGCTCGGGGTATGCGGCGCAGCCTCCCGCCCTGGATCGGGCCGAGTCACTCAGCCGGTGCAGTCCTTCCTAACCCGCGGGCCAGGCGTGATCTCCGCCCGCAGCGGCCCTCCCCGCAACCCACCCCGTCGACCAAGCCCACTGGAAGTTGTATCCCGCGCTGCTCCGATCCCGGGTCAGCGCCGCCCCTCATGCAGGAGAAGCCGCGAATCGAACTGGAATGCGCGCGGTGGCTCGAGTACGAGTCGTGCGAAACCGGGATGGCCGGGATTGAGCAGATAATTGAATCCGCCCGGAACGACAGCGCTTGGCACGCGCAGCACCGTCGAGCGCGCCTCCTTCACCCATCGATCGCCAAGTGCCTGTGTCGCCAGTCCCGGCGGGTGCTGCGCCCATTCGGCCGCGAGCGTGGTCTCGTCCAGCCGTTCGACGAGCGTCTCGGGAATCTCCACCTCGATGCACGAGTACGAGAGCAGCGTGGCCGCGTGCTCGATGTGCACGAGTATTTCGAGCATGGCCACCGCCAGGCTCTCCGACAGGTAGACCACAGCAACGCCAGGGCTGTTCCAGCGCCCCCCGTAGACCCTCGCGCCCTCCCCGTCGAAGGCGCTCGCCACGTGGCGCGACTTCACCAGTCGAACGGCTCGACGCACGGTCACTACGCCGGAATGCCGTGCTCGAGTCGGCCGATGAGAGTCTCGACTTCCTTGCCCCCAACCTCGGAGCGGGCGAGATCGAATGGCGTCCGCCCGCCGAGGCCCGTGGCCGGGGTGGTCAGCCAGCGACGTGTCTGCTCGTCGTCGCCCTCGAAGAGTTCGAGCGCACGACCGAAGACACGCGAGGCACGCACGAGGCGGTCCGACTCCTCTGGCTCCAAGCGCCCCTGCTCCTTGCGTCGCGACAAGGTGCGCTGCGGGATCTGTACGAGCTCCGCGAGCATGGCGGGCGGGAAGCTCGTGCTCCGCTGGAGGCGATCGAAGCAGGAGAACCGCAGCCCGCGTTGCACCTCGTCGACCAGCTCCAGCGAGTCGAACAGGTCGAGCCCCAGGAGCGCCACGTAGTAGTTCGCGCGCGGTGCGCCTGAGCGGAGCATTTCCTGCACCTTCGAGAGATCGGTCCTGCGGGGGGCCCGTCGTGTGGTGCCCATGGTCGGTTCCTCCTGCCTGCGTTGTCGGCCAACTGGCCTAATTCTATAGGCCATTTGGCTGACAGCGCAAGACGAGCCGCGCGAAGGGTGCTCAACCAGACTTGTGACAGTGGCTTACAGGGTCGTACCCTGCGCGGCCGCACGCCCTGCCACATGGCCGCTGCTCCAGGCCCATTGAAAGTTATATCCCCCCAGCCGACCGTCCATGTCGAGGATCTCGCCCGCCAGGTAGAGCCCGGGGGAGACACGGGATTCAAGGGAGCGCGGGTCGACTTCGGAGACCGGCACGCCGCCGGCGGTGACCTCGGCCTTGCGGTAGCCCATCACCTCGAGCACCGGGAGTTCGTGCGCAGTGACGGCGGCGACGATGGCGCGGCGTTCGTCGCGCGAGATGCGTGACAGCGGACGCTCAGGCTCGATCTCGACGAGGGCCAGCAGCTCGCCGACGAGGCTCTCGGGGATCCTTCCACGCAGGAGCGCCGGGAGCGTGCGGCGTGGCTCGTGCTCGATGGCGAGCATGAGTTCTCGCTCGAACGCTTCGCTCGTCGTCTCGGGCAGGAAGTTCGCGATCGTCGCGACCGGGCCTTCCCAGCCCTCGCGAACGACGTGACGGCTCGCGTCGAGTGCGACGGGGCCGCTGTAGCCGAAGTGGGTGAACAGGAACGACCCGCTCCCCTGCCAGAAGCGCTTGCGATTCGCGCCGGTCAGCACCGTCAACGCCACGGGGAGCGTCACGCCGCGCAGCCGCTCGTGCATTCCGCCGCTGTACGCGACGAGGGGCGTGAGCGCGGGCGAGGTGCGCGTCAGCGTGTGGCCGAGCGATTGCACGAGCTGGTAGCCGGTGCCGTCGGAGCCGGTGCGGGGGAAGGACAGGCCACCGGTCGTGAGGATCACTCGCCCCGCGTGAATCGGCGCAACATCGCTGACGAGGCGGTAGTTGCCGTCGGTCAGGCGCTCGATCGAGGTGACCTTGCGTCCGGTCCAGATCGAGCCGCCGAGTTCGGCGAGGTGTGCAACGAGCGCGTCGACCACCTGCTGCGCGTCGTCCGAGACGGGGAACAGCTTGCCGGTGTCCTCGCGCTTGAGGGGCACGTGCAGCTCGTCTTCGAAGAAGCGTTTCGTGTCGAGGTGCGAGAACTCGCGCAACAGCCGCGCGACGACGTTGCGCGAGCCGCCGTGATAGTCGGCCGGCGTGATCACGTCGTGCGTCACGTTGCAGCGCGTGCCGCCGGACATCAGGATCTTCGTGCCGACCCGGCTGGTTCCCTCGAGCAGGATGACTTTCGCGCCGTGCTTCGCGGCCGAGATCGCGGCCATCAGTCCTGCCGCGCCCGCTCCCACGACGATGACCGGATGGACGACGTTCACGGCGCGGCCGTCACCAGCGACTCCGCGCGCACCAGGTACGTGAGGCGGCGCAGCACCTTGCGCGTCGTCCACGGTTCGCCGAGGAACACCGCGTGGCGTTCCAGGTCGCCCGGGAGCAGGTTGTTCAGGCGCTCGATCGCGATCTGCTCGGCGCCGACGAACCGCGCCAGCGGCTCCTGTGAAAGCGTGCCCGTCGGCTTCGATCCCAGGCGCGACAGGAGCCACAACATCGAGCCCGACAACGCGATCAGGCGCGATCCCACCGGAGACTCGACGACGGTCGCGTCGGGCGTGCCGGCGACGGCGGCCTCGATCGCCCGGCGGGCCAGCTCGATGCGCGCCAGCGCGGCGACGACATCCTCGGGCTTGGTCGGTCGCAGGTCCCACTTGAACAACGCGCGGGCCGAGCCTTCCTCGAGTCCCACGTTCGTGTCGACCCGTTCGGTCTCAACATATTCATGCGGCTCCGCCGCATGGGACCACGGACGACCGGCTTGAGCGAGGAGTCCGATCTCCTCGGCAACGCCCGCAGGCACTGCGGCGCCCGCCGCCTCCGGCGAAGCTCCATCGACCGCGACACCCGGCAACGACAACACCCAGGCGCGGGTCGCGCCACGGGCGCCAACTTCGAGATACACGGGAACACGCATGGCCGGAACATAGCAGAAGCCCCGGAGCGCGCGGCGCGCCGGGGCTTCGCGATTCTGCGTGGCGGAAGCGTCGAAAGGCGCAGGTCTACGCTGTGGCCGACCGTCCCTTTACCATGCGATAGATCGCCAGCACGATGATGGCGCCGATCGTCGCGCCGATGAAGCCCGCAGACTTGTCCGGGCCGTACCAGCCGATGGCATTTCCCAGGAGGTTGGCGACGATGGCGCCGAGGACGCCGAGGCCCATCGTGATCCAGATGCCGCCCGGATCCTTCCCGGGCATGATGAACTTGGCGAGGGCTCCGGCCACGAGGCCGATGATTGCCGTCCAGATGAGACTCATGGGGACAGGTGTCCCTTCAGGTTGGAGAAGGCGACTCTCTCTCTGGGGGGGACTTCCACCATGCCCCCCCTCCCCACCCGCGGTCAAGCCGCCGTGTGACGGGCCTCCCGGACCGCTTCAGCCGCGCGTTCCGTGCGACCGACCACCCGCGTGAGCCGTGCGGCCTTGGCCGCCGTCGCCGGATCCAGCTTGCGCCACGTCGAAGGCTCCGGCTCGCGCACGTAGCGCCCGATCCGGTCCCTCAGGAACACGCGCGCGCGGTGCAGCCTCGAGTTCACCGCGGACACCGTGATCCCCATCGCTTCGGCGGTCTGCGCGCTCGACAGTTCCTGCATGTCGTGCAGGACGAACGCCGCCCGCTGTTCCGCCGGCAGGGCCTGGATCGCGGCCTCCATGATGCGGCGCGTCTCGTCGGACAGGATGTCCTGGTCCGGCGTGGCCTTCCGGTCGGGCAGGTCCCACACATGGCGCGCGTCGTCGTCCTCGCTCGGATGGTCGAGCGAGATCAAGTTCGTCTTGCGCGCACGTGCCTTCATCAACGCCGCGTTCGTGGCGATGCGATAGAGCCAGGTCGAGAACTTCGCGTCCTTGCGGAAGCGCGGCAGCGCACGATAGGCACTGACGAACGTATCCTGCAGCGCATCCTGCGTGTCCTCGTCGTGGCGCAGGATCTTGTACAGGATCCGGTAGACGATGTTGGTGTAGCGCCGCGCCAACTCGTCGAAAGCGGCCGATTCACCGGCCTGCGCCCGCTCGACGAGCTGTTCGTCGGTCTCGATCCGCAACGTGGTCGCGATCATGCGATCCCTCCGTTCGTGGGGCCGGCCGAATGCGGCGGCGCCGGGTTGCGCAACGTCTCCAGGTAACGAGCCAGCGAAAACTCGACGGCGACAAAGGCCGCCGGTTCGCGTCGCGCCTTGGCGAGAAGGACCGCGCCCTCCATCACCGACATCAGGAACTCCGCCGCCTGCTCGGGCGCGAAGTCGGACTTGAGCTCGCCGCGGGCCTGCCCGCGGGCGAGGACGGCGGCCAGGGCCTCGCGCATCTCGAGGAAGCTGGCGACGACTTCGCGCCTCAGGTCCTCGTGCATGTCGCCGATCTCGGCCGCCAGGTTTCCGAGCATGCATCCCGACTTGCATCCGTCGTCCGCCTGCCGCTGCGCCGAGCCGCGGAAAAACGCGACAAGTTGCGGGATCGTCTCGCCGCCCGGGGGAAAGACGTCGCGCTCCATCGCCTCGCGGTAGACCACGCGGTGTCGCCGCAGCAGTTCGGTCGCCAGCTCTTCCTTGCTTCGGAAGTAGAAGTAGAACGAGCCCTTCGGCACCCGGCTCGCCGTCAGGATGTCCGCCAGCCCGGTCTGCTTGAACCCGTGCTGGTGGATCAGCTCTCGCGCCACCGCCAGGATGCGCTCGCGGGTCTCCTCGCCCTTGCGCGTGGCGGGACCCGGGTGCGCGCCAGGGATCGGGGTGTCGCCGGGCTCGTTCATGGAGATGAATCTTACTAGCCGACCGGTCTATTACAAGCCAAGTTGTTGTCAGGACCCGTGGTCGGGGGAGTGCCTGTGTAGCACCGGTGCCTGGTCAAGATTCAAAAAATGTAGGGCTAAAGCCCTACATAGCTGTTGACGATGATCCCAAAGTGATATCACAATGGAATCACCGAAAGGAGGACCTGAACCTCATGACCCGTGAAACGAAAGCTCACCCGCTGCCCGGTGTCCTCGGGATCGTCATCATTCTCGCGCTGCTCGCCCTGGCCTGGTTCGTGATCGCCAGCCCCGTCGCCGGACCGATCGGAGCCCGCATTGCGATGGTCACGATCCTCCTCACAGTCGCCAGCGTCGCGCTCAACGGCTTCTTCACCGTCCAGCCCAACCAGGCCGAGGTCATCATCCTGCTAGGCAAGTACGTGGGCTCGGTCCACGAGGACGGCTGGTGGTGGACGAACCCGATCGCGAGCAAGAAGAAGCTCTCGCTGCGCGTCCGCTCGCTGAACGGCGAGAAGCTCAAGGTCAACGACAAGGAAGGCAATCCCGTCGAGATCGCCGCGGTCGTCGTCTGGCGGGTGCGCGACTCGGCGCAGGCCGTGTTC
>JBKJNH010000152.1:0-5318 GCA_046596055.1 Candidatus Eiseniibacteriota bacterium
CCCGACAGCGCGCCGCCGCCGTGGCTGCCCATGCCGCCGTAGGTGTCGACGATGATCTTGCGCCCGGTCAGGCCGGTGTCGGCCTTCGGGCCGCCGTTGACGATCCGGCCGGTCGGGTTGACGTGGATCTTCATCGTCTTCCAGTCGACCAGCTTCTTCGGCAGGATCGGCTTGAGGACGTGCTCGATGACGTCCTCGCGGATCGTCTTCGTCTTCACGTCCGGATGATGCTGCGTCGAGACGACGACCGTGTCGATGCGCACCGGCTTGTCGTTCTCGTACTCGACCGTGACCTGCGACTTGCCGTCGGGGCGCAGGTAGTCGAGCTTCTTGTTCTTGCGCAGCTTCGCCAGCCGCTCGCACAGCCGGTGCGCGAGCAGGATCGGCATCGGCATCAGCTCCGGCGTCTCGCGGCAGGCATAGCCGAACATCAGGCCCTGATCGCCGGCGCCGCCGGTGTCGACCCCCATCGCGATGTCGCCCGACTGGTCGTCGATCGAGGTCAGGACCGCACACGTGTCGGCGTCGAAGCCCACGCCCGAATCGGTGTAGCCGATGTCGCGGATGATCTGGCGCACCAGCGACGGGATCTCGACGTAGGTGCGCGTCGTGATCTCGCCCGAGACGAACGCCAGGCCCGTCGTGACCAGGGTCTCGGCGGCGACGCGGCCGTTCGGATCACCGGCGAGAATGGCGTCGAGAATGCCGTCGGAGATCTGGTCGGCGACCTTGTCGGGGTGCCCCTCGGTGACGGATTCCGAGGTGAAGAGATGCGGCTCGGACATGCATGCTCCTTGCGGGTTGGCGGGGGCTCCGTGAGCTATCCCATGCTCACTTCGGAGGAGTCTCCCACGTTGAGATGGCGGAACGTCCCGCGGACGAGCGCGTTCTCGCCGATCACCGATCCTTCGAGCAGGATGCGCTCGACGACGGCGTCTTCGTTCACGATCGAGTTCTTCACCACCGCCTCGCGCACCACCGCGCGCGCGGCGATCGAGACGTGCGGGCCGATGATCGAGCGCTCGATCACGGCCGTCGGGTCGATGGCGACGGGCGGCACGATCACGGTGCCGGCCCGGACATTGTCGGGCGCATCGCCCTTGCTCTCCAGCAGCTCGCGGTTGGTCTCGAGCAGCGTCTCGGTCTTGCCGCAGTCGTACCAGCCGTCGACCTTGAACGGGCGGATCCGGTGTCCCCGCTCGATCATGAGCTGGAGGGCGTCCGTCAACTGGTACTCGCCCTTGGTCCGGATGTCCTTCTCCACCAGGGTGTCGAGCGCGTCGAACAGCAGCGCCGAGTCGGCCAGGTAGTAGACCCCGACGATCGCCAGGTTCGACGTGGGCTGGTCCGGCTTCTCGACCAGGCGCGACGCGTAGCCGTCCTTCGTCTCGACGATGCCGAAGCGCCGCGGATCGTCGACTTCGTGCACGCCGATCGCGCTCTCGCCGCCGTTCACCACCGCGGAGAAGTCGGCGCGGAAGATGGTGTCACCGAGCACGATGAACACCGGGTGCCCGAGCACCAGGTCGCGCGTCATGCGCACCGCGTGGCCCAGGCCAAGCCGCTCGGGCTGGTCGACGTACGAGCGCGTCAGGTGCGCATAGTGCGTATCGACGTAGGCTCGGATGTGGTCGCTCATGTGACCGACGACGAGAACCACGTCCGTGACGCCGAGGCGTTCCAGGTCGTCGAGGATGTGCGCCAGGATCGGGCGACCCGCCACGTGGATGAGTGCCTTCGGGGTGGTGTGGGTATGCGGTCGCAGCCGCGAGCCCACCCCCGCCACGGGGATGATCGCCTTGATGCCGGACGGGGTCATCGTGAGGTCGCCTCCGCAGTTCCGGGTCCGCCGTCGCCCGCCGATGCGAGCGCCGCCTTGAGCCGGTCGATCTTCACGATCGGCGTGGGATCCACGCCGGCCAGCACCGCCAGGTACAGGCTCGTCCAGTCCCCCAGCACGAGCAGCGAGGTCATGCGCGCGAGCGGCGACGTGCCGATCGACCAGGCCTCGTGCACGCCCACCCCCTCGTCCTCGAGGATCGCGCGGGTCACCGCCATCCGCCGCGCCAGTGCGGCCGATTCGGCGCGGTCGCGCAACAGGATCACGGCGAACCGTGGGTGCAGGTCGGCGAGCGCCTGCCAGCCGACGATCTCGTTGTGGTTCATCTCCGGCACGACCGCGTCGAAGGCCAGCGTCTTCGCATTCTCGTGGAGCTGCCCCTTCCAGCGGCGCGCGATGGGCGCCGCCAGGCCCGCCCCGCCGTAGATGCACACGGCACGCCCGACCACGGCGCGGGCCAGCTGCTTCGCCGGATTCTCGGCCTCGGGCTGCTCCGGCGCACAGCGCGCGCCGAGATCGGTCGCGACGGCATGCGCCTCGGCCCATGCGGCCTCGCCCCAGCCCGGGACACCCAGCGATTCGAGCACAAGGGATAGTGACACAACAGAATACCCGAGGGCGGCCCGGGGGGGAAGGCCCGCGGGAACCGCCCTCCAGGGCACCCCATCGGCCGCGCAGCGGCGGGCCAGCTCGCCCCCGGTCGTGATGGCCATGCGGGCCACCCCGCGGGCCTTCGCCGCGTCGTACAGGGCCAGCGTCTCCTCGGTGTTTCCCGAGTAGCTCGACAGCACCGCGAGCGCCCCGGGCCGGACCGCGGCGGGCCATGCGTAGTCGCGGCAGACCAGCGTCGGGAAGGGCAGGCGATCGGCGGCGAGCGCGAAAACGAGGTCCGACGCGATCGCCGAGCCACCCATCCCCCCCACCGCGAGCAGCGTCGGGGCGGCTTGCCCGGGCCACGGGTTCGCCATCAATGCGGCGCGCTGTCCCGCGAGCTGCGCCGGCCACGCGGCGATCAGGGCGGCCATGCCGCCGGCGTCGCGCGCTGCGACGTCGGCTTCACTCAGCGTCGCGTGCGGCATCGTCCCCTCCCAGGAGCACGGCGGGCAGGATCGCCTCGAGCTCGCGATGAAGCAGGCGGCGGATCTGCCCGGCGGTCGGCAACTCGAGCGCCTGCGCCGCGATTTCCCGCGCACGCGCGTGCGTCAACGTGCGGATCACGGCCTTGACGCGCGGCAGGTCGAACGGCGACACCGAGAACTCGTCGACGTCCATCCCCAGCAGCAGGGCCGCAATCCGCGGATCGCCCGCCATCTCGCCGCACAGCCCGACCCAGAGTCCGGCCGCATGCCCGGCGGCGACCGTGGCGCGGATCGAGCGCAGGATCGCGGGGTCGAGCGGTTCGTACAGGTACGCGATCTTCGCGTTGCCGCGATCCATCGCCAGCGTGTACTGGATCAGGTCGTTCGAGCCGATCGAGAAGAACGCGACGCGCTTCGCCATGAACTCGGCCGACCACACGGCCGACGGCGTTTCGACCATCATGCCGATCTCGCACGTCGGGTCGAACGGCACGTTCTCGGCCGTGAGCTCGCGCTTGACCGCGTCGCACAGCGCGAGCGCCTGGTCCAGCTCCTCGTAGGTCGTCACCATGGGGAACATCACCTTGACGTTGCCCACGGCGCTGGCGCGCAGGATGGCGCGCAACTGGGTGCGAAACACCTCGGGATGGTGCAGCGCGAAGCGGATGCCCCGCCAGCCCAGGAACGGGTTCGCCTCGTCGTCGGTGCGCATGTAGCTCGCCACCTTGTCGCCACCCAGGTCCATCGTGCGGATGATCACGGGCCGCGGGTGCATGCGCTCGGCGACGCCGCGATAGGCCGCGGTCTGCTCCTCCTCGCTCGGCAGGTGCGGGCGCCCCAGGTAGAAGAACTCGGTGCGGTAGAGGCCGATGCCAGAGGCGCCGGACTCGAGCACGTGCCCCACTTCCTCGGGGATCTCGAGGTTCGCCGACAGCTCGATCCTCCGACCGTCGGGCGTGATCGCTGGCAGGTCGCGCAGCGCCTCGAGCTCCTTGCCATGCGCCGCGACGACGCGAATACGGCGCCGGAAACGATCGGCCCGCCGCGTCGACGGCTTCGGCCACACCGCGCCCGAGTAGCCGTCGACGGCCACGAGATCGCCGTCCTGCAGGAGGCGCGTCACGTTGCGCAGCCCGACCACCGCCGGGATGCCGTGCGAGCGGGCCAGCAGCGCCGAGTGCGACGTGCGACCTCCCTCATCAAGGAGCACCGCGAGCACCTTGCCCTTGTGGAAGTGGAGCGTCTCGGACGGCTCGAGGTCGTGGGCCACGACGATGCACGGCTCCTCGATGGCGGCCAGCCGCGACGGCGTCCAGCCCGTGAGGTGGCGCAGCACGCGGCGGGACACGTCGCGGAAGTCGACGGCGCGGTCGCGGAAGATCTCGGCCCCGCTGGACTCGTAGGCGGCGGAAGCGCGGGCGAAGACCCGATGGTAGGCGAACTCGGCGTTGAGCAACTCGCCCGCGATTGCCTGGCGCGTCTCGTCGAGCACCGCGGGGTCGTCGAGCAACATGAGCTGCACGTCGAGGATGGCGTGCGTCTCGTCCTCGTGCAGCGCGTCGACCTGGGCCACGAGTTCGCCCAGTTCGCCGCGCGCGGCGGCAATCGCGGAGTCGAGGCGCGCGTGCTCGGCGGCCACATCAGCCGCCGCGACCGCGCGCCGCGGCACGTCCTGGTCCGCGGTCGGCAGGACGCGCGCCGGGCCGATGGCCAGGCCCGACGATGCGGCGATCCCCTGCAGCGGCTCAGTCTTCGCCAAACTTGTCCTCCACCAGCTTCGTCAGCGCGGCCAGCGCATCGACCTCGTCGGGACCCTCGGCGCGCACGCGGATCAGGGCCCCGGGCTCGGCGGCGAGCATCATCACGCCGAGGATGCTCTTGCCGTTGACCTCGACGCCGTCGCGGGTGACGAACACCTCGGCGCGATAGCCGGAGGCGAGGTGCACGAACTTCTGGCAGGCGCGGGCATGCAGCCCCTGGCGATTCGTGATGGTGAGCTCGGCTTCGACCATGGCGCCTTTCAGAACGGTGCGATGCCCGGGCCGATGGTGACCCAGGCGAGAACGGTGAGCGACAGGGCGACGCCCCACTCCGCCGGCCCCAGTCGCGCCCGCCCGAAGGCCAGCGCGCCGAGCACGAGTCCGATCGATCCCGCCAGCACCTGGCGGGGCGCCGCGGAATCATCGGGAATCAGGATCGTCGAGACGAGCAACGCCCCGAGCACGACGCCGAGCAGGCGCAGCGCATCGGTGAGGCGGGCCAGGCGGCGCGGCAGGTTCGCCACGTAGGAGAGACCGCGCCGATAACCCTCGAACAGGCCGCGGATCCGGTAGCCCACGGCAATCACGTTGTAACCGGCGAGGAACGTGAACAGTCCCACCGGCGAGCGCTCCTCGCGC
>JBKJNH010000222.1:0-2576 GCA_046596055.1 Candidatus Eiseniibacteriota bacterium
GGCGCCGCCGCGGCCGCCTCCGCGGGCACGCCGGGGGGATCGGGCGTGATCGCATTGCTGCTGCCCGACGACCTGCTCCCGGCGCTCGTGCGCGACGAGGTCGCGCCGTTCGTCGCTCCCGGCACGACGCTCCTGCTGGCGCACGGCTCGGCGATCGTCTACGGCGGGCTGGTCGCGCCTGTGGGCTGCGACCTGGCGCTCGTCGCACCGGCGGCTCCCGGCGCGGTCGTGCGTTCCGCGTTTGAAGCGGGTCGCGGCGTGCCCACCTACGTCGCCGTCGCGCCCGGTGCGGCCGATCCCGAGCGCGCGCGCACGCGGGCGTTCGCGTGGGCCCGCGCCCTCGGGGCCGAGCGCCCCGGCGGCACGCTGCTCGAGACCGATGTCGAGAGCGAGACCGTCATCGACCTGTTCGGCGAGCAGGCGGTGGTCGTCGGCGGCGTCACCGAGCTGGTCGAGGCCGCATACCTCACGCTGGTCGAAGCCGGTTACGACGAGCGTGTCGCGTACCTCGAGGTCGTGCACCAGCTCAAGCACCTGGTCGACGTGATTCACGCCGAGGGCCCCGACGCTCTCCGCGACCGCATTTCGGGAACGGCGCTGTACGGCGCGCTGACCCGCGGCCCGCGGGTGATCAACGCCGTTTCCAGGGCCGCGATGGTCAACCTGCTCGAGGAGATCGAGTCCGGCAGGTTCGCCGCCGAGCGCGCCGCCGACCTGGCCGCCGGAAGCCCACGCCAGGCGGCGCTGCGGGAGGCGGCCCGGGTCCGGGGGCTGACCGAGGCTCGAGCCCGGGCCCTGGCCGGGACCGGCGGGCCGGCGGAAGGGTCCTCCCCGGCCGACCCCTCGTCGCTCTAATCCGTTGCGCAAAAACTGATTGACAGTTTTCAGGTAGACCTTACGCTGCCTCACGGCTCCCGGGAGGGGGGCCTTCCCACCAAAGGGAACGACCGGTGGCGCGGAGGCTCAAGATGACCAAGGCCGACATCGTCGACCAGATCGCCGAACGGACGGGGTTGACCAAGAAGGACGTGGCCGACACCGTGGACGGATTTCTCGAAGCCGTGAGCCGGGCGCTCGCGAACGGCCATCACATCGAGATCCGGGGCTTCGGCACATTCAAGGTCAAGGACCGCAAGTCGCGTCTGGCCCGGAATCCGCGCACGGGTGAGGCTGTCCCGGTGCCGCCGCGCAAGGTGCCCGTCTTCAAGGTAAGCAAGGAACTGAAGGACATGGTCGCGCAGGGCTGACGCCCGCGTCTCTGGACGACTGGATTGGAATCCAGCTCCGCCCGCCACTGCGTGGCGCGGCGTTACGACTTGCCCGCGCTCGGACCTCCCTCGAGCGCGGGCATTTTCCTTCGTCCCGCTACGCGGGCCTCAGTTCCTGGAGTTGCGCAGGAGGACCAGGCGCAGCAAGCCGAGCAGAGCCGCCGCGGCCGCCGCGAGGTACGTCAGAGCCGCCGCATCGAGCACCTTCTTCGCCATGAGCGCCTCGTCCGGCGTGGCGATCCCGGCCGACGTCAGGTGCTTGTAGGCGCGGGAGCTCGCGTTGAGCTCGACCGGCAGCGTGACGACGTGGAACAGCACGACGCCCGTGAACAGGATGATCCCCAGGTCGAGGAGCCACATCCCGCCGCTGCCGAGGATCAGCCCGATGAACGCCAGCGGCATCGCCATCATCGAGCCGATGTTGGCCGGACCGAGCAGCGACCAGCGCCAGCGCATGGGCATGTAGCCGTTGGCGTGCTGCAGGGCGTGACCGACCTCGTGCGCGGCCACGCCAAGCGCCGCGATCGAGTCGGACCCGTAGACGTCGTCGGACAGGCGAACGACGCGCTTGGTCGGGTCGTAGTGGTCGGTCAGGCTCCCGGGCACGTGCTCGACCTGGACGTCGCCGGCGCCGAACGCGTTGAGCAGCGCCCGCGCCGCGTCCTTTCCCGTGCGCCCGCCCGAGGAACGGACCTGGGCGTACTTCTTGAACGTGGACGTCACCTTCCACTGGGCGAAGAACGCGAACAGCATGCCGGGGATGAGCAGGAGCATCGTGGGTTCGAAGAACATGGCTGACGACCTCGGGGCCGGAAACGTACTGTGACGCGGGCGCGCGGCGTGCGCGCCACCTTCCCCTTGGACGCTACCCGCGCCGTCCCTGTGCGGTCAACCTCACTCCCGGAGCCCCCGTGTCCATGATCTCCGCCAGCTCGATCGTCGACCTGCGCTCCGATACCGTCACCCGCCCGACCCCGGGGATGCGGGAGGCGATCGCCGCGTCGATCGTCGGAGACGACGTGTTCGACGACGATCCCACCATCCACGCTCTCCAGGATCGCGTCGCGGCGCTGGCCGGGAAGGCGGCGGGGCTGTTCGTGCCCAGCGGCACGATGGGAAACCAGATCGCGGTGCGCGTCCAGTCCGAGCCCGGCGACGAGGTTTTGCTCGAGCGCGGCAGCCATATCTTCAACTACGAGTCCGGTGGCGCGGCGGCGTTGTCCGGCGTCCAGCTGCATCCGCTCACGGGCCTGCGCGGCGCGCTCGATCCGGCGACCGTGCTGGCGGCCGTGCGCGACCCCGACGTCC
>JBKJNH010000258.1:0-2600 GCA_046596055.1 Candidatus Eiseniibacteriota bacterium
TCGCGCCGCTCTACGACTGGCTGACGACGGGCGCGGGTCACGACGGCGACATCGAGTGGAACTTCGCCAAGTTCCTCGTCGGCCCCGACGGCAAGGTGATCGCACGCTTCCACCCCAAGAAGACGCCGCTCGATCCCGAAGTCGTGGCAAAGATCGAGGCATCCCTGCCGGTGAAGAAGTCCGGATAGTTCGCGCGTCTTGCCGGTCCCGCAACGAGTCGGGGGAGGCTCTCACGAGCCTCCCCCGACGTGTCTCCACGTGGCCATGCGAAGTTCAGCGATAGCTTGCCTTCACGCGTCCCCAGGTCGTGCCGGCGGCGCCGACGACGAACGGGCAGTTGTTGTTCCCCTGCCACATCGCCCACCCCCCGTAGAGCGCGGTCTCGGTCTTGCCGCCGGAGTGGGTGATCACCAGGCTGTTGATCACGAAGCACGCGGGCACGCTGCATCCCGCGCAGGTCCCCGCGGGAGTCGGGAACCGCAGCTTGAAGGCGTAATACTCCTTCCCGATCGCGAGCGGCGTGGATTGCAGGTTTCCATTGGCCACGACGATGGAGAACCGGTTCATGGCCGTCGACCACGTGTAACCGTAGATCACCTGCACGGACTCGCTCGTCGGTGTCGACCACGCAAGCGCATGGGACGAGGGGCCGGCCGCGAAGTCGGTCGACAGCTCGATCTGCCCCTCGCGACACGAGCCCGGCAGGTCGAAGCGCCACCAATCGGGCAGGTCGTGCGGAATCGTGCACATGTCGATCTTCGCCTCGATGCCGATCACGTCGCTGACGGGCGAGACGAACGAGACGACGAGCGTCGCCTCGGCCGGCGGATTCGCGCAATCGAAGGCGATTTCGGAGTGGCCGGGCGTGGAGTCTCCCCAGCCCATGGACCGGGCCTGGGCCGCAACGGGGCCCACGGGAGTGGACGCCGCAAGCAGCAGGGTTGCGATGCAGGTGTGAAGGATCACGCGAAGGTTCTTCATGGCAGCTCCCAGCAGGTCGGGGACCGCCGGGGAGCATAGCATCTGCGTCAGCTCCGCGCGATCCCCAGGGCCCACGAGCTGAACCGCCGGGCCTCGACGTTCCGGCGCACGACGCGGTAGACCTCGTCGTAGCCGGCCGCGGTCGCCTCCCACGAGACGTCCGTTCCCAGCGCGTTGGCCACCAGCCGGCGCCAGCGATGCGGTTCGGAGTAGACCGCCACCGCGCGGGCCATCGCGGCGAGGAGCGCCGGGCCGGTGTGCGGGCGAAACAGGAACGCCGTGCCCTCGAGCGTGTCGCCGTCGAACTCGCGGAGCGAGTCGACCAGTCCGCCCGTGGCGTGCGCGACCGGGATCGTTCCGTAGCGCAAGGCGCGCAACTGCTGCATGCCACCGGCCTCGAGTCGCGAGGGGACCAGGAGCAGGTCGCTGCCTGCCATGATGCGGCGGGCCTGCGCGTCGTCGAACGCGAGGCGCACCGAGACGTGTTCGGGCGCGCGGCGTGCCGCGTCGCCGAGCATCGCCTCGAACTCGGCGTCGCCGCGGCCCAGCACCGCCAGACGCACGTCGAGGTCGATCAATCCGTCGAGCGCGTCGCGCAGGACGCCCATCCCCTTCTCGGCCGTGAGACGTGCGATCAGCCCGACGATCGGGCGATCCCAGCCGCGTTCAGCCGGATCGGTTGGCCAGCCCGCGCGCTCGGCGAGCGCACGTCGGCACGCTTCCTTGCCCACGACCGCCTCGGAGGAGTAGCGCTCGGCGATCTCCATGTCCCCCGCCGGATCCCACTGCCGCGCGTCGATCCCGGGGACGACGCCGAGCAGGTCCTTCGCGCGTGCGGCGAGCACGGACGACAGCGGTCCGGCGATGGTCGCGTCCTCGAGCAACTCGGCGGCGAAACGGACGCTTGGGAACACGATGCGATCGGCGTGACGCAGGGCGAGCTGGTTGATCGGCAGCGAGCCTGGAAGGATCTCGTGCGTGCGCGGATCCTCGGCATCCTCGGGCAGGCCGAGCGCCGCGATCGTCGAAGCGGCGGCGACCGGCGCGTCGTTCCAGTCGAGCACCGTGTACAGCGCGCCCGTGCGTCCGAACTGCGCGTCGTCGGCGTCGAAGCGACGCAGGAACGCGGGAACCCACGCGGCCGCGGCGTCGAAGGCATGCACGAGGTCGACGCGATGATCCAGCAGTCGCAACGCGGTGAGCACGGCGCGGGCGAAGAATGCGCCGCGCGCGGCCCGCGTCTCGGCATCGCTGGTTTCGGCGGGCCCGAACCCCGGCGCGTCGAAGAACCGCCGCTCGCCGCGATGCTGGACCAGGAACACGTCGAAGGGCTGCCCGGGCCGGCGCACGCGGATCAGCGACGCCGTTTCATTGCCGTCGCCCAGGGGCACGGCAAAGCCGGCGAGCACGGTCTCGCGCTGGGCATCGGGCGGTATGGTCAGGTCGCGGTGCGCCGGAAGGAACAGGGCGATCTCGTGGCCGCGGCGGGCCAGCGCGTCGGCGAGCGCGGCCACGACTTCGGCGCGGCCGTCCTCGCGCGCGTAGGGCGCGCACGCGGTCGCCACCAGGCCGAGGCGCAGGGTGTCGGTCATGCGGGGGACCTCCGTGTCGGGTCGATC
>JBKJNH010000300.1:0-8712 GCA_046596055.1 Candidatus Eiseniibacteriota bacterium
AGTTCGCGCGCGCCGAGGGCCGCAAGAAGGTCCACTGCGCGACCAAGTCGAACATCATGAAGATGACCGAGGGCACGCTCAAGCGGACCTTCGAGGCGATCGCCCCCGAGTATCCCGAGATCGAGTCGCAGCACATCATCGCCGACAACTGCGCGCACCAGCTCGTGCGCTTCCCCGAGTGGTTCGACGTCATCATCATGACGAACATGAACGGCGACATCCTGTCGGACCTCACGTCGGGGCTGATCGGCGGGCTGGGCTTCGCGCCGTCGGCGAACCTCGGTACGGACTACGCGATCTTCGAGGCCGTGCACGGCTCGGCGCCCAAGTACGCGGGCAAAAACGTGATCAACCCGACCGCGGTGCTGTTCGCCGGCGTGATGATGCTGCGCCGCCTCGAGGAGTTCGCCGCCGCGTCTGCGATCGAGAACTCCGTGATCGCGGTGCTCGAGGACGGGAAGTTCCGCACGCGCGACGTGGTCGGCGACGCCGGCTCGGTGAGCACGAGCGACTACACCGACGCGATCATCGCGAACCTCGGGCGCAAGCCGTCGAAGGCCTTCGTCCGCGAGTACAAGCCCATCCGCATGCCCGACGTACCGGCCGCGCCCGACTTCGTCAAGGTGAAGGAGCGCAAGGTCGCCGGCGTCGACGTGTACGTCGAATGGACGAGCTCGGTCGATACGCTGGGCCAAGGACTCGAGTCGGCACTCGCCGGCTCGCCGTTCCGCCTGCACATGATCGCGAGCCGCGGCACGAAGCTCTATCCCGGCGTCAGCGCGGTGACCGACACGGTCGACGCGTTCACCGCCCGCTGCATGCGCGCCGACGGCGGTGACGTGAGCGACGCCGAGATCCTCGACCTGCTCGCGCGCGTCGCCGCGAAGGCTCCCTGGACGCACGTCGAGAAGCTGAACGTGTTCGACGGCGTGCTGGGCTACACGAAGGCACAGGGCGAGGATTGAAGCTCTCCGTTCCCCGCGAGATCGCTCCGGGCGAGACGCGCGTCGCGCTGGTGCCCGAGACCCTGGCGCGCCTCGTCAAGGCCGGCGCCAACGTGGCCGTCGAGGCCGGCGCGGGCGAGCGCGCCGGCTTTCCGGACGCGGCCTACGCGGCGGGGGGCGCGCGCATCGAGCCCGACACGCGCGCGCTGTGGCGCGACGCCGACCTGGTGCTCAAGGTGCGTGAGCCGCTCGATCACCCGGTCCTCGGTGTGCACGAGCTCGATCTCGCGCGCGAGGGCGCGATCGTCGTCGGTTTGCTGCGCCCGGCCGAGAATGCGGCGCTCCTGCCGCGCTACGCCGCGCGTCGCGTGACGGCGTTCGCCATGGAGAAGGTGCCGCGCACGTCGCGCGCCCAGAAGATGGACGCCCTCTCCGCGATGAGCACGATCGCCGGCTACAAGGCCGTGTTGCTGGGCGCGGCGAGCCTGCCGCGCTTCTTTCCGCTTCTGATGACCGCCGCCGGAACGATTCCGCCGGCGCGGGTTCTCGTGCTGGGCGCGGGCGTCGCGGGCCTGTCGGCGATTGCGACGGCGCGCCGCCTCGGCGCCGTCGTCGAGGCGTTCGACGTGCGGCCGGCGGTGCGCGAGGAGGTGCAGAGCCTGGGCGCCGCGTTCGTCGGACCGAGCGAGGACGCGGTCGCTTCGTCGGTGGCCGGCGCCGGGGGCTCGGGCGCCTACGCTGCCGAGCAGAGCGCCGACGATGCGCGTCGCCGCCAGGAACTGCTGGCGCCGCATGTCGCCCAGTCCGACGTCGTCGTGGCGACCGCGCTGGTGCCCGGACGTCCCGCGCCTCGCCTGGTGACCGCCGCCATGGTCGAGGCGATGAAGCCGGGCGCGGTGATCGTCGACCTGGCCGCCGAGTCCGGCGGGAACTGCGAGCTCACGCGTGCCGGCGAGGACGTCGTCGCGCACGGCGTGACGATCCTCGGGCCGGTCAACCTGACCGCCACCGTGGCCGGCGACGCCAGCCGTATGTACTCGCGCACGATCGCCGCGTTCGTGCTCCACCTGGTCAAGGACGGAGCGCTCGCTCCCGACTTCGCGGACGATATCGTGCGCGAGTCGTGCATCGCCCGCCCGGGAGACGCCGCGTGAGCCCTGCCGAAGTCCTGACCGTTCTGACCATCTTCGTGCTCGCCGTATTCACCGGCTTCGAGGTGATCTCGAAGGTGCCGGTCGTCCTCCACACGCCGCTGATGTCGGGCACCAACGCGATTCACGGGATCGTCGTCGTCGGCGGCATCGTGGTGCTGGCGCATGCCGACTCGACGTGGCTCGTGGCGCTTGGTTTCATCGGCGTCGTCTTCGGCGCAGCGAACCTGGTCGGCGGGCTCGTCGTCACCGATCGCATGCTCGGCATGTTCCGGAAGAAGCCGAAGTGAGCGCGGCCACGCTCGACGTGCTGCAGCGCAGCCTGTTTCTCGTCGCCATCGTGACGATCATCGTCGGGCTCAAGCGCCTCAGCTCGCCGGCGACCGCGCGCTCGGGCAACGCGCTCGCGGCCTGGGGCTTGGGCGTCGCGGTGCTCGCCACGTTCGTCACCGGCGTGCCGCAGAACCTGGGGCTCATCCTCCTGGGGCTCGCCCTGGGGGCGGGCGTGGGGTGGTGGGGCGCCCGCGTCGTCCGGATGACCGACATGCCGCAGATGGTCGCGGTGCTGAATGGGCTGGGTGGCGGCGCGGCGGCCGCGGTGTCCATCGCCGAGTTCATCGCCTGGCGCACGGGAACCGGCGCGGGCGGCGCGATCCACATCGGCAGCATCCTCGCCGGCACGGTGATCGGTGCGGTGTCGTTTTCGGGCTCGCTCCTCGCATTCGCCAAGCTGCAGGGGATCGGCGAGCGTGCGGTGATCCTGCCGGGTGGCCGCCTGCTGCAGGGCGCCGTGGTGGTGGCGGCGCTGGTGACCGGCGTGCTAGCTGCAAGCAGCGGCAGCCTGCCGGTCTTCCTCGGTTTCGTCTCACTGTCGCTGGCGCTCGGCGTGCTCGTGGTCGTTCCAATCGGCGGCGCGGACATGCCGGTCGTGATCTCGATCCTCAACTCGTGCACCGGCCTCGCCGCCGCGGCGGCCGGGCTGGTGCTCGACAACCACGCGCTGCTGGTCAGCGGAACGCTGGTCGGCGCGTCGGGCACGCTGCTCACGCGCCTCATGTGCAAGGCGATGAACCGCTCGCTGGCCAACGTCCTGTTCGGCGCGCTGGGCGCGGCGCCGGCGGCCGGTTTGGCCGCGACGGGGGGCGCCGCGGGCGCGGCGAAGCGTCCCGTGCGCGACGTGTCGGTCGAGGACGCGGCGGTGCTCCTGGCCAACGTGCAGAGCCTGATCATCGTGCCGGGCTATGGCCTGGCGGTGGCGCAGGCGCAGCACGTCGTGCGGGAGCTTGCCGACCTGCTGGCGAAGCGCGGGGTCGACGTGAAGTACGCGATCCACCCGGTGGCGGGGCGCATGCCCGGGCACATGAACGTGCTGCTCGCCGAGGCGAACGTGCCGTACTCGCAACTGTTCGACCTCGAGCAGATCAACGGCGACTTCGAGCGCACGGACGTCGCGCTCGTGATCGGCGCCAACGACGTGGTGAACCCGGCGGCGCGGCACGACAAGGCGAGCCCGATCTACGGCATGCCGATCCTCGACGCCGACAAGGCGCGCCACGTCGTCCTGATGAAGCGTTCGCTGAACCCCGGGTTCGCCGGCATCGACAACGAGCTCTACTACGATCCAAAGACGACGATGCTCTTCGGCGACGCCAGGCAGGTGCTGGGTCGACTTGTCGAGGAATTGAAAAGCGGCGCCTGAGTTCGGGGAATGTCCGTCGCCGGACGACTCGTTCCGCTAGACTGCCGCACCGTGCTTCCTAGGGCGGGGCCGCTTCCCGACCTCCGCCCACACCCCACGGGCCTGCGAGTCTGCCATGACCCTTCGGCGTCCCCGTCGCGCGCGGTCTCTCGCCTCCCTCCCGATGCTCGCCCTGCTGCGGAATCCATCGCTTGCCCAAGCGTCGCGGCGAGGCGTACGACACGCCGTACACGCTGCCGGCTCGCCTGCACCGCGCTGGAGTCCGCTTCTGCCTCACGAACGGCACGCTCTCGAACGAGCGCAATCTGCCGTACGCGGCGGGGACGGCCGTCGCCTACGGGCTGCCGGCGGAGGCCGGACTTGCCGCGATCACGCTCGAAGCCGCGCGCATCCTGGGCGTGGCCGATTGCGTGGGCTCGCTCGAGGCGGGAAAGGATGCGACACTGCTGATCACCGACGGGGATCCGATGGAGCAGCCCACGGCGGTCGAACGCGCGTGGATCGGCGGCCGGGCGGTCGACCTGAACGATCGCCACGAGACGCTCCATGCGAAGTACGTCGAGAAGTACCGGCGTCTGGGAATCGATCCCGGCGCCGGCGCAACGAACCCATGACGGAGTGAGGGAGAAAGCCATGATCCAGAGCAGGGCAAGACTGTCGGTGGGCGCAATGGGGTGGTGCGTCGTTCTACTGCTTTCGGCCGCTGGCGCGGCCGGGTATGGTTGCGCCCCCGCGGCCGAGAAGGCCGCCGATGCGCCCGCGGCGACCACCCCGGCGCCTGCGTCCGACGCGATGACCGGAACGGCGGCGAACGTGGTCGAGGTGACGGTCGACGGTTCGGGCTTCCACCCGGATCGGATCGTGGCGCGCGCGGGACAGCCGATCACGCTGGCGATCACCCGGACGACCGACGAGACCTGCGGCACCGAGATCGTGATTCCGACGATGGCGATCGACACGAAGTTGCCGCTCAACGAACGCGTCGAAGTGACCGTGACGCCGGCGGCCGCGGGGGAAGTCGCATTCGCCTGCGCGATGAACATGCACAAGGGCACCATCGTCGTCGAGTAGGACCGGGTCGCTGCTTCGCTCACGGGAGGTCGGGATGGGAACGCCGCTTCGCGCTCGTCTTCATCGCTCGCTCGTCGCAATCGCGCTCGGCGCGGCGACGTTTGCGTGGGCCGCGCTCGGCGGCGGGGTTCCAACGGTGGGCGCGCAAGCCGCGGCGCCCGCCGATTCCACCGGCCTGGTGGGCGGTCGGTTGGGCCGCGCCGTGGTGCCGCTCTCGCAGAAGGTCGAGTTGCGGCTCGATCCCGCGTCCCCCGATTACACCGGTTCAACGACGATCTCGATCGAGGCGGCCGCGCCGTTTCGCTCGCTGCGCGTGCACGCGAAGGAGATGACGGTGGAGACGATCCTGCTCGCCGGCGGGATCGTACACCTGGCGCCGAAGTGGACGACCGAGTCCGACGGCACGATCCGCATCATGTTCGCTGAACCGGTCCCGGCGGGGATCTACCTGCTCACCCTGCGCTTTCGCAACGACTACAACACGCGGGCGACCAGCCTGTATCGCCTCAAGGCCGGCGACGAGTGGTACTGCTTCACCCAGTTCGAGGCAACCGACGCCCGCGAGGCATTCCCGTGCTTCGACGAGCCCGAGTTCAAGATTCCCTGGGATCTCGAGCTGACGATCCCGAGCGCGCATGTCGCGGTGGCGAACACGCCGATCGCCTCGAGCGCCCCGGTAGGGGATGGCTGGACGAAACACGTCTTCAAGCGCTCCAAGCCCATGCCGAGCTACATCGTGGCCCTGGCGACCGGGCCGCTCGAGATGACGCCCATCGAGGGCATGGCGATCCCGGGCAACGTCGTCACGGTGAAGGGGCAGTCGGCCCTGACCGCCGAGGCGAAGCGGGCTACCCCGCCGATTCTCGCTGCGCTCGAAGCCTACTTCGGCCGGCCCTATCCCTACGAGAAGCTCGACCTGATTGCGGTGCCCGAGTTCTGGCCCGGCGCGATGGAGAACGCGGGAGCGATCACGTTCGCCGACCGCCTTCTCCTGCTCGATGACCGGACGGCGACCATCTCGATGCGCCGTTCTCTCGCCTCGATCACGGCGCACGAGCTCGCGCACATGTGGTTCGGTGACCTGGTGACGATGCGGTGGTGGGACGACCTCTGGCTCAACGAGTCTTTCGCCTCGTGGCTGGGCGAGAAGGTGACGAACGACGTGTTTCCGGAGTTCGGAATCGAGGACCGCCTGATCATCGACGCCGATGATGCGATGCGGGTCGACGGGCGGCTGAGCACGCGTGCCATTCGCCAGCCCGTCAAGAGCCTCGACAACCTGCTGCAATCGGCCGACGCCCTCGCCTACGACAAGGGCCAGACGGTGCTCGGCATGTTCGAGCAGTGGATGGGCCCCGACGTCTTCCGCGCCGGCGTGCGCGATTACATTTCGCGGCACGCGTGGGGCAACGCCGTGGCGGACGACCTGTGGTCCGCGCTCTCGCGGGCGGCGAAGAAGGACGTGGGCGGACCCATGGCGACCTATCTCAACCAGCCGGGCCTCGCTCTGGTCGAGGTCGAGCCACTGGCCGGCGGTCGCGTGCGGCTCTCGCAGTCCCGCTTCCTTCCGGCCGGGACGGTTGCGCCGACGCCCCAGCGCTGGTCGATCCCGATGACGCTCAAGTACGGCGGGGCGACGGGCGTGGCGAAGACGAAGACCGTGCTCCTCTCCGCCGCGGCGCAGGTCGTGACGCTCGAGCCGGGCACGAAGTGGGTGTACCCCAACGGGCGCGCCTGGGGCTACTACCGCTGGAAGATGCCGGATGCCTCGGTCGTCGCCCTGGTCGAGCGCGCGGGCACGTCGCTCGAGGTGCGGGAACGCATGGAGCTGACCACCAACGCTGCGGCGCTGCTCGATGCCGGCGCGATGCCCGGCGACACCTACCTCCGCGTGCTCGAGACGCTGGCCACGGACGAGGAGCCCGCGGTCGTCGGCGCCGTGCTCGACGGGATGCAGAAGGTGAAGGCTGCGTTCATCACGCCCGAAGTCGAGCCGGCGTATGCCGCGTACGTCCAGCGCGCGCTCGCCCCGGCGGTGGCGCGCTTTGGCCTGGCCCGGCGGACGGGGGAGAAGGAGTCGGTCTCGTTCATCCGCGGACGGCTGCTGGGGATGCTGGCCGACGAGGGGCGTGACACGCGGGCGCGCGCCTACGGGGACTCGCTGACGCAAGCGTACCTGGTGGACGCGTCCAGCGTGGAGCCGTCGCTGGCGTTCACCTCGCTGCAGATCGCGGCGCTCAAGGAGGACCCGGCGCTGTGGGAGACGTATCGCGAACGCTTCGAGAAGGCGGCGAACCCGGGTGAGCGTCGCAACTTTCTCGCGGCCCTGGGCTCCTTCCGCTCACCGCCGCTGCGGGAGAAGACGCTCGACTACGCGCTCGCCGGTCCCCTGCGGCCGCAGGAGATCCTGGCCGTTCCGCGCGCCGTCGCCGCCTCCTCGGAGGAAGGACAGGAGGCGCAGTTCCAGTGGGCAACGAAGAACTACGACGCGATCGTCAAGCGCGTGCCACCGATGTTCGCAGTGTTCATGCCGTTGGTGGGATCCGGCTGCAATGGAGAACGCCTCGCCTCGACGCAGTCCTTCTTCGCCGATCCATCGCACGCGCCGCCGGGCACGGAGAAGGAACTGGCAAAGGTGACGGAATCGGTCGAGGACTGCATGAAGCTGCGCGCGCGCGAGGGTCCGCGCGTGCGCGAGTTTTTGCAGCGGGGAACGGTGGCGAACTAGCTCAGCGGTAGCCGGCCTTGAGGCGGCCCCACGTCCCGGGGACCGCCGGCGTGGGCGTCTCGTAGGTGATCGTGAGCGCCGGGCGGATTGCGGGATCGCTCGACTCGCGCGACTCGAACTTCTTCACCGACGGCGCCGCCGCCTCGTTGCCCCGCAGGAGCCAGCCGAAGTTGGTCGCCGGGTTGTCGAGCCATGCCTGCGCGTCGGCGACCATCCCGGGGGTCGAGGTCCACACGTAGGTGCCGGCTGCCTCGACCGGGAGCGTCGCGCTCGCGAGGGCCGCAAAGTCGCCGCCCAGCGTGGTCCACAACGAGCCCGGGAAGAACGTGTGTCGCCACGTTGCGTCTCCGGCCAGGGCCGGTGCGCCGGTGCCGCCCGCGGCCCCGCCATCGGACGCTCCTTCGCCCCACGCAGCACTCACGCGGTGCAACCCGACCCCTGCTGCACCGGATGTGGTCTGGCTCATGGTGAGCTTCAGCTCGACCGACAGGATCGTGGACCCATTCGGGACGACGCCCGCGATGTCGAACCAGATCAGACCGCGCCGGATGCTGTTCGTGGCCTGGTTGGTGCGCCCGGCGAAGAAGCTGGGCCCCGCGCCGTTGCTGGTCGAGCCGGTGGCGCTCTCGTAGAGGGTGTTGTCCCGGGAGGCACCGATCACGAGCGTGGTGCCGGCCTGCGCGGTCACGGCCGGGGCGAGCAGCGTGGCGATCAGCCCGAGGGCCGGGGCCACGGATCGGCCGCCGCTGAGTGCACGGAATGCGTTCACGATTCTCTCCTCGAATGGGGTCGCGGGCGACCGGGTCGGCACGGGAAGGGCCGGCGAAGAGTCTACACCAGCTCCCTTGCGCGCGCAGCCCCCGACGGGGAGAATGCGGCGTCCGGCCGTCGGAGCCGTCGTCCGATCACTCATTCACCTGCCGTTCCCGGGGACCCATGCGCGAAGAAGACCTGCTCCGCCTCGTCTGGACCACCGACCCGCAGATTGCCCCCGCGGGGGATCGCATCGCATTCGTGCGCGTCGTCGTCGACGAGCCGAACGACCGCTACGCGACCTCGATCTGGATCGCCGACGCCGTCGCGGGCCACCCGCGGCCGCTCACCTTCGGACCCGGGGAC
>JBKJNH010000339.1:0-8563 GCA_046596055.1 Candidatus Eiseniibacteriota bacterium
GCGTGGGGGCGGATCGATCGAAGGGGGAGTGCATGGCCGATCAGTCTAGCCGATCGCCTGGCGCAGTGCGAGGAGCGCGTGCCCGATCCCGCCGTAGAGCGCCGCGAGTGCGATCCCGACCACCGCCCCGAGGACGACGTCGATCGGGTAGTGGACGCCGAGGTAGACGCGCGAGATCGCGACGAGCGCGGCGTAGGCGAACAGCAGCGGCGCGAGCAGCGGCAGATAGAACGACAGGAGCACTGCCCCGGCGAACGCGGTGGCGCTGTGGCCCGACGGAAACGACCAGTCGAGCGGAAGCCGGGCGACGCGGACGTCGACTCCTTCCATGGCATCGTACGGGCGCGTTCGCCGGAAGACCGACTTGATCGGGAAGTTGACCGTGAGCTCGGTCAGCCAGACGACGACAATGACGACGAGCATCGCCACCCAGTCGTGCGCCGGGCCGAGCGCCGCGACGAGCAGCGCGATGAGCAGCCACAGCTCGCCGTGATCCATCGTGCGCGAGACGAGTCGGGCGAGCCCCGTGCTCCTCCGGCCCACGGGCAGGCCGTTGACCCAGCGGTACACCGCGTGGTCGAAGGCGGAGAGGCGGTTCCACAGGGTGAGCCGCACGGCCGTGGCGGCTTCGGTCGCGACCGTCGTCGGGGTCGCGGGCACGGGCTCCTCGGTGGTCGGCTCGGGGCCCGCCACCACGCGCACGATCCCCGGCGCGACCACGAGGTCGATCGGAGTCTCACCGATCACGTCCCCGTCGGCCTGCACCGGGATCGGCCGCCGGCTGGCAATCCGGAGCCCCTTCTTCACCCGAAAGTAGCGCGCCCGGCGATCCGACTGATGCCGTCGCGTCAGGAAGCGCAGGACGAGCCGGATCCAGTCGAGCACGCCGCGCACGTCGTACACGCCGACGTCGAGGACGCCGTCGTTCGGCTCGATCTCGGGTCCCCAGGTGAACGGCGGCGTCCCCATTGTCTTCGCGTTCGCCACGACGACCTGCCAGGCGCGAATCCGCCGGCGCCGGGCGTCGATCGTGAGCTCGAATGTATGCGAGCGATAACCCGTCATCTCGCGCAGGAGGGACTGCATGTAGGCCCACCGGCCGCTGCTCTGCTGCGCCTCGCGGGTCGTGCCCTCGATCATGCGCGCATCGAGGCCGGCGCCGAGCTGCGTGAGATAGTAGCGCTCCCCCACCTGGATCGCGTCGAGCTCGAGCAGGATCGCGCGCGCGGCCGCCAGCGCGAAGGCCCGCACGACGTCGATCGGGATCTCCAGTTCACGCGCGAGCACGTTCGCGGTCCCCAGCGGCACGATGCCGAGAAGCGGACGCGAGGCGGCATCGATCGCGGCCAGCACGTTCGCGACGCCGGAGACGGTTCCGTCGCCGCCGGCGGCGAGGACCAGGTCGCAGCCCCCGTCGACGGCATCGTGGATCGCACGCTCCAGGCGCTCGGCCGCGTCGTCCTCGGCCCCGGTTTCGAAGCGCAGGCAGGCCGGGCCGGAAGGATCAAACGCGGCAGCAAGCGCGGCGTCGAAGGCATCGCGATCGAATTGCGCGGCCGCCGGATTGAAGACGACGAGGGCCGGGGCGATCAGGTGCGGACGACCACCGCGTCCTGAGCAATGAAGTGCAGCAGCTCGCGGTTCGCCTCCTCGGCATGCGTCCACGTGAAGCCGTGCGGCGCGCCGGGAATCGTCACGAGCGTGGCGTGAGGTACGAACTCGGACATGCGCGCCCCCGAGACGGGCAACGGGACGATGCGATCGGCGTCCCCGTGGAGCACCAGCGTCGGAATCTTGATCTTCCGCAGGTCCTGCCGGAAGTCCGTGCCCCAGGTCGAGACGCACTCGACCGTCGCCGCCGGCGAGGCGTCGACGGCGACGTTCCAGCTGGCGCGCACCGCGTCGTCGCTCATGCGGGTCCCGCCGAGCAGGTCGACGTTGTAGAAGTCCTGAAAGAACTTCGCGAGGAACGCGGGACGATCCGCACGAAGGGCCTGCTGGATGCCGTCGAACACACCCCCGTCGACACCGTCGGGATTGTCGTCCGCCTTCCGCAGGTACGGCGGAACCGCGCCCATGAACACGGCGGCACGGATGCGCTTCGAGCCGTACTTCCCGAGGTAGCGAGCCACCTCGCCCCCGCCCATCGAGAATCCGGCGAGCACGACGTTGTCGAGATCGAGCTTGGTCAGCAACTTGTCGAGGTCGGCGGCGAACGTGTCGTAGTCGTAGCCCACGATGGGGCGGCTGGAGCGGCCGAATCCCCGGCGGTCGTAGGTGATCACGCGGTAGCCGGCGAGGACGAGCGCCGGGACCTGCTTCTCCCACGAGGCGCCGCTCAGCGGCCAGCCGTGGACGAGGACGACCGGCGATCCGGTGCCGTGGTCCTCGTAATACAGATCGATGGTGGTCGAGTTTTCCCTGCCGACTTCGATGAAGGACATGAGGCGACTCCCTGGCAAGCGGCCGTGTGGATTCGATCTGGGGGGGCCGCTTCTAACCTAGCCCATCCCGCGGAGGAAGGGGTAACGCTTCGGAACTGCGTCGCTAGGCCCGGGTGGCCGCGGCCTCGTCCTCGAGGCCCTCGGAGGCGTCCTCGTCGAACCGCGCGAGCACGGGCACCGGGCGACGGCGGAAGCGCCGGTTCAGCTCGTCGAGGTAGGTGTAGAACACCGGTGTGACGTACAGCGTGATGAGCTGCGAGAACGCGAGCCCGCCCACGACTGCGAGCCCCAGCGGCCGCCGAGACTCGGCCCCGGCGCCCCATCCCAGCGCGATCGGAAGCGTGCCCATGAGCGCCGCCATCGTCGTCATCATGATGGGCCGGAAGCGCACGCGGCAGGCCTCGAGGATCGCATCGTGCGCGGATTTGCCTTCGCTACGCTCGGCCTCGAGCGCGAAGTCGATCATCATGATCGCGTTCTTCTTCACCAGTCCCACGAGCATGATCACGCCCACGAAGGCGTAGACGCTCAGCTCCTGCTTGAACAACACCAACGTGAGGAGGGCGCCGAAGCCCGCGAACGGCAGCCCCGACAGGATCGTGATCGGGTGGATGAAGCTCTCGTAGAGCACGCCGAGCACGAGGTAGATGACGAGGATGGCCACGATGAGCAGAAGCATGAGCCCCTGCTGGCTGTCCTGGAACGCCTGCGCGGTGCCGGCGAAGCTCGTCGTCACGTCCGACGACAGCGTCGTGCGCGCCGCACCCTGCACCTGCGCGACGGCCTCGGACAGGCCCGAGCCCTGCTTCACGTCGAACGACAGCGTCACCGCGGGCATTTGCCCCGCGTGATTCACCGACAGCGGGCCGATCCCCGTCGTGATCCGCGTCACCGCGGTGATCGGCACGAGCGCGCCCGACGTGGAACGCACGTTCAGCAGGTTCAGCGCCTGCACGTCGCGTTGCGCCTCGGGACGGAGCTCGAGCAGCACCTGGTACTGGTTGTTCGGCGTGTAGATCGTCGACACCTGGCGCGTTCCGTAGGCGTCGTAGAGGGCCTGCTCGATCTTCTCGACCGAGACCCCCAGCGCCGATGCGCGGTCGCGATCGACGTCGAGGCGCACCTCGGGGTTCTTGATCTGCAGGTCACTGGTGACGTTGTCGACGGCGGGCAGCTCCTTCATCGCCGCCTCGAGCTTGGTCGCGTTCGCGGTCAGGGAGGCGAGGTCGGTCCCCTGCAAGGTGTACTGGTACTGGCTCTTCGACACGCGGGTGCCGATGCGCACCGGCGGCGGGTTCTGCAGGAACACGCGCAACCCCGTCACCTGGGCCAGCTTTGGCTGCAGGTCGCGGATCACCTCGTCGGCGCTCAGCGTGCGCTCATGGCGCGGCAGCAGGCGGATGAACATGCGCCCGGTGCTACTGCCGCTCGCGCTGGGCCCACCGCCGACGGAGGACTGCAGCGCGGCGACGGCCGGGTGCGCCTGCACGATCGCCGCGGCCTTCTTCTGGCGCTCGACCATCGAGGCGAACGAAGTGCCCTCGGCCGACTCGGTCGTGGCCTGCAGGAAGCCGTTGTCCTCGCTGGGGATGAATCCCTTGGGCACGGCCATGTAGAGGCCGACGGTGCCGCCGAGGATCAGGAGCGAGAAGAACAACGCCGTGCGGCGCCGACGCATGACCCACGCCAGGCTCCGCTCGTAGCCGCGCAACGTGCGATCGAAGGCCGTCTCGGACCAGCGCAGGATCGGGTTCCGTCCGGGCAAGGTGCCCGGCGCGGCCCCCGGACCGTGACCGGAGCCCGGACGCAGGAAGAGGCTGCACAGCATGGGCGTGAGCGTGAGAGAGATGACGCCGGACACGAGGATCGCGACCGAGATCACGACCGCGAACTCGTTGAACAGGCGGCCCAGCAGGCCGCCCATGAACAGGACGGGAATGAACACGGCGACGAGCGAGATCGTCATCGACAGGATGGTGAACCCGATCTCCTTCGAGCCGTCGTAGGCCGCCTGCAAGGGAGACTTCCCCCGCTCGATGTGGCGCACGATGTTCTCGAGCATGACGATCGCGTCGTCGACGACGAAACCCACGGCGAGGGTGAGTGCCAGCAGCGAGAGGTTGTCGAGGCTGTGCCCAAGCGGCAACATGACGGCGAAGGTGCCGACGATCGACAGAGGCAGTGCAGCGCTGGCGATCAGCGTCGCCGACAGGTTGCGCAGGAACAGCCAGATCACCAGCACGACGAGGATCAGGGCCACGAGCAGCGTGAGCTGCACGTCGTCAACCGAATGCTTGATCGACACGGAGCGGTCATTCAGCGTCTCGAGCCGCACCGAGCCCGGAAGCTGTGGCCGCAGCGATTCGACCAGTGCATGCACGCGCTCGACCACGGCGACCGTGTTGGTGCCCGGCTGGCGCTGGATGGCAAGCACGATCGCTCGCTTCCCCTGGAACCAACTCGCGGTGCGGTTGTCCTGCACGTCGTCGAGGACGGTGGCCACGTCGCCCAGGCGGACGGGCTTGCCCCCGTCGGAGCGGAGCACGAGCGTGCGGAACTCCTTCGCGTTCACCAGCTGCCCGTCGACGCGGATCGTCTGCGCGCGGTCGGTCCCCCACAGCACTCCCGTCGGCTGGTTCACGTTGTTCTGCTCGATCGCCCGGGTCACGTCGTCCAGCGCGAGGCCGCGCGCGTCGAGTTCCTGCGGGTCGAGCTGCACGCGCACGGCGTACTTCTGCGAGCCGTACACGTTGACCTGGGCCACGCCCTGCACGGTCGAGATGCGCTGGGCGAGGAAGGTCTGGGCGTACTCATCGAGCGTCGACAGCGGCAGGCGGTCCGACTGGAGCGACAGGAACAGCACCGGCGTGTCCGACGGATTCGACTTCTGGTACGACGGCGGTGTGATGTCGCGCGGCAACTGGCGGATCGTCTGGGCGATCGCGGCTTGCACGTCCTGCGCTGCGGCGTCGATGTCACGTTCGAGCGCGAACTGGAGCGTCAGGTTGGTCGAGCCCAGGCCGCTCGACGACGTCATGGCTTCGAGGCCGGCGATGGTCGAGAACTGCTTCTCGAGCGGCGTGGCCACGGCCGACGCCATCGTTTCCGGGCTGGCGCCCGGCAGGCTGGCTCGCACCGAGATCACCGGGTAGTCGACGTTCGGCAGGTCGCTGACCGGCAGCTTGCGATAGGCCAGCGATCCGAACACGAGGATGCCCAGCATGATCAGCGTCGTGGCGACCGGGCGCGCGATCCACGGCGCGGAGAGGTTCACTTTGCCCCCGCCGAGGCATTGCGGATCGAGGCCCTCGCACCGTCGGACAGCCGGATCTGGCCGTCGGTCACGACCATCTCGCCGGGCTCGAGCCCCGAGGCGATCACGGCGCGATCGCGCCACAGCCGCGCGACGGTGATGCGGCGGGCTTCGACCGTGGTGTCGGCCTTGACGACGTAGGCGAACTCACCCTCCTGCGACAGCGTGACGGCGCTCGCCGGCACGACCAGCGCCGCGGCGTCCTCGCCCAGCCGCAGGCGCACACGGACGTACGCGCCGGGCCAGAACGCGCCGTCAGGGTTCGGGAACTCGCCCTTGAGCGTGACCGTGCCGGTGCCCTCGTCGACCGTATTGTCGACGAACACGAGGCGACCCTTGCTCCACGCCGAGTCGGCGGCGTCGGGATTGCGCGCGTCGACGCGCAGGTTCGCGCCCGCCAGCCGATGGATCGCGGGCAGGCTACCGGGTGGCACGGCGAAGCGCACGTGCACGGGACGGATCTTGTGCACCGTGACGAGCGGCGCCGTGTCGCCGGTACGCACCATGTCGCCGAGGTCGAGGCGCAGTTCGCCCGCACGACCGTCGATGGGCGAGCGCACCGTGGCGTACGAGAGGTCGAGCCGCGCCGCCTGCAGCGTCGCCGAGTCGGCGGCGGCCGTGGCGAAGGCCGCCTCGGCCACCGCACGCTTCTGGTCCAGGTCGGCCGCGGCGACGACGCCGCGCGCGGCCAGGGCCTCGGATCGCGCGAGATCGAGCCGCGCGACGTTCGCCTGGGCCCGGTCGCGCTGGAGCACCGCCGTCGCACGATCGACGGCGGCGCGGAACGGGCGCGCATCGATCTCCAACAGGACCTGGCCGGCGCGCACCTCGTCGCCGTCGCGGAATGCGATGCGCGAGATCGCGCCGCCGACGCGCGCGGTGACGGTGGCCGACTGCGAGGCCTCGACGGTGCCGGTAGCTTCGACCTCGAACGGGATGACACGCCGCTCCACGCTCGCCACGGCGATGGGGACGCGCCCGCTCCGCCGCTCCGCCGGCCTGGCGCAACCGGCCACGGCGAGGGCCACGAGGGCAGGGACCAGGATCTTCGATGCGGTCATGGGTGCGGCTCCGTGAGCTGGAACGTGGGTGAGGCAGGAGTGTCCCCGCCCGGACGCCGGGGCGTCAAGCGCACGACCGCCCCGGGTGTGGTGAATGTGTCAAGACGTACCGGGAGGACGCCCCGCGGACCGCGTGCTTCTGATAGCCTGCGCTCGAGGCGTGCGCCGGGCGTCGTTGCGACGCCGTCGCGTCCCACCGCCCGATCACTCCCGAGCCCGACCCAAGGAGGAACTCATGATCCGGACTTCCCCGCTCCGCTTCCGCATGGCCGCCTTTGCAGCCGCGACCGCCGTCCTGGCGCTCGTGCCGCTCGCTGCGCACGCGGAACTCATTCTCCCGCGCTCCAGCCCCAAGGCGAACCTGGTGCAGCAGATCGGCATCACGGACCTCACCATGTCGTACTCGCGTCCGGGCGTGAAGAGCCGCGCGATCTGGGGCGCGCTCGTGCCCTACGACCAGCCGTGGCGCACCGGCGCGAACGAGGCGACGACTTTCACCACGACCGATCCGATCTCGGTCGGCGGCAACGCGCTGCCCGCCGGCACCTACAGCTTCTTCACCATCCCCACCGCGGGCGACTGGACGGTGATCTTCAGCAAGCAGCAGGGACAGTGGGGCGCCTACGAATACGATCCCAACCAGGACGCGGCGCGCCTCACGGTCAAGCCGACGGCGGCCGATCCGGTCGAGTGGATGCAGTTCACGTTCGACGACCTGACGGCGAACTCGGCGAACCTGACGCTGCGCTGGGAGAAGCTCAAGGTCGTCGTCCCGATCTCGGTCGACGTCCCCGCGCTCGCACTGGCGCGCGCCCGCACGGAGATCGGCGCCGCCAAGGCGGACGACTGGCGCACCCCGTACCGCGCCGCGCAGTACTCGTTCGACAACGCGGTGGCGCTGGACGAGGGAGCGACGTGGCTGGACAAGTCGATCGCCATCGAACCCGCCTACGCGAACTTGAACTTGAAGTCGCGCTGGCTGGCGAAGAACGGTGACACGAAGGGCGCGATTGCGACGGCCAACAAGGCGCTCGAGATCAACAAGAAGGCGAAGACACCGGCCGACGCGAAGCAGCTCGAGACCCTGATCGCCGAGTGGAAGGGAGCGAAGAAGTAACTACGCGTTTCGGGGCGCCCTCGCTCGCGGCAACCATGCGGATAACGCAAGGGAGACGCCGACGACGAGGGCGCACCCGATCAGGTTGTACCAGAGGAAGGCGATCTCGGTGAACGCGAAGCACCCGACGATCGCGGCCTCCGCCACAAGCGCCCCCACGAACACCGCCGTTCCACCCACCCGCTTAACGTAGAACGCCGTCAGGAAGATCCCGAGGATCGTCCCGTAGACGAGCGAGCCGAGGATGTTCACCGCCTCGATGAGCGAGCCGAGCCGGCTCGCGTACTCCGCGAACAGCACCGCGAAGCCCGCCCACGCCACGGTCACCAGGCGCGGCCCGAGCAGGCCTCCGCCACCGCGCGAGGTCGGGTCCCCGGCGTGGGCTTGCCCCTCCTTGCGCCCGCGCAGGCGTCCGATCACGTCGACCACCGTGGTCGAGGTGAGCGCGTTGAGTTCGGCTGCGGTCGAGTTCATCGAGGCCGCGAAGATCGCCGCGAAGACCAGCCCCACCAGTCCCGCCGGCAGGTGCGCGAGCACGAACGACAGGAAGACGTAGTTCGTGTCGTTCGTCGGCGCCTTGGGATCGGTCGCCTTGATCAGGGCGACCGCCTCGCCGCGCGTCGCGGTG
>JBKJNH010000354.1:0-10655 GCA_046596055.1 Candidatus Eiseniibacteriota bacterium
CCACCCCGGTCCGTCGGCCTCGCCTTGTTCGTCGCCCTGGCCGGGCTCCTGCTTCCGCTCGCCGTGGAGGCGGCGGCGCCGTCCGCCACCTCCCTGCACGGTTTGTTCTTTCCGCCGATCGTCGCCGGCAGCCCGGTTCCGGTGCCGGACGACACGCTCGAGGTCACCGCGACCGTGCCGTACCTCGGCCAGGCGGCCACCGGGCGCGCCTACGTCCTGCTCGCACCCGGGCATGACGTGATCACGCACCCGATCGTGGTCGTCGAGGGTTTCGACCTGGACAACTCGATGGACTGGGACGAGCTGTTCACGCTGCTCAACCAGGAGGCGCTCGTCGAGTCGCTGAATGCACGCGGTTACGACGCCGTGGTCCTCGACTTCACGGATGCGACCGACTACATCCAGCGCAATGCGTTCGTCTTCACGGCGCTCCTCGAGCAGGTCGAGGCCGCGATCGCGCCGGGCGAGACGCTGCCGGTGGTCGGCGCCAGCATGGGCGGTCTCGTCGCGCGCTACGGACTGGCCTGGCTCGAGGCGAACGCGATGCCGCACCGCGTGCGCACCTTGATCTCGTTCGACTCGCCGCAGCGCGGCGCGAACATCCCGCTCGGGCTCCAACATTGGGTCGACTTCTTCGCCGGCCAGTCGGCGGACGCGGCGATCTTCCGCGGGATCCTGCAGTCGCCGGCGGCGCGGCAGATGCTCGTCCATCACTTCGGAAGCACCGCGGGTGCCGTGGCCGCGCCGGATCCGCTGCGCTCGACGCTTCTGGCCGAACTCGCCGGGATGGGCGACTACCCTGCGCAGCCGCGTCGCGTGGCGTTCGCCAACGGCGCCGGCGACGGGATGGGCCAGGGCTACGCGCCAGGCGCACAACTGATCGAGTACGGATTCAACAACATCCTCGTCCTGATCTCGGGAGACGTGCGCGCGGTGGCCGACGGCGGCAGCGCGCTCGTGTTCGACGGGCGGCTGCGCATCCTGTTTGTCTCGGACACGGCGAAGCAGGTGACGGTGGCGGGCACGCGACCGTACGACTCGGCGCCGGGCGGCTGGCGGGCCTCGATGGCGCAACTCGACACGACGCAGGCGCCCTATGGCGACATCGTCGCGCTGCACGATCGACACTGCTTCATCCCCACGGTGAGCGCGCTCGACGTCGACGACGCCGACCTGGGCCGCGACCTGACGCTCCTTGCGGATCCGGCGGCCGAGTCCCCGTTCGACGCCGTCTACTGGCAGCCGACCAACGAGGAGCACGTATTCATTTCGCCCTGGACCGCGGAGCGCCTCGGTCTCGAGCTCCTGCCGCCGGTCGTCGGAGTCGCGCCCGTGAACACCGGGTCGCTCGCCCTGCTCCATGCCGCGCCGAATCCGGCGGGCCATGCGACATTGCTGCGCTTCACGCTGGTGCGGAACGAAACGATCACCCTCGACGTGATCGACGTGGCGGGCCGCCGAGTTCGCACGCTCGTTCGGGAGAAGGCCCGGGCGGGCGAACATGCCGCCACCTGGGACCTGCGAGACGAGGAGGGACGGCGCGTCCGGCCGGGGCTCTATTTCCTCCGGCTCAGTTCACCCGTCGAGGTGAAGACGCGGCGGGTCGTCGCCCTGCCCTGAGTTGTCCCGGCGACGCACGCCCGGGGGCGTTCGTTATTTCCGGTAGGTCGATTTCACGCGACCCCACGAGGCGAGCTCGAGCTGGATGGGCAGCTCCGAGAACTTCTGCACGCGATGGTTGTCGCGATCCGCGACGAACAGGTTTCCCGCGCCGTCCATCGCGAGCCCCGCAGGGTGCTCGAACTCCCCGTCGCCCGCGCCCAGGACGCCCCATTGCGTGAGGTAGGCGCCCGCGGCGCTGAACTTCTGCACGCGATGGTTCAGCATGTCGGCGACGTAGACGTTGCCCGACACGTCGACCGCCAGTCCCGACGGCGACGCGAGCTGCCCGTCCCCGCTCCCCGGGCCGCCCCACTGCGACATGAACGCACCGGCCACCGTGAACACCTGGATGCGTGAGTTGATCAGGTCGGCGACATACACCTCGCCCCCGGTCCCGATGGCCAACGCCGCAGGATGATCGAACTGTCCCGCCGCGGCGCCGAGCGATCCCCACTGGCCGACGAACACGCCGGCGTTGGTGAAGCGCTGCACGCGATGATTGACCTGGTCGGAGACGAAGACGTTTCCGACGTTGTCGGCGACCACGTCGAGCGGACAGTTGAGTTGACCGGGTCCGCTACCAAGCGTGCCCCACTGAGTGAGGTAAACCCCGTTGGCGTCGAACTTCTGCACGCGATGATTGTCGCGGTCGACGACGTAGACGTTGCCGGGTCCGTCGACGGCGATTCCCGTGGGATCGTCGAACTGCCCGTTGCCACTGCCGAACGAACCCCACTGGCCGAGCAGCGCGCCGTTGTTGGTGAACTTCTGGACGCGATTGTTGAGGCGGTCGGCGATATAGACGTCGCCGAGAGAACCTACCGTGGCGTCGTTCGGTCCGGAGAACTCGCCGCCCAGCGCGCCGGGCGTGCCCCACTGCAGGATGTAGAACAACGGTTGCGCCGACGCGGCAGCGGGGACGAGGAGCGCGAATGCGACAAGAAGACCGCGAATGGTGAAGCGCTTGAGCAACGGAATCATGGGGACACTCCTTCGAGAACGATGGGTCCCGAATGAAAGTGGGTGCTCGTTCCGGAACGGCGGGGGGGTGCAGAGCCGTTGCACGGAAATCGAGAGGAGGGGGGCGAAAAAGACTACCGCACTCATGCGACCGATGCCATGCCCGATGCACTGGGAGCCGGGCCGGTTGCGGAAAACCCCGTAAGTTGTTACGTTGCCGTCGCGAGGCGGCATACCCAAGTGGCTAAGGGGACGGTCTGCAAAACCGTTATTCCCGGGTTCGAGTCCCGGTGCCGCCTCCAACTCCGGCGCAGCCGCGCGTTTTTGCTACGATCCAGTCAATGACTCCACTGCGACCCGATTCCACCGACCCGACAAGTTCCATCGACCACGCCCCGACGCGCCTCGGCCCCCGGGCCCGGCGGGCGTTCGAGTGCGCCCGCGAGGATGCGCTCGCCTGGGCCTCCGCCGACTTCGGCCTCGCGCACCTGGCCCCGGCCGAGGATGACTCCACCCTTGGCGGCGCAGTCGCGCAGCCCGCGCTGAGGGTCGCGATCGGCGATCCGCAGGCGCCGCTGGCGACGTTCCTCGAGATTCTCGATCGCAATGACCTCCTGAGCGACGATGGTCGCCTGCATCCGCACGTTCAACTGGTCAGCATGGGCGATCACTTCGACTGGGGTCCGGCAAGCGAACGGAAGTTCGCGGCCGAGAACTCGGTGCGACTGCTCTCGTGGCTCGCGGCGCACTCGCACGCGCAGGTCGTCCTGCTCACTGGCAATCACGATCTCGCGCGCGTCGGTGAACTGGCGGGCTTCGACGATGCGACGTTCGGCGCGGCGCATGACGAAGCGATGGAGTTGCGTGCCACTCCGATGAGCGCACCGGGGCGGGCCGAGCGCCGGCGCGCGTTTCTCGAGCGCCATCGTGCGCTGCCGGGAGTCGGCGTCGCGGCGCGCGACTGGTCGGGCTTCGAGGCGCGGCAGCGGGCGATCGTCGGCGCGTTGCTCGTCGCGGGCCGCTTCCGCGCATCCTACGCAGCGGCTGCCGATCTCCTGCTCGTGCACGGCGGCGTGACGCCGGACGATCTGCGTCACTTCGGCCTGCCCGACGACACGCACGCCGATGCCGTCGTGATCGGTGAAGTGATGCAGGAGTGGCTCGAGGACGCGGTCACCGCGTGGGCGGCGCCCGACGCGCCCGCCGGCGCGCCGCTCGACCTCGAGCCGCTGTATCGGATCGGCGCCGCCGAGCTGGGCGAGTCGCGCGGCATCTTCGTCCAGCGCCCGGCCGATCCCGACCTCGGTCACGGTCCCGCCGAACTGTTCGATGGACCGCCGCGTCGGCGCTTCGACCCGCGCGGGCTTGCACCCGGGCTTGCCCAGGTCACCGGTCACATCCGGGATGCGAAGTGTCGCGAGTTGATGCCGCGCTGGAGCGATCGCCGCCCGGTGCAGGACGGTCCGCTGCGCCACCTGTGGACCGACGGGGCGACCGTCCGGTACGCGATCGGCACGCCCGACGACGGGGCACGGGCGGACCAGGCGGCGGGGCGGGCGGCCCTCCTGTACTTCGCCGATGGTGGCATGAACCATGCCGATCCGGCGCGCTACGAGCTGCTCGATCTTGACACCCGACGGGCCCTGTCCCCGCCGGGTCGGGTCGGGTAGACTGCTTGTGTCGCCTCTCTGGCATTCCCATTCACCACGCGACTCGCGAGGAGCCTCCATGACCCGTCGCCCCCTGACTCGTGCCCTCGCCCTCCTCACGACCCTGATCTCCCTCGCCGTTGCCGGCTCGGTATCTGCCCAGGTCTCGCGCAACGTCCAGCTCCTGTCGCATCCTGCGCCCGGCTGGTCGGCCTACGCGGCATGCTGGTCGTACGTGCACCACGACGGGCGCGAGTACGCCGCCATCGGCACCAACCTGGGCACGGCGATCTACCGGTTGACCGATCCGACGAACCCGGTGCTCGTGGGACACATCGCGGGCCCCGCCAGCCAGTGGCGTGAGCTCAAGCAGTACCGGGACTGGCTCTACGTCGTGAGCGAGGGCACCGGGGCGGGCGCCGGAATGCAAATCATCCGCATGACGAACCCCGACGCGCCGGTGCTCGCCGCGACATACACGGCGACGTTCGTCATGGGCCACACGGTGACGGTCGACTCGGCGAATGCGGTGCTGTACGCCAACGGCACGCGCCTGGCCAACGGCATCGCGAACGGCGTGCGCATCCTGTCGCTGGCCAACCCGGAGGCGCCGGTCGAGATCGGCGCGTATACCGGGCCGTACGTTCACGACAGCCACGTGCGCGACGGCATCCTCTACACGGCGCACATCAGCGAGGGCCGGGTGCGCGCCTTCGACGTCAACGACCCGGCGCTGATCGACCTGCCGGCGTCGCGCCTCGCCGAGGCGACGTTCTCGAACCCGTTCCCGCACAACGCGTGGACTTCGCCGGACAAGAAGTTCCTGTACGTGACGAACGAGAACAGCGAGGGGCTGATGAAGACATTCGACATCAGCGATCTCGGGAACTTCAAGCAGACCTCCAGTTACAAGGCCGTTCCCAACGCGATCTGCCACAACGTCCACAACCGCGGGGACACGCTGTTTGCCGCGCACTACACCGAGGGCGTGCGGCTGCTCGACATCGCGGATCCGGCGCGCCCGGTCGAGTGGGGCTACTACGACACGTACGCGGGCACGGGCGTGGGCTTCTTCGGCAATTGGGAGGTGTGCGCGGAGTACCCGTCGGGCATCTTCATCGCCAGCGACATGCAGACGGGGCTGTGGGTCTTCCGCATGGCGCCGAACTACGGCATCGTCGCCGGCAAGGTCGTGGACCAGAACGGCGCGCTCGTTGCCGATGCGGAGTTGCACCTGCACGTCGGCGCCTCGGGCGGCAGCCTCACCGCGCAGGAGACGACGTCCGATGCGGGCGGGCGCTTCCGGGTCGCGCTCGACCCGGGCGCGTACACGTTCGAGGGACACAAGTTCGGCTATGTGGACGGCCAGGCCTCGGGGTCGATGCTCGCGGGCGCGACCGACAGCCTCGTGATCGTGCTCGAGCGGATTCCGTTCGCGGCGGCGACCGGCAACGTGACCGCCGCGTCCGTGAGCGCATTCGGCGCCGCCGGGCTGGCGCTCGAGGGGACCGAGATCCACATCGACGAGTCGCCCCTCGACACGATCGCCGTGGCCGGCGGCGCGTACCGGATCGGCGAGATCCCCAACGGAGTGTGGCGCCTGCACGCGGCACACCCTGCGTACGTGCCCGCGGAGATCGCGATCGGCATCCTCGGCGGGATCGACGAGGTGCACGACTTCGCGCTCGAGCCGGTCGTTCTGTACGACGCCTGCGAAGTGATCGGCGGGTGGACCACGTTCACTTCGGGTGACAACGCGACGACGGTCGGGCGCTGGGCCAACGGCGACCCCAATGGCACCGGGCCGACGTCACTGCGCACCGGCGGGGGCGGGCCGGCGCTGGCTTCATCGTCGGCCGGCGGCGGGCCGGAGCCGGGCCCTGTGCTTGATCATCCCGACCATGATTCGGAGAACGTGATGGGCTCGGGGCCGGTCGCCCCGGAGGACGATCACTCGCCCGGCGCGCGGACAAACTGCTTCGTTACCGGGCTCGGCGGTCCGGGCCAGGGCATCGGTGAGCACGACGTCGACAACGGGCGGACGACGTTGACGACCCCAACGTTCGACCTGACGGGGATCGGCAATCCCGTCGTGGCCTGGTACCAGTGGTATGTGAATGACGGCAATGCGGCCGTCGACGACGCGTTCGTCGTTCAAGTGTCGAACAACGGCGGAGCAAGCTGGGTCCACGTCGATTCGCTGCGCACGTCGACCAGGGGCTGGGAGCGGCGCGAGTTGAACGTCGCCGACCGCCTGACGCCGACGGCGACGATGAAGCTGCGCTTCATCGCCTACGACACGGGCTCGGGATCGGTGGTGGAGGGCGGCGTCGACGACCTCGCGTACTACGGGGCGCCCTCGACGGTCGATGGACCCCCGGGGCTGCAGCCGGGCGCCGCGCTCGCCTTCGCGAGTCTCTCCCCGAATCCGGCGTCGGGATCCGTGCGCATGGCGCTGACGGGAAGTGAAGGCGCGGTGGTCGACGTCACGGTGCTCGACGTGCGCGGGCGACTCGTCCAGCGTCTCGCCGGGGTGCGCCTGGCCGGGGGCACGGCGGCGATCACCTGGAATGGCCGGGACCGGGAAGGCCGGAAGCTTTCGGCGGGGGTCTACCTGGTGCGGGCGACGACCGAGGGCGCGAGCGCGGTCACGCGCATGGTGCGTCTGGCGGCGACAGACTGACGTCAGGACTCTCCAGGGGAATTGAAACGCGGGCCCGGCGCTCTCCCACGCCGGGCCCGCGGTGTTATCCGACGGCTCGAAGCTACCGCTGCTTGCGCGGGCGCCCTGGGCCACGGCCCGAGCCCTTCGGACGTCCCGGACCGCGACGCCCGAACAGTTCGTTCAGGTAGCCGGCGACTTCCTCGCGAATCACCTGGGGCACGACGGCACGGATGCCGGCGCGCACCTCGGAGCGGAGGTGATCGAAGTCCGCGGTGGCACGGCCGGCAGTGCGGCCGACGGCGGTCGCGACGGCAGTCAGGCCGGCCGCCTTCGCCCGCGCCTTCGGCCCGCGCACGGGACCGCGCCAGCGGTAGAACGTGAGCTGGGCGATGCCGAACTTCTTCTGCACGTCGGCTCCCGTGAGCCCTTCCTGCTTCGCGATCGCGAGGATCTTCTTCTTCTCCGCCTCGGTATAGCGTTTGCGACCGGCTTTCTTCGCCACGATTGACCTCCATGCTTCCGGAACGGAGGGTGTTCGTTCCGGGGAACCTTCCAGGTTCCGGGTCTTGTCGACACGGGGGGTTGCAACGATGCAACAATTGTCGACGACCGCATCCTAACATGCAGGGAACACATGGAATGTGTGGTTTCGTCCAGGGCGACGCACGTCGCAGGCCCCGGAGAGCGGCAAGAAACTGCTTGACTCACGCAACGATATGGTCGATGCTCCATCCAACGACGGGAGAGGGGGAACCGATGGGGCGACCGCCGATTCAGCTGTTCGAGGAGTGCTGCTGGGACCTGCGGGGCGTGCTCACGCAGTTTGGTCCGGACGAGGCCTGCTGCGAGGGACTGACGCCGCGTCAGTGCCGGGTGCTGCGAGCCATTTCCGAGGAGCCGACGCTGCGCCTCACCGACCTCGCTGCCCGCGAGGGGCTGACCCCCGGCGGGATGACCCGCCGTGTCGAGCCGCTCGTCGCCGGTGGCTGGCTGAACCGGCGCAAGGGCGCGGGGGAGGATGGGCGAGCCGTCCACTACACCCTGACCCGCAAGGGCAAGGACGCGCTGGCCTCGGTCGAGGACTCGATCTACTCGTCGGTCGAGAAGCTGTGGAAGTCCGTCCCGGCGGCGAAGCGCCCCGAGGTGCTGGCGGGACTCCAGGCGCTGGTCGAGGCCGCGCGGCGCGCCGGCGAGGAGTCGGATGCGAGATAACGCAGTATCGTCTCGAGACAATAGTTGAGTGCGGCAAACAACCATACAAGGACATCCCTCGAAGGAGGAGCCGATGAACCCGAACACCGTCGACCCGAACGCGCCCATCGTCGAACTGGTTCGTGCCCGCTACGCGGGCGCCGCCGTCCGCGCCTCCGCCTCCGCCTCCACGGTGACGGATCCGAAGTCGGACGAGTCCTGCTGCGGCCCCAGCTGCTGCGGTGGCGACGCGGACGCCACCGCGCTGGCGAAAGCGATCGGCTACGACGAAACGGACCTGGCCCTCGCGGGGGAGGGAAACCTCGGTCTCGGTTGCGGCAATCCGCTCGCGCTGGCCGCGATCCGGCCTGGCATGACCGTTCTCGACCTGGGCAGCGGCGCGGGCTTCGACGCGTTCCTCGCCGCCGAGCGCGTGGGCCCCGGAGGCCGCGTGATCGGCGTCGACATGACCGACGAGATGCTGGCTCTGGCCCGGAAGAACGCCACGGCACGCGGCGCGACCAACGTCGAGTTTCGCCAGGGACGGCTCGAGGACCTGCCGGTCGAGGCCGCGACGGTCGACCTGGTGATCTCGAACTGCGTCGTCAACCTGGTGCCCGACAAGGCGGCCGCATTCCGCGAAATGGCGCGCGTGCTCAAGCCCGGCGGGACGATCAGCGTCAGCGACCTCGTCTTGCTCGCGCCGCTTCCCGAGTCGGTCCGCACGAGCGTCGAGGCTTACGTGGGCTGCATCGCGGGTGCCTCGCCGATCGGCGAGTACGTCGCACGGCTGTCCGAGGTGGGGCTCGTCGACGTGTCGATCCCGCGGGTGACGAACGCCGCGATGATGGTCGAGGGGCTGGATCGTGCGGCCCCGGTCGGCGGTTGCTGCCCACCCGCGGCGGATGTCGCGGCCGCCGGGCGGGTGCTGGTTTCGGCCGTGTTCCACGCACGAAAGCCGTAGCGAAAGGCCGTCGCACTCTGGGCAGCGGGGCGCGCGCGTGCTAACCTGCGCTCGTCCCGCCGCCGCGTGCGCGCGGCCGGCCGTGCTTCAACCCTCCTGACGACGGACCGCGCGATGCCCACCTCTTCTTCCCCCGGATTCGACACGCTGCGCCCGCTGGCCACTCCCGCGGGCGAGGTCTTCATCCATCGCCTCGACCTTCTCGGCGCCGAGTTGGGCGTCGACGTGAGCCGCCTGCCCGTCACGATCCGGATCCTGCTCGAGGCCGCCCTGCGCAACCTCGACGGCTTCCGGGTGCGCGGCGAGGACGTCGAGCGCCTCGCCCGCTGGAGCCCGAACGATCCGAACCCCGCCGAGCTGCCGTTCCTGCCCGCGCGCGGCGTGCTGCAGGACTTCACCGGCGTGCCGTGCGTCGTCGACCTGGCCGCCATGCGGGACGCGACGAAGGCGCTGGGCGGCGATCCCACGCGCATCAACCCCCTCGTCCCGGTTGACCTGGTGATCGATCACTCGGTGCAGGTCGACTTCTTCGGCACGCCAGGAGCGTTGGCCAAGAACTCGGCGATCGAGTTCGAGCGCAACCGCGAACGCTACGAGTTCCTGCGCTGGGGACAGCAGGCGTTCCACAACTTCCGCGTCGTGCCCCCGGCCACGGGCATCGTTCACCAGGTGAATCTCGAGTACCTGGCGAGCGTCGTGCGGCAGGACACGGTGGGCGGGAAGCCGATGGCGTTCCCCGACACGCTCGTCGGCACCGACTCGCACACGACGATGATCAACGGCCTCGGCGTGCTGGGCTGGGGCGTGGGCGGCATCGAGGCCGAGGCGGCCATGCTGGGCCAGCCGCTCACCATGGTTGCGCCGCGCGTCGTGGGGTTCCGGCTGCACGGCGCGCTGCGCGAGGGCGTGACCGCGACCGACCTCGTCCTCACCGTCACGCAGATGCTGCGGAAGAAGGGCGTCGTCGACCAGTTCGTCGAGTTCTTCGGCGACGGCCTGTCGACGCTGTCGCTCGCGGATCGCGCGACCGTCGCGAACATGGCCCCCGAGTACGGCGCCACCTGCGGCTACTTCCCGGTCGACGGCGAGACGCTGCGCTACCTGCGTGCGACCAATCGCGCCGAGGCCGCCGCGCTGACCGAGGCTTACTGCCGCGCGCAGGGCCTCTTCCGCGTCGATGGCGCCACGCCGCCGATCTACAGCGACACGATCGAGCTCGACCTGGCCGACGTCGTTCCCTCGCTGGCCGGGCCCAAGCGGCCGCAGGACAAGGTCGCGCTCGCGGACATGAAGACGACGTTCCGCGCGGCGCTCACCGCACCCGTCAAGGACCGCGGGTTCGGCCTCTCGGATGCGGAACTGGCGAAGACCGGCGCCTGGTCCGACTGCGGCGCCACCGCGACGCTGGGCCATGGCACGGTCGTCATCGCCGCGATCACCTCGTGCACCAACACGTCGAATCCGTCGGTGATGATGGCCGCGGGACTGCTGGCGAAGAAGGCACGCGCGCGGGGGCTCGACGCGAAGCCGTGGGTGAAGACCAGCCTCGCGCCGGGGTCGCAGG
>JBKJNH010000361.1:0-3882 GCA_046596055.1 Candidatus Eiseniibacteriota bacterium
CTACCCGGCCGCGGTGTCGAGCGGCAACGTCGAGACCTCGCAGCGCATCACCGACGTGCTGTTCGGCGCGCTCGCGCGCGCGCTGCCCGGCCGGCTGCCGGCGGCGAGCTACGGCACCATGAACAACGTCCTGATCGGAGGCGCGGCGAAGGACGGCTCGCTGTTCGCCTACTACGAGACGATCGGCGGCGGCCATGGCGCGGGCCCGACGTGGGACGGCGCGTCGGGCCTGCAGGCGCACATGACGAACACGCTCAACACGCCGATCGAGGCGTTCGAGCACCTGTTCCCGATGCGCGTGCGCCGCTACGCGCTCAGGCGCGGCTCGGGCGGCGCGGGGCGGAACCGCGGCGGCGACGGACTGGTGCGCGAGATCGAGCTGCTCGTGCCCGCGACGGTCACGGTGATCTCGGAGCGGCGCGTCCTGGCGCCTCCGGGTCTCGCCGGTGGTGGACCGGGCAAGCGGGGGAGGAACGCGCGGGTGGTGGCCGGTCGCACCGGACGCCGCGCCGTCGAGGAACTGCCGGGCAAGTTCCAGCAGCGCTTCGCGGCGGGGGACGTGTTGATCGTCGAGTCGCCTGGCGGCGGAGGATGGGGGCGGGGTGCAGGGTCGAAGCGAAGTCGGCGGGATTGACCAAAGGACATGCCCCCGGGGCATGTGATTCTGCACATCGGCTCACCGGCAACTTGCGATGGCGCAAGTTGAGGTCAGACTGTCCCCGGGGACAATTGAATGATGGTACCTGCGGAGGCCACACCCATGAACATCGGCATTGTCGGCTGCGGAATCTTTGGCGCATCGGCCGCACTCGTCATGGCAGGCCGCGGGCACCACGTCACCGCATTCGATCGCGGCGGTCCGCCGGCGGACGACGCGGCCAGCAACGACCGCTCGAAGGCGCTGCGCTTCGAGTACGGCGCGCATTGCGCGCTGTACGTGCCCCTGGTCGAGGAGTCCCGCGCCGCTTACCGCGCGCTGGCCGAGGCCCACGGCGCTCCGCTGTACATCGAGACCGGCATCCTCGCCCTGGCCCGCGCCTTTGACGAATCGCGCCACGAGCGCCTGTCGTACGACTTCTTGCGCGCGGCGGGCCGGCCGATCTCGCTCCTCGACACCCGAGTCGCCGAGAAGCGCTTTCCCCAGTTCAACTGGGACGGCATCGCCGCCGCGACGTGGAACCCCGAGGGTGGCTACGTGCGCGCCGCCGAGGCCACCCGCGCGACGGTCGCCGCCGCCCGCGGGCTGGGCGCCGACATCCGGGGCCATGCCGCCGTCGCCGAGATCGACGAGCGCCCCGGGGCGGCGATCGTCGAACTCGAAGGCGGCGAGTCCCACGAGTTCGACGCGGTGCTCGTCTGCGGCGGCCCCAGGCTCGGCCGCTTCCTACCGGCCGACGCGGTCAAGGCGCGGGTGCGCCCGACCCGGCAGTTGGTGACCTACTACCGCCCACCCTCGGCGACGGCCGCCGCGTTGTTCGCGCCCGCCGCTGTACCGAACGCCGACCCGGCCGGCTTCCCCGTGTGGATGCACGACATCGTCGACTCGGGCTGGTACGGGATGCCGCTGCAGGACGGCCTGCTCAAGGTCGCGCGCCACGTGCCCGGCGAGCCCGTTGATCCGGACGCACCGCGCGTCGTCACGGACGAAGATCGCAAACTCAGCCTCGACTTCGTTGCCGCGAATGTCCCGGCGATCCGCCCCGAGTGGTACGCCGAGGACCTGGGTTGCCTCTACGCCATGACCGACGACGGCAACTTCCTGATCGATCGCGTGCCGGGTGCGAGCGCGCTCTTCGTCGCCGGCGGCGGATCGGGCCATGGCTTCAAGATGGGGCCTGCAGTCGGGCGCATGGCGGCGGATTGCGTGGAAGCGGGCGGTGCGCCGGAAGCGGGTGCGGCGAAGGTGGCGGCCGAGTTCAGGGCGGATGCGGCAAGGACGGGGCGGGTGGCGTAGGGCTCACCCCACCCTCACGCCCAGCCCCGCCACCTCCTGCGCCACCGCGCGTCGCATCGCGGGTGTCGAATCGCACGCCGACAAGCGCCCCGCGGCCTCGGTGAAGTCCGCGAGGAACGAGTCCTGCTCCAGCGCCACGAGCACCACCGGCCGCGCCGCGCACAGCGCGTGCAACTCGCGTGCTTCGTCGTCCGACAGCGGCGTGCGGCGGGGCAGCGCGATGACGAGCGGGTCCGGGGCATCGCCTGCGCCACCCGCGCGCCGGCGCAGCGCGGCGAAGTCCTCCGCCACCGATGCAGTCCTCCCCGGGGCCGCGCCCGATCCCGCGGTCGCGAACGTACGGCCCCGCGCCGGAACGCCCGCTTCGAGCAATACCTCCGCAATCGACGACCCGGACGACCACGCCGGCTCGAGCACCTCGAGTCGATCCAGCGCCAGCGCATCGGGGGCGCCGAGCCACGACAGCGCGCGCCGGCAAATGGCGAGCATCGTCGGCTCCCACGACGGAGGCACGAGGTGCGAAAGGGCTGCAGCATCCACCGCGGGCGACTGAGCCCCCGAAGCACTCGAAGCCTTCTCGTACCGCTCCGCCGCCAAAGCCGCGGCCAGCAAACCCTCGATGCCGCCGCGGGCGGCTTCCCAGCGTGCGATCGGCAGCACGGATTCGCCGCCGGCTTCCCAGCGCGTGGCGGCGGCAGCAAGCCCCGCGTCCAGCCCAGGCGTCCACTCCCCGAGAAGCACGAGGTCACATCCAGCCGCGAGCGCAGCGAGCAGCCCATCGCCGCCGGCTGCAATGTCGGCCACACCCTTCATCTCCATCCAGTCCGTCACCACGACGTTCCGCGCGCCCATCGCTCCGCGCAGCAACCCACCCACGATCGCCGGGGACAGCGTCGCAGGCAGCGCGGGATCGAGCGCCGGGTACCGCACGTGCGCCGTCATCACCATCGGCGCGAGGTGCAGGGCCTCGCGGAACGGGACCAGCTCACGCGCCTCGAGCGTCGCGCGATCGGCATCGCACACGGGCAGCGCCAGGTGCGAGTCGACGTCCGTCGCACCATGCCCCGGGAAGTGCTTCGCACACGCCAGCACGCCGCCCTCGCGATAGCCGCGCAGCGAAGCTGCGGCCGCACGCGCCACCCGATGCGGCTCACGCCCGAACGATCGCGGGCCGATCACCGGATTCGCCGAAGCAGAGTCCACGTCCAGCACCGGCGCGAAGTTCACGTCGACGCCGAGCGCGCACAGCCAGCCGCCGACCGTCGCGGCAATCCGCTCGATCTCGAGCTCGCTCGCGGCACGGCCGAGAACGCGCGCGGCGGGGGGCACGGGCAGTTCGGGCGCGAGCTGCGTGACGAAGCCGCCCTCCTCGTCGACCGCGATCAGGATGCGGCGGCCCGGTGCGAGCGCCCGGAGCGACGCGATCAAGCCGGGGAGGAACGACAACGAGCCGAAGTGGCGGCGAAAGAGTAGAACCCCGGCCCACGGCCGGGCGGCGAATGCGGCCCGGAACTCGGGGGTGAGCCCGGCATCGGGCAGGCCGATCATGGTGACGGAAGCGAGGCGGGCTGCGGCGTTGGTGAGCATGGGCAGCACGCTATCGCCCGTCGCGGGCGGATGCTAGACTTTTCCCCCATGACCCGCCCCCGGACCGCGACCCGCACGCACGGCTTCTCCGAATCGGTCATCCGCGAGATGACCCGGTTGCTCGCACTCCATCCCGACGGCGTGAATCTTGCCCAGGGCTTCCCCGACTTCCCGTGCCCCCCGGAGCTCAAGGTCGCGGCGATCGACGCCATCAACAACGACGTCAATCAATACGCGATCACGTGGGGCGCCAAGGCGTTCCGCGACGCGCTGGTCGCCAAGCACGAGCGCTTCAGCGGGCTCGCCTACGATCCCGAGCGCGAGGTGACCGTCACCTGCGG
>JBKJNH010000090.1:0-5036 GCA_046596055.1 Candidatus Eiseniibacteriota bacterium
CGGCCTTCTCGGTCAGGCTCGCCAGTTCGCGATCGACCGAGAGTCCCGACTCGGACGCGTGGGCGCGCAGTTCGGCGATCTTCAGCTCGAGCTCGACGACCGGCTTCTCGAAGTCGAGCCATGGCCCGCCGGGCAGCACGTCCTTCCTGGCGCGCGTGCGCGGCTTCGCGGGCGCGGGGTCGGGCTCGGTCGGCGCCTCCGGCGCAGGCGCCGGCAGTGCTTCCGGCGCGGCCTCGACGGACGCGGCCTCGGGAACGGCGCCGGCGGGCGTGCTCGTACTGCGGACGGAACGGGCGGCGCGAGTGGCCATCAGAGTCGGGCTCCGAAACGGGACCGCCCCGGTCCGACGACTGCGTCGCAGGCGGCGAGCAGCGCGGGATCCCAGGCGACCCGGTAGCGGCCGGAGCGCAGCACGAGCGTCGTGCCGTCCGGCTCGGTGAGTTCGACGAAGACGGGCAATGGCCCGGTGCGGGACGAGAAGACGGCGTCGAGGCGGTCGCGCAGGTCGGCCTCGACCTCGGGGCCGGGCAACGTCACGTAGAAGCCGAGCGAGCGCTGGCGCACCTCGGTGAACGGACGCACCTCCTCGGCGACGATCTTCGGGCTCTCGCCATCGCGCGCGGAGATCTGCCCCTTCACCCAGACGATCGCCTCGTCGACGAGGTGCTTGCCCCACGCCGCGTACGCCTCGGGGAAGACGAGGACCTCGATCGAGCCGGTGCGATCCTCGAGTGTGCCGAACGCCATCGGATCCCCCTTCTTCGTCAGCGTGCGCTTGAGCGCAGCGACCAGGCCGACGGCGCGCACCGGCGTTCCGGCGGCCTGCGTGCCGAAGTGCGCCATGGTGCCGGTCGCCAGGCGTGCGATGTCGTCCTTGAGGCCGTCGAGCGGATGTCCCGAGACGTAGAACCCGAGGACCTCCTTCTCCTTCGCTGCGCGATCGAGATCGCTCCACGGTTCGACGTCGGGCAGCGGCGGCGCGTTGACCGCCGTCTCATGACCCCCGCCGCCGAACAGCGACGCCTGCCCCCGTGCGGCCTCGTCCTGGCGGCGCGCGCCCCACTCGAGCGCCAGCGGCACCGCGGCGAAGAGGCGCGAGCGGTCGGTGCCGAATTCATCACACCCGCCGGCCTGCACCAGGCTCTCCAGCATGCGCCGGTTGAGCGCCCGACCCGGCACGCGGCCCGCGAAGTCGAACAGGTCGGTGAACGGCCCGCCGGCCTCGCGCGTGGCCACGAGGCCGCGCACCGCATTCTCGCCCAGGTTCTTGACCGCGCCCAGCCCGAAGCGGATGCCGCCCTCGGACAGGTCGAAGCGCCACGCCGAGTGGCGGATCGACGGCGGCAGGATCGTGATTCCCATGCGGCGCGCCTCGTCGATCAGGACGGCGACCCGATCGGAGTCACCGATCTCGCTCGAGAGGTTCGCCGCCATGAACGCGATCGGGTGGTGCGCCCGCAGGTACGCGGTCTGGTAGGCGAGCATCGCGTAGGCCGCGGCGTGCGACTTGTTGAAGCCGTAGCCGGCGAACTTCTCGACCAGCTTGAACAGTGCCTTCGCCTTCGTCGGGGCGATGCCGTTGCCCTTCGCGCCGGCGACGAAGTCCGCCTCCTGCGCGGCCAGCAGAACGGGATCCTTCTTGCCCATCGCCTTGCGCAGCACGTCGGCGCGGGCCATCGAGAACCCCGCGATCCGGTTGGCGATCTGCATCACCTGTTCCTGGTAGACGATGATGCCGTAGGTCTCGTCGAGGATCTCGGCCAGCTCGGGGATCTCGTAGTCGATCTTGCGCCGGCCGTGCCGACGCTCGATGAACTCGCCGATGTTCTCCATGGGCCCCGGCCGGTACAGGGCCACGACGGCGGTGATGTCGTCGAAGCGCTGTGGCTGCAGGTTGCGCAGGGTATCGCGCATGCCCGAAGACTCGAGCTGGAAGACGGCGACCGTGTGGCCGCGCCCCAGCATGGCGAATGTCTGGGGATCGTCGAGCGGCACCTGCGTGACGTCGATCTCGCGGGACTCGTGCCGCCGTACCAGGCGCGCGGTCTCGTCGAGAACGGTCATCGTGCGCAGGCCCAGGAAGTCCATCTTCAGGAGCCCGGCCTTCTCGCACGCGCGCATGTCCCACTGCGTCGTGATTTCGTCCTTGGTCGAGCGATAGAGCGGCACGTGCTCGACCAGCGGCCCCGGTGCGATCAGCACGCCCGCGGCATGCACCGAGGCGTGGCGCGCCATCCCCTCGAGGCCCTTGGCGCAGCGCAGGAGCTTGCCGTACTCGTCGTCGCGCTTCGCCAGCGCGGCGAGGTCGGGCACCTCCTTGATCGCGTCGTCGAGCGTGACACCAAGCCGCTCGGGGACCAGTTTCGAGATCCGGTCGCCCTCGGAGAACGGCATGCCCAGCACGCGCGCCACGTCCTTGATCACCGCGCGGGCCTTCATGCGGCCGAACGTGATGATCTGCGTGACCGAGGCGGCGCCGTACTTGGTGCGCACGTACTCGATGACCTCGCCGCGCCGCGCGTCCTCGAAGTCGAGGTCGATGTCGGGCATCGAGATGCGCTCGGGATTGAGAAAGCGCTCGAAGATCAGCTTGTAGCGCAGCGGATCGATGTCGGTGATGCGCAGCGCGTAGGCCACCAGCGAACCGGCGACCGAGCCGCGCCCCGGTCCCACGCCGATCCCCTGCGAGCGCGCGAAGTGGATGAAGTCGCGCACGATCAGGAAGTACGACGAGAAGCCCGCCCGGTCGATCACGCCGAGTTCGTAGTTCAGTCGATCGAGCTGCTCGGCGGTCGGCGAGGGAAAACGCTCGCGCAGCCCCGCATGCGCCAGCTCGGCGAGGAAGCGCTCGGCCGACTCCACGCCCTCGGGCAGCGGGAACACCGGCAGCTTGTGCGTGTCGTCGAGATCGAGGTGGCAGCGGTCGGCGATGGCGCGCGTGTTCTTGAGCGCCTGCGGCAGGTCCGCGCCGAACAGCCGCCACATGTCCTCCTGCGACTTGAAGAACATCTGGTCCGAGCGGTAGCGCAGGCGGCGCGGGTCGTCGAGCGTCTTGCCATGCCCGAGTGCCAGGAGCACGTCGTGCGGCTCGGCGTCGGCGGGATTCAGGTAGTGGAAGTCGTTGGTGACCACGAGCGGGATGTCGGTCGCCTTCGCCAGCTCGATCATCCGCTTGCCCACGGTGAGCTGATCGGGGATCCCGTGGTCCTGCACCTCGAGAAAGAAGTTGCCGCGGCCGAACAACTCGTCGTAGAAGCGTGCCGTCTCGGCGGCGCCCTCGATCTGCTCCTTGAGCAGCGACTGGTTCACCTCGCCCTTGAGGCAGGCGGTGAGCGCGATCAGGCCCTCGTGGTGGTCGGCCAGCACCTCGCGGTCGACCCGCGGCTTGTAATAGAAGCCTTCGGTGTAGGCCGTCGACGTGAGGCGGATCAGGTTCCGGTATCCGACCTCGTTGGTGGCCAGCAGGATCATGTGGAAGTTGCCGTCGCCACGTTCGCGCTCCTGGCGCGGGCCCGGGGCGACGTACGCCTCCATCCCGACGATCGGCTTGATACCCGCCTTCTTCGCCTTCTCGATGAACTCGACCGCGCCGAACAGGTTTCCGTGATCCGTCAGGGCAAGCGCGGGCATGCCGAACTCGGCCGCGCGTTTCACCATGTCGTCGATACGACAAGCGCCGTCGAGCAAGCTGTAATCGGAGTGGCCGTGGAGATGGACGAAGTCGGGGTGTTCCATGGCCGCGCTAACGTACCTCCACGGGCAGGCGGACGGAAGCGCGATTCCCCAGCGCATCCACCGCTTGGACGACGACTTCGTGCGCCCCGACGGCGAGCGGAGCACGAGGTCGCCAGGTGAGCCGATCCGCGTCGGGATCATACTCGGCGGGAACGCGCCGCCCGTCGACGAGCATGCGCTGCTCGGCGGCGACGAGGCCCGCCCCGCGATCGGTCAGTCCGAAGGAGAGCGGCGGCGCGATGCGGCCCGCACGCGGAACGTACTGCCGCGGTGGGACGATTCGTGGCGCGGTGGTGTCGGCGAGCAGGGCGAATGTGCCCAGTCGCCTGGTCGACGCGCTCCACGCCCCGCTCGAGTCGCGGGCGGCGAGGAAGCTCCACGACGATCCGCTGCGACGGAAAAGTCCAACGCGAGCGGCAGGCTCCCCGGCGAGCTCGGTCGGCTGCCACGAAAGCCGCACCGGCCGGGCCAGCGCCAGGTCGGGCGAGTCGAGGCGGATCATCGTCGGCAGCGCGGCCCGAAGGACCGGGTCGGCCACGGCCGGCTCGACTGCAGCGAGCAGCGCAACCGGCTCGTAAAAGTCCTCGGCACTCCACGACAGGCGAATGCCTGGCGCCAGCGCAAGCGCGCCCGCGCCGCCTCCCGCGATGAAGAGCCCCGACGGGCCCAACCCGGCGCCGGGTGCCCGCGGCGCGGTCACCGCCCAGGCGGCGCCGTTCGCCGCCACCAGCGAGTCGACGATGGTGAGATCGGTCCAGCGGACGAACGGGGGGCGCCCTGCTCCGCGCCCCGCGAGGACGATCGCCCCCCGCCCCCGCGGAACGAGGCGTGAACCTGCGCCACCGAGCGAGGCAATCGCGGCCGAGGGATTCGACACGGCGATCGAGGGCGGCTCGTTCAGATCGAGGGCGCGCACCTCGAGCGTGCGCGTCGTGCGATTGCCCGCCTCATCCTCGGCGATGAATCGAAAGACGTGCGGGCCGGGCGCGAGATCCCAGCGAGGTGTTCCACGCCGCACCACGCCCGAGCGATCGCCGGGACTCGACTGGAGGCTCCGCCGGTCCGACAGGCCGGCGCGGGTCGCCGCCAGGTCGAAGACACGATCCGAGATCGCCATGTCGTCCCAGCTCACCGAGTCGAGCACCGCTTCGTAGGCCGGGCGACCGTCGAGCTCGACACGAAGGCGATAGGTCGGTGGGCGCAGCAATCACCTCGCGACCTATCGCCTTCGTGTCGTGCTCGACGGTCGCCCGGCCTACGAAGCGGTGCTCGACTCGGTGAGCTGGGACGCCATGGCGATC
>JBKJNH010000256.1:0-4063 GCA_046596055.1 Candidatus Eiseniibacteriota bacterium
CGCCTACGCGTTCTGCCGCGCGCACGCCGCGGGCTACGGCGTGCTCGCCTGGCAGGCCGCGTACCTGCGCGCCCACTGGCCGGCGGCATTCGCCTCGGCGCTGGCCGACCACCACGCCGGGATGTACGCGCTGTGGGCGCACGTCGCCGACGCGCAGCGCCACGGCGTGCGCTTCGTGCTGCCGTGCGTCAATCGATCGGCTGCCGGGTTCACGCTCGAGGGCGACCCCGTCGAGGGGCCGGTGCGCGTCGGGTTGTCGCGTGTCGTCGGGTTGTCGCAGCGGACCATCGCGCGCACGCTTGCGGCGCGGGCCGATGACGCCGCGGGCGGGGCGTTCGGCTCGCTCGCCGACTGGCTGGGCCGCGTGCGCCCCGCGGCGGGCGAGGCCGAGACGCTGGTGCGTGGGGGCGCGTTCGACTTCACGGAGAGAAGTCGAGCGTCTCTTCTCGTCGAGATTGGAGCGACCGGCGCCGCCTACGGCGGCGCCGAAGATGAGGGCGCATTTCGCGTGCGCGCCTCGCCGCTGCCGCCGCCCGACGTTCCCGAGTTCCCGCCATCGGCGCGGCTCATGCACGAGTGGAACGCGATCGAGCTCGGTGTCACCGCGCATCCGCTCGCCGCGTTCGCGCCGGCGCTGTGGCCCGCCGATCGCCCGTCGCGCGCGCGGGCGGCCGACGCACCGCGCGGCTACGACGCCGCGTGCGCGCTCGCGGAGCGGAAGGGCAAACGCGTGCGCGTGACGGGTCTCATGGCCGCCGCCCGCCGCGTGCCGACCAAGGACGGCAAGCGCATGTACTTCCTCACCCTCGATGACGGCACGGGCCTCGTCGAGTGCACGCTGTTCCCCGACGTGTACGGCCGCTGCGCCGCGGAGTTGAGCGGCAGCGGGCCCTACGTCGTCGAAGGCACCGTCGAGTCGCAGTACGGCGAGATCACGGTGACCGCGACGTCGTGCCGGCAGGCGACGGCGCTGGAGGCCGGGCGGGATTCGCCGGGTGGGACAGGGTCGCAGCGGGTGGAACGAGCCCAGGAGCCTGCGAGCCGCTATGGGACGGGGTAAAGGAGGGGTGGACAGTATGTCTAGAATGACATATTGTGGTTGCAAATGAGCCCGAGCGACAAACCGTTGGTTTGGCTCCACGGAGTCGTCTCGTCGCCGCCGTTTTCGAAGGAGGCCCGAATCGAGGCGGGGTATCTGCTGCGCCGGCTCCATCCGGATGCGATCTTGATCCTCGAGGTCTTCGCCAAGAAGACCTCGCAAACACCGCGGGCGGTCATCGAAGCCTGCCGCACGCGGTTGAAGGAGTACGACGATGTATGATGCGAAGAAGCGGCGACTCGTTGCGAAAGGCTGGCGGGTCGGGAGTGCTGCGGAGTTCCTTGGGCTTTCCGCGGAGGAGAGCGCCTACATCGAGCTGAGGGTGCGACTCGCGGAAGGTCTGCGGCGACAGAGACTCGATCAAGGAATGACTCAGCTCGAGCTCGCGAAGTCCGTCGGGTCGAGCCAGTCGCGAGTCGCGAAGATGGAGGCGGGAGACCCGACGGTCGCGCTCGATCTGCTCATTCGCTCCCTGATCGCGCTGGGCGTCACGCCCGCGGGACTGGCGCGGATCATCGAGTCACGAAGGCGCCGCGCGGCGTGAGTCGTGGCTAGCGTTGGGGCGACGGACGTTCCAGCCGCTCACGCGCCTCGCGAACTCGATCGTCGCGCACGGGGATCAAGACTTCCGAACTGGAGATCTCCCGCGATCGAAACGGGCAGCCTCCATCCACGCGCATGGCGCGAAGCGCTCACCCCCGAGCCACCGACTGCACCTGCGCCTGCACCAGCACCAGCCGAAGTTCGTCGCCTTCCTCGTTCTCGAAGCGGAAGCCGCACTTCTCGAGCACGCGGCGCGAGGCGACGTTGTGCGGTGCGAGCACCGCGTGGAGCGGGCGCATGGTGACCAGTTCGAGGAACTGCGCGAGTGCGCGGGTGGCGACGCCGTGGCCCCAGAACTCGCGGCCGATCCAATAGCCGACCTCGCGGGCGCCGCCCTGCTCGAAGCTGACGAGGTTGCCGGCGACCTGGCCGTCGACGACGATGGTGCGCAGGACGATCGAGGCGTCGGCGCGGATCTTCCGCCAGTGGGCGTCGAACGCCACCTGGTCCCGGGCGGGAAACGAGGCCATGCGATTCGACTCGGGATCGCTCTGGTGCACGAAGAAGATCGGCAGGTCGTCGTCCTGCACCTCGCGCAGCGTGACCGCACCGCTCATCGCGTCCTCCGCGCTTGCACTTGCGGGGCAAGAATCGCCCGGAGTTTCTCCATCGTGGCGGCGTTCCTGGCCGTGACGCGTTCGCCGAGCGCACGGTCCACGACCGTGGCGAGGCGGCCCGAGAGCGTCCCGGCCGGACAATGAAGATACGCCGCCCGCGGGCCGAGGGCGAGAGTCTCGGGAGACCAGTCCGCGCGGGCATGGGACCTGAGCTGGGCCAGGTCGGCGGAGGCGCGCGGGATGGCGATCAGGACGCGGGACGGCTCGGCCGCGGCGGCCTTGCGCAGCGGATTCTTCTCGAGGATGGCGACGAGTTCGACGGCGGTGAGCACGGTGACCCGGGAAGTCATGCAACGCTCCGCGAGCAGGGCCGTTTCGATTCGCAACGCCAGTTCGCCCTGCGGCGTGGCACTGCGGGCCGGAGTGAACACGACATTCCCGCTGTTGAGGAGCGTGCGGACGTCCGTGTGACCCAGCGCCTCGAGCAGGGCGCGCAGGTCGGCCATTGCGATGCGCTTCGCCTTGCCGACGTTGATGCCGCGGAACAGGGCCACGTGGGTGGCGGTCATCACGTTTCCTCGCCGTGGTAGAGTGCGCCCGATCGCGCGGGGGAATCGCCCTCGCGCCGCGCCTCGGGGAGAACCATTCCATCCGATCCCAGGGACATCATTGGATTGCCGGCCCGGGCCTTGTTCTGGCCACGGCCTTGGCACTCGGGTTCGCCGGTTGCGGCGCGCCGGGGGGTGGCGGCGCCGCCGATTCGACCGCGACCGGGGCCGGCGTCGTATCCGGTCGATTGCGTGGCGTCGAGCCGCCGAACCCGGAGCCCAAGCCGGCGTTCACTCTGACCGACCTGGATGGTCGGCGCTATGACTTCCGCGCCGAGACCGCCGGGCGCTTGACCTTCCTGTTCTTCGGCTACACGTATTGCCCCGATATCTGCCCCGTGCACCTGGCGAACCTCGCCGCCGCGCTGGCGCGCCTGCCGCGCGCGGATGCCGACCGCGTGCGCGTCGTCTTCGTCACCACGGATCCAAAGCGAGACACGCCCGAGCGCATGCGGGTCTGGCTCGGTGCGTTCGATCCGACCTTCGTCGGCCTGACCGGCTCGCGTGCCGAGCTCGAGGCCGCCCAGCGGGCCGCCGGCGTGGTGCCGACGGTCGCCCAGCCGGCGCCGGGCGACACGAACTACGCGGTCGGGCACGCCGCACAGGTGATCGCCTATGGGCCGGACGGGAACATGCGTGCGCAGTACCCGTTTGGAACGCGGCAGAAGGACTGGGCGCACGACCTGCCGATCCTGCTGGGACTGGCAGGCGCGGGTGGGGCCGTCGAAGGCGTGCGGGTCACCGGAGGCTTTGCGCGGATCACGCCGACGCACGACGTGGGCGCCGGCTACTTCACGATCGTGAACACGGGGACGTCCACCGATACCTTGCGCAGCGTTGCGGTCGCGCACGCCGTGAACGCGGAGCTGCACACGATGCGTGACGAGGGCGGGCTCGTGCGCATGGTGCCGCTGGGAATGCCGGCGCTGGGTCCGGGCGATTCGCTGCGGTTAAGCGAGGGTGGCGACCACATGATGTTCGATCTCCCTGCCGGCTCGCCCGCCGCATCTGCGGAGACGCTCGACGTGACGTTGCAGTTCGTGCGCCAGGGCGAAGTGCGCCTGCGCCTGCCCGTGCGCGCGTACGGAGACGAGGGCGGGCGATGACCTGGTGGTGCGCGGCGACGAACGAGCCGTGGAGTTGGGCGTGGCGCGCCTACCCGGGCGTGTGGCTGTTCATGATCGGGCTTGTTGTCG
>JBKJNH010000351.1:0-2933 GCA_046596055.1 Candidatus Eiseniibacteriota bacterium
CAGCAAAGACGCGCGCGCGACTCATCGTCCGTGCGACGAGGTTGGGGCCTGCTCCGGAGCTTCGGACGCCGCATGCGCCACGGCCTTCGCCGCGTGCGCCTCGATCTGCGCCGCACGACGCGCCTCGATCTCGCGATAGAACAGCGTCCAGCTCGTGGTGAACACGAGCAGGCACACCTGCAGCGGCAGGCCCAGCGCCAGGTCGGCGAGGAAGGCGCCGTCGGGGCCGATCCAGCGGCCCTCGATGGTCTGCCGCACGATGCCGGAGAGAATCCCCAGCCCCACGAACACGATCACCCAGTAGAACACCATCCCGAACCACGCGGTGGCCTGGTGCTCGACCAGGTCCCGGCTCTGCCGAATCGATGCGAACAGGCGCCCGGGCCCGAGCACCGCCGCCTGGTTGGCGAACGAGCACAGCACCCACACGATGATGCCGGGGATGACGAAGAAGAAGATCCCGACCTGCACCAGCGCGTAGACGACGAGCATGACGACGACGAGGAACCACGAACGGGCGAGCGCCTGGGAAAACGTGGCGCCGTAGCTGATCGGACGGCCATGAGCAATCGCGTCGGCACGGACGAGGATCCACGCCTCGCCAAAGATGCGGGCGAAGACGACGAGCGGCAGCACGCCGACGACGGCGCCAAGCAGCACTCCCTCCTGCGAGATGCGCTCGATGTCGCGCACGACCTCGGCCAGCAGGGTGAGGAAGACGTAGACCGGGAAGAAGATGATGAACGGAATGACGAGGAGCCCGACTGGATCGCGGCGCAGGCAGAGGTCCCAGGCGCGGCTCGCGACTCCCTGCACCGAACCGACCGGGAAGGACACCGGCGCAGCGGGCGTGTTCGACAAGGGAAGGGCGCTCCTCTCGTGCACGCCGGACGGGCCCCGGCGCGGGACAGGCAACGCATCCAAGCGCCGCCGCGCGTTTGACACTACGGGCGGCGTTCCCTAGTGTCAAGGCGATGCCCACCTCCCGCCGCCCCAGCCCGAAGTCGAAGAAGGCCGCGCCCCGCGCGGCTTCAGGCTCGGTTGCGCACGGAGCGCGGGCCACCGCGAAAGCGCACCCCTCCCACCTCGACGAGCACGGCAAGGCGCGCATGGTCGACGTCGGTGCCAAGGACGTCACCCAGCGCGAGGCCACCGCCCGCGGCCGCGTGTTCATGCACGCCGCGACGCTGGACCTGCTGAAGTCGCACGCCGCCGCCAAGGGCGACGTCCTGACGGTCGCGCAGGTCGCCGCGATCCAGGCCGCGAAGCGCTGCTCGGAGCTCATCCCGCTCGCGCACTCGATCCCGCTCGAGGGCATCGACGTGCACTACGACTTCGATCCCGCCGGCCCGTCGCTCGCGATCGAGGTCCGGGTCGCAACGAACGGCCGCACCGGCGTCGAGATGGAAGCGCTGACCGCCGTCCCCGTCTGCGCGCTCACCGTCTACGACATGCTGAAAGCGGTCGACCGCGGCATGGTCATCGGCGAGATCGCCCTGTGGGAGAAGAAGGGTGGCAAGAGCGGAACGTGGCGACGGACGTGAGCCGCCGCTTCATCGCCTTCGACGAGGCGCTGGCCACCATCCTGCGCGCCGCCCGCGAGCACGAACTCCCGACCGAACGCATCCCGTTGGACGACGCCCTCGGCCGCACCCTGCGCGAGCCCATCGTCGCCGACGAACCCTTCCCACCCTTTGCGAACTCGGCGATGGATGGGTTCGCGGTGCAATCAACCACCATCACATCTGCAACAACGACATCGCCCGCAACGCTCAAAGTCATCGAAACGATCGGCGCCGGCCGCGTCGCCAAACTCCCCGTCGGCCCCGGCGAAGCCATCCGCATCATGACGGGCGCGGTGATCCCCGAAGGTGCGGACGGCGTCGTCCCCATCGAGCACACCTCCGCCTGGCAGAACGAAGGCGAAGGCCAGGCCGGCGGCACGGTCAAAATCAACACGCCCGCACAGCCCGGCGAGAACATCCGCGCCGCCGGCGAAGACTTCGCGATCGGCGAGCGCCTCGTGGAAATGGGCGCCGTCGTCGATCCCGGCGTCATCGCCGTCATGGCCGCACTGGGTCACGCCGAAGCCGACGTCTCGATCGTCCCCCGCGTCGCCATCCTCTCGACCGGGAACGAGCTGATCGGCCTCGGCAAGCCCGTCCTCCCCGGCCAGGTCCGCGACTCGAACATGCACATGATCCGCGCCATGGTCCGCGCCGCCGGCGCCGAGCCCGGCCCCTGCTGGCACCTCGCCGACGACCCGACGGCCATCGGCGACGCCATCGCAAGGGTCAAGGACCACTGCGACGTCATCCTCTCGATCGGAGGAGTGAGCGCGGGCGACTTCGACCCGGTGAAGCAAGCGCTGACCGACATGCCCACCGTCGAACTCTGGAAAGTCGGCATGCGCCCCGGCCAACCCCAGGCCTTCGGCGTCCTCGAAGGCGGCAAACTCTTCTTCGGGCTCCCAGGAAACCCCGTCTCGTCGGCAATCGTCTTCGAGATACTGGTGAGGCCCGCCCTCTGGCGAATGATGTGCCGGGCGGTGCTGGACCGGCCCACCGTGCGCGCCGTCATGGGCGAGGCCGTGACGTCCAAGGTCGGCCGACGGGACTTCGTGCGCGTGCGGCTGGAGGCGCTATCGGCGGAGGAGGCTTCTCGCGTGGGAGCGCCCTATCGGGCTTGGCTGACAGGGACGCAATCGAGCGGGGCGGTGAGCTCGGTGCTACGGGCGGAGGGATTGGCGATCATAGACACCGATGCTCCCGATCTCGGCCTGGGCCAGGTTGTGGCGGTAGTGCGGGCCCGGGGGTAAGGCGAGCAGAGATTGTGTCCCCTACGTGCGCTCTACTGCGATTGTGCGGGCGGCGCATGAGCCCCTCGTTGACCGACTGTGTTGCGGCTGGCATCATGCGCACGTCGCCTCCGTC
>JBKJNH010000373.1:0-17122 GCA_046596055.1 Candidatus Eiseniibacteriota bacterium
GGCCGCGATCACGTTCTCGATCCCCTTGTTCGCCGAGAGCAGGCCGAAGCTGAGGAGCACGATCTTGCCTTCGACGCCGAAGAGGTCCTTGTGGAAGCTCGGGTCGACGAAGGGGACGTCGGGAATGCCGTGGGGGATCCGGTCGATCTTCTCCGGCGAGACGCCGTAGACCTCCTCGAGGAACTCGGCGCCGCGGTTGCTCATGACGACGACCCGGTCGGACAGCGCCACGACTTCCCGGAGGACACGCCGCTGGTCGGGATCCGGATCGCGCAGGATCGTGTGCAGCGTGGTGACGACGGGCATGCGCAGCTCCCGGAGAAGCGCCAGGAGATGGCTTCCCGCGCGGCCGCCGAAGATGCCGTACTCGTGCTGCAGGCAGACGAGGTCGACGTCGTTGATGTTGAGGAAGTCCGCGGCCCGGCGGTACGACTCGACGTCCTTCTCGACGAGCTCGAAGCGCACGCGCGGCGGGTAATCGTAGCCCGCCTCGACGTCGTTGACCGGTAGCGCGATGCACGTGGTGCCTTCGTACTCGCCGGCGATCGCCTCGCACAGGTCCGTGGTGAAGGTGGCGATGCCGCACTGGCGGGGCAGGTAGTTGCCGATGAAAGCGATGCGGGCGAGTGTCGATTCGGCCATGGCGTTCTCCAGGTGCTGGTGCGCCGTCCCCGGGCACCGGTTCATGCGATCAGAGCAGTTGTTCGACGAGCTTCAGCACCTCGGCCATGGGGCGACCCGACTCCTTGATCCGCCGGAGCAGGATTCGCACTTCCGGTGTCTCGCTCGCCCACTCCTGCAGGTCGCTCTCGAAGCGCGCATCGAGGCGATCGAGGCCGGCGTGGGTCGCGCCGACGGGGTGGAGTGCTCGGGCGATGGTCAGAAGGAGCTCGCGCGACGGGCGTCGGCGATCCCGCTCGATGTCCGAGAGGTGGGGGGCGGACACGCCGACCTCCTGCGCAAACCGGCGGAGGCTGGTGCCGGACAGGGTGCGCAGCCGGCGGATCTCGCGGCCCAGGGTGGTGGTCTCGGGGGTCATGTTCGAAACGTTAGCATACGTGCGGAACACCCAGACGATCGACGTGGCCAGGGCATTCAAATGAGTTGGTGAGCGGCCAAGGCCTGCGTTCCTTTCGGCTCAACCCGTTGCGCCGTAGTCACTTCGGAAGCGCATTCCGCCTTCGGCGGAATGGACATCACTTTTCATCGATTGGACTTCCAATCCGGGGGCCTTCGGCGCATACTCCGTTTGTCTTCGGTTGTCTGTGGATGTGCTTGCCAGCGATCCGATCCGCCAGAGGACTCCTCGGGCGGGTTTTTTTATGGGCAGCCTTCCACGAACCGAAGCACCGGTCACGAAGACCGGAAAATACGCGGCATTCCGCCGCATCAAGCACGGGCCTTCGGGCCCGGATACAACAGGAGTACAAAGTGGCCAGTGGCACCGTGAAGTGGTTCAACGAGGCGAAGGGCTTCGGTTTCATCTCCCAGGCTGACGGCGAAGACGTGTTTGTTCACTTCTCCGCAATCACCGGCGACGGCTTCAAGACGCTCGCCGAAGGTGAAGCCATCGAGTTCGACGTGACGCGCGGCCCGAAGGGCCTGCAGGCGGCGAACGTTCGTAAGGCCTAAGCAGCCTTAGATCGCACTTCGCATCGGGGGGCGGTGTCCGCGAGGACGCCGCCCCCCGTGCTATGCTACCCACCTCGAGTGCGAGTCGCCCGTTCGACTCCCCCACCCATTGCGGAGGACCTTCATGGCCGGCACGAAGATCACGGTGCGCAACAACGGATCGCTGTTCGTCGAAGGCGACTTCGAGATCGTCGACGCCGAGGGCAAGCCCTTCGGCCTGTCGGGTCGCCAGAAGCTGTCGCTGTGCCGCTGCGGCCAGTCGGCGAACAAGCCGTTCTGCGATGGCGCCCACAAGGCCTGCGCCTTCGATTCGACGCTCGTGGCGTTCGACCTGCCCGCCCCGGCGCCCAAGCCGACGACCTAGTCCCCGCCCGGAATCGTGAGTGGCGGCGCGTCGTCGTCCTTCCGACCCTCGCGCCGCGCCCACCGCACCCAGAGTGCGGTGATGCCCACCCAGAGCAGGAGACCGCCCGGCACCCACAGGAGCACCGCCCCCGTCTTCTGATCGGCGAGCGACACGCCGGCGTACAGTGCGCGCGGTGCCGTCGCGATCGTGCCCGCGACGATCTGGTGCGGCACGCCCAGCAGGAACAGGACCGCCATTGCCGCCGGTTCGCGCAGTCGACCCGGCGCCCCCTCCGGCGCGCATGCCCCCCACCAGGCGATCACCGCGGTCAGCGTCCATCCTCCCGCGAGCAACGCGCCCGCCAACGGCATGGCGAGGGCCAGGTCCACGCACGCCGGCACGAACGCCAACGCAAGACCCACGCCGAACGTGAGGATCGCGATCGGCGGTCGCGACAGAACGCCGAGCGCGGCGCGCCAGCGCGGTCGCACGCCGAACGTGGCCAGTCCCAGCGGCACCGCGACGTAGGTGATGAGCAGGAAGCGGAGGGCATGGGCCTGGAACGGCCCACCCGGGGCGAGGGCCGGGGAGAAAGCGATCGCGGCGACCGCGCCAAGCACGATCGCCGCGAGGAGAGTCCGCATGGTCGGGATCGCTATCCCCGCTGCTCCGCCATCAGCCAGAGCAGGGCGAGCGTGATCGCGAAGGCGAACACCATGGGGACGTAGAACACCCACGAGTACATCTTCGGGTCAAACTTGAGGTGCATGTAGTAGCCGGCCACGATCCCGAACTTGATCGCCGACAGGCCCAGCAGGATCGGCGTCAGGAAGGGATGCAGCGCCGGCACGTAGAACACCGCCACTTCGATCACCGTGATGATCGTGAGGATGATGGCGATGCCCACGTACTTCTTGGCCGTCGGATGTGCGTGCCCGCCTGCGTGGGCGGCGTGGGCGTCGTGCTGTGCGTGATCGCTCATGCGGCCTCCCCTACTGGAGCAGGTAGATCAGGGTGAAGATCGCGATCCAGACCACGTCGACGAAGTGCCAGTACAGGCCGCAGATCTCGACGTCGAGATCGTTGCCCGCCTTGATGCGCCCCGTGTACGTGAGGAAGAACAGCGTCCAGAGCCAGACCACGCCCACCGTCACGTGGGCTCCGTGGAACCCCGTCAGCACGAAGAACGTGCTGCCGAACAGGTTGGTCGAGAGCGTGAGCCCCTCGTGGACGAAGTGATTGAACTCGTAGATCTGGAAGCCGACGAACATCATGCCCAGGATCGCAGTCGCCGCCAGCCACAGGCGCGTCTTGCCCATCTCGCCGCGCTGGATCCCGGCCAGCGCCAGCACCATGGTGAGCGAGCTCATGAGCAGGACGAACGCGCTCACCGAGGTGAGCGGGATGTTGAGGATCTCCTGCGGATGGGGACCGACCTTGTCGCGACCGCGGTAGATCAGGTACGTCGCGATCAGCGAGCCGAAGAGCATGCACTCCGAGCCAATGAACGTCCAGAACAGGATCTTGCGGCTGCTCTGGCCGGTGCTCGTGTAGTGATGATCGTCGTGGACGACCGGGTCGGACCCGGCCGCGGCGGCGATGGCTTCGGACACGGCGCTCTCCTTCCCGATCAGGACGCGGGCTCGAGGGCCCAGCGATAGGTCGAATACACGAACAGGATGCCGCCCGGGACCCCGAGGCCGAGGCCGAAGATCAGGCCGGCCATCATGACGGTCATGCCGAAGGCGGAGACCATCGGCCAGTAGGACGGGTTCGGCATGTGGATGCCGTGCCCGTCGGTGCCGCCGACGTCGATCTTGTGGCCCTTGGGACCTTCCTGGTGCCACAGCGGATCCAGGGTCTTCACCGTGGGCAGCTTCTGGAAGTTGAACTCCGGAGGCGGCGACGTCGCGGTGGCCCACTCGAGCGTCGCGCCGTTCCATGCGTTCGCCGGGGCGACCTCGCCCTTCTTGATGCTGCGCATCAGGTTGTGCAGGAAGACCAGCAGCGAGATCGCGAGCAGGAGCGCGCCGGCGGTCGACATCTGGTTGTAGAGCTCGAAGCCCATGCCCTTCTGGTACGTGTAGACGCGGCGGGGCATGCCCAGCAGGCCCGAGAAGTGCATCGGGAAGAATGTCAGGTTCATGGAGATCATGGTCAGCCAGAAGTGCCACTTGCCGAGCTTCTCGTTCATGAAGCGACCGGTGACCTTCGGGAACCAGTAGTAGATGCCCGCGATCAGGCCCAGCATGGTGCCGCCGAAGAGCACGTAATGGATGTGCGCCACCACGAAGTACGTGTCGTTCTGCTGCGTGTCGGCCGGCGGCGAGCTGTGCATGATCCCCGACAGGCCGCCGATGATGAACATCGAGATGAACCCGATGGCGAACCACATCGCCGTGGTCAGCCGGATCGCGCCGCCCCACATGGTGCCGATCCAGTTGAAGATCTTCACGCCGGTCGGGATGGCGATGAGCATGGTGGCCAGGGCGAAGAACGTGTCGCCCAGCGGCCCCAGGCCCACGGTGAACATGTGGTGGCTCCACACGCCCCAGCCCATGAAGCCGATGAAGATGCCCGAGTAGACGATGAACGCGTAACCAAACAGCGGCTTGCCCGAGAACGTGGGCAGGATCTCCGAGATCACTCCCATCGCGGGGAGAATCAGGATGTACACCTCGGGGTGGCCGAACACCCAGAACAGGTGCTGCCACAGCAGCGGGTCGCCGCCCTTGGCCACGTTGAAGAAGTTCGTCGGCACGGGCGAGAGGCGGTCGAACATCAGCTCGACCAGCGCGACCGTGATCACCGGGAAGGCGAGGATGATCAGGAACGAGGTGACCAGCGTCATCCAGGTGAACACCGGCAGGCGCATGAAGCCGAGGCCCGGCGCGCGCAGGTTGATGATCGTCGTGATGAAGTTGAACGCGCCCGCCAGCGAGGCGACGCCCAGGATCTGCAGGCCCACCGCCCAGAAGTCGATGCTGTGGGTCGGCGAGTACGCCTTGCCGGTCAGCGTGGCGTAGCCGTACCAGCCGCCGTCGGGCGCCATGTTCATCAGGAAGCTGATGTTCATGAAGATGCCGCCGAACAGGAACACCCAGTACGAGAACGCGTTGAGCCGGGGGAACGCGACGTCCCGGGCCCCGATCTGCAGCGGGATGATGTAGTTGAAGAACGCGACCGACATGGGCATGAGCGCGAGGAAGATCATCGTCGTCGCGTGCATGGTGAAGAGCGCGTTGTACATCTGCGCCGAGACGACGCTCGCACCAGCGTGCGACAGCTGTAGCCGGATGAGCAGGGCCTCGAAGCCGCCGAGGAAGAAGAAAGCCAGGGCGGTGAAGAAGTAGAGGACCGCGATCCGCTTGTGGTCGACGGTCGTGATCCAGGACCACAGCCCCGTATTGGAGTGTGCGGCGTGGGTCGGCGCGGCGGCGGCGGTGGTTGCCATACGGATTTGCCTCGTCTCCGGGATCGGGTGCGGCGCCGGCCTAGCGGCGCGTCCTCAGGTAGGCCACGAGGGCCGCCACGTCTTCATCGCTCATGTCCTGCTTGGTCATCAACGACCCGGGCTTGAGCGCGGGTGCGTTCCGGATCCAGTCCGTCATGTGCTTGTCGTCGTTCGGGAACATGCCCGAGGCAATGGTCGTGCGCGTCGAGATCTTGCCGAGGTTCGGCCCGACCACGCCGTACGAGACGCCGTCGATCATGTGGCACGCGACGCACTGTCCCTTCTGATAGATGGCGAGGCCGCGGGCCGCGAGGCTCGTCGAATCCGGCGGCGCCACCGGCGCCTTCTGCTGCGCCAGCCAGGCGTCGAACTCCTCCTGCGTCTGGACCACGACCTTGAAGTACATGTTCGCGTGCGACGCACCGCAGAACTCGGCGCACTGGCCCGGGAACGTGCCGGTGACCTCGGGCGTGAACCACAGGTGATTCGTGCGGCCGGGGATCAGGTCCTTCTTGCCGGCGAACGCGGGCACCCAGAACGAGTGGATGACGTCGACCGACTCGAGCTCGAGGCTGACCGTCTTGCCGACCGGGATGTGCAGCTCGTTGGCGGTGATCACGCCCTTGCCGGGATACTGGAACTCCCACCACCACTGGTGACCAATCGCGCGGACCTGGATGTCGCCCTTGGTCGGCTTCGCGTTGTCGAAGATCACCTTCACGGTGGGAACGGCGATGAACGCCAGGATGATCGCCGGGGCGAGGGTCCAGGCGATCTCGAGCGTGGTGTTGCCGTGCATGTGCCGGGCCGGGGCCCCGCCGGGACGCTGGCGGAAGCGGGCGACCGTGAGGATGAGGGCCGCCTGGACCACGACGAAGATGATGATGACCCAGAGAACGATGCCATCGAGGACGTCGTCGATTGCGCGGGCCACCTCGGAGCGGGGTTCGAGGGTGGTCTGGGGGTAGGTCGACGACTGCGCCCAGCCGGTCGCCGCATCCCCGGCCACGAGCACGAAGGCGGCCAGGAGGACGAACGCGATCAGGGCGAGCGGAAACGACGGTCGCTTGCTGTCGGCCATGGATTTCCTTCCGGGGAGCCGCGGACGGGCGCCGCGCGATGCGCCGGGCCCCGCGTGCGGCGGCAATCTTTCAGACGACGTGAAATCGGCGGCAACGTAGCACGGGGACGTTGCCGAGTAAAGATCGGCATGGCAGTTTCTTAGGGCCCGCCACGAGCGTGCGTCACCCCCCGCGACGCTTCCCTATCCGCGCGGTGGGAGATGACGCTCGCGACGCGACTGACCGCGCCTCAGACGGGATCCATTCCGGACCCGTCGTCCGTTCCCTTCGAAAGGGTTTCCCTCCCATGCGTCGATCCCATGCCTTTCGCCTCACCGTTCCCCTTCTCGGGGTCGCCCTCATGAGCGTCGGCGTCGGAGCCGCCTCGGCCGCGTCCTACCCGACGAGCGTGGAGTGGAACTGGACACCGGAGAAGATCCTGACCATCGGCCAGAAGGTGATGAAGGACTCCGACAAGCAGTACGACGCGATCGCGAAGATGTCGAACGGCAAGCGCACGTTCGACAACACCGTGCTCGCGCTCGAGAAGGTGGGCACCGTCGCCGGCGAGAACATCGGACCGGCCCTGTTCTTGAAGCACGTCTCGCCCGACGAGAAGATCCGCGACGCCTCGGACTCGGTCGAGGTCGAGTTCAGCCGCTGGGCGATCAAGACGCAGGCGCGCGAGGACCTGTACGCCGCGCTCAAGGCCGCGGTGGCGAAGGAAGCCCCGCGCACGCCGATCGAGCAGCGGCTGGTGAAGAAGATGATGCTCGACTTCCAGCTCAACGGACTCGACCTGCCCAAGGAGAAGCGCGAGAAGGTCACCGCGCTCAAGCAGCAGATCTCGGACATCGGCATCGAGTTCGACAAGAACCTGGGCGAGGCGCAGGACAGCCTGCTGCTGACCAAGGAAGAACTCGTCGGCATGCCCGACAGCTACGTCGCGCGCCTCGACAAGGCCGCGGACGGTCGCTACAAGGTCACCGTCACGTACCCCGACTTCTATCCGTTCATGCAAAACTCGACGAACTCCACGGCGCGCGCCCAGCTGGAGAAGAAGTTCTCGAACCGTGCCGCGAAGCCGAACCTGCCGCTGCTCGCGAAGGCCCTGCTCCTGCGCCAGGAGCTGGCCGAGACGATGGGCAAGAAGACCTACGCCGAGTACGCGCTGCAGGATCGCATGGCGAAGTCGCCCGCCGAGGTCAACGCGTTCCTCGACGACCTGGTGGCCAAGCTCAAGCCGTACCGCGACCAGGAGCTGGCGGTGCTGTCGGCGCTCAAGCGCGAGAAGGAAGGCCCCGCCGCGGCGCCCGTCGACATCTCGGACTGGCGCTTCTACGACAACGAGCTCAAGAAGACCAAGTTCCAGATCGACCCCGAGGAGGTGCGCCAGTACTTCCCGCTCGACGTCGTCACCGCCGGCCTGATGGAGACGTACCAGAAGCTGTTCGGGCTCGTGTTCACCGAGGTCAAGCCGGCGAAGGCCTGGCACGAGGATGCGCAGCTCTTCGAGGTGCGCGACGCGAAGGACCAGCGCCTGGTCGGTCACTTCTATCTCGACCTGTTCCCGCGCCCGAACAAGTATGGCCACGCCGCGGCGTGGGGCCTGATCGGCTCGCGGGACAAGGACGGCAAGATGCAGACGCCGGTCTCGGCGATGGTCTGCAACTTCACCAAGCCGACGGCCACCGAGCCCTCGCTGTTGACCCACGACGAGGTCGAGACCTACTTCCACGAGTTCGGCCACGTCATGCACAACATCTGCGGGACGGCCAAGCTCGGCTACTTCAGCGGCACGTCGGTGTACCGCGACTGGGTCGAGGCGCCGTCCCAGATGCTTGAGAACTGGGTCTGGGATCCGGCCGTGCTGCCGACGCTGTCCGGCCACGTAAAGGATCACTCGAAGAAGCTGCCGCCGGAGCTACTGCAGCGCATGATCGCCGCGAAGAACCTGAACAACGGCCTCAAGTACTCGCGGCAGGCGTTCTTCGCCATGACCGACCTGCGCTACCACACGGAGCCGACGGTCAACACGACCGACGTCTGGCACCAGGGCATGCGCGACGTCTTCGGTATCGCCGCTTCGCCGGGAACGTCCGAGGAGGGATCGTTCGGCCATCTGTTCGGCTACGAGGCCGGCTACTACTCGTACCTGTGGTCGGAAGTCTTCGCCGCCGACATGTTCTCGCGCTTCAGCCGCGAGGGCGTGATGAGCCCGACGGCGGGGCGCGCTTACCGCGACGAGATCCTCGCGCCGGGCGGCAGCGCCGAGCCGATGGAGCTGCTGCGCAGATTCCTGGGCCGCGAGCCGAACCAGGATGCGTTCCTCGAGCACATCGGCGTGCGTCCCCGCGCCGGGGCGACGACGACCGAGCGCCCGGTGGGCACCGAGTAGCCCGGGATTCCCGACACGCCTCGCACCCGCTCCGGGCGCAGGCGGAATGCGACGAGGCCGCGGGGGTTGTCGCCCCCGCGGCCTTTTGTCATCATGGATGGCATTCGCGACCGCCCTTCCCCGGCTTCGTCGTCACACCTTGTGCCGATTTCGCTCCCGCCAGGGGAACGCGGCCCGCATCGGAGGTCGTCATGTCACACGCCTCGCCCGCCCTCGTCCGTGTCCACCCGGGGGCCATCGCCCTCGTCCTCGCCCTCGCGATCCAGGCACCGGCCGCCGCCGGCCCGACCATCGGGTTCGTCGAGACGTTCCCCGGCGCGGGCAACACCGGAGGCTGGGCTGGGGGCGCGCTCGAGACGAATCCCGGCACCGGTGGCGTCGGCGGCGCGGGCGACGGCTTCCTGCAACTCGCGACCGTGGACTTCGCCGCGCGCCTGGGCGCGAAGAACGAGGGCCCCGACTACGTCGGCGACTGGCTCGCCGCCGGCGCAGACCGCGTGAAGTTCTCGCTCAACGACGTCGGTGGGGACCAGATCCTCGAGATCCGGTTGGCCATCGGAAACGTGAACAACTTCTGGCAATCGAACGTCGCGTTCATCCCGCCGAACGGATCTTGGAGCGAGTTCACGGTCAACCTGTCCGACTCGGCGAACTTTACGCAGATCATCTCGTTCGACGGCATGGGCTACCGCTTCGCGCTGGCCAACACCGACCGCGTGCTGATCCGCCACGACAAGGCGCCGTTCGTCCAGACACCCGACGCGATCCTGGCCGAGTTCGGCGTGGACGACTTCAAGATCGAGAGCACCACCGTCGGCGTGGGCGATGCGCCGCTCGCGGGCGGGCGCGCCGTACTTCTGGCGCCGCCGTTCCCGAATCCGGCGCGCGGCGGTGGGGCAACGCTGGCGTTCGAGTCGTTCGACGACGCACCGGTGAACCTCGTGATCGTCGACGCGCGTGGCCGCGTCGTGCGGCGAGCGGTCGTCGCGGGCGCCCCGGGGCGACGCAGCTGGGCGTGGGACGGCCGCGACGACGCGGGCCGAACGACGGCGGCGGGCGTGTACCGCGTGCGCGCGTATGGACCGGCGGGCGGCACGAGCCGGGCGCTCGTCCGCGTGGATTGATCGCTAGATCCCGAAACGCTCCTTGAACTCGACCTGCTCACGCGCCGACATTCCCAGCGCGGCAAGGTCGGGCTGCTGTCCCGCCAGAACCGCGCGCAGCGCGGCGATCTCCATGCGCGACAGCGACGCGCCCTCCATCTGGTAATCGACGAACGCCTCGTAGACGTCCGGCACCCAGCGTCGCGTCAGCTCGGCCAGCGCCTCGGCATAGACGCGGATCTCGTATTGCGCGTGCGCATCGGCGCGCAGCGAGATGAAGCGCAGCAGGTTGTGCAGGTCGATTTTCCAGTACCACTGGGTGTAGAAGCTGACCGGCAGGTTGATGCGCGCCAGCTCACGCGCGATCCCCTCGGGCGCGGGCGCACCAGCGGCTTCGAGCTGTTCACCTGTGGCGTTGGCGGCGCTCGGCATCCCGAGAAGTGACTCGTAGTGGGCGTATGCCGTCTCGGCATCCTCGCTCAGCATGCGCAGGATCTCGTCCGCCCGCGCGCCGGTGACGACATCCCCGCGGCCCTGCCGATTGGTGTCGGATTGACCTGCAAGGATTGCGGCGTCGGGCGTGTAGAACTCCCGATCCAGGATCGAGTATCGGGCGCTGTATTCGTTCACGCTGTTGTGCACGATGAGTCCGTTCGCCACGAAGTTGTGGTCGGGTCCCTCGACGGACAGGTCGAACGTCGGCTGTTCCCCCGCGTACTCGATCTTCGCAATCCGGGCCCACGACCGAATGAGCTTGCGGGCGGGCGTCGTCGTCTTTGCAACCGGCCGCGGTGCGGCGTTCGGATGGAGCGACCAGAACTCGAACAGCGGGGATCCCGCGCTGACCGCGAACAGCAGTGCGATCTCGAGATTGCGTGCGTGCAGGCGACGGTGGCACGGCGAGCAGAGTGAAATGAGATTGTCCTCGTCCATGCCGCGCCCCGGATTGTTCCAGACCGGGTCCAGATGGTGCGCGCAGAGACGCTCCTGCCCGCCGCACAGCGCGCAGCGGAAGTTGAACCTCTTGTGCGTTCTCGATGCGTGCTCGCGTGTCCAGCGCCCGATGTTCGCGCGCTCGTCCGTGACCCCGCCCTTCCAGAAGTTGGACTTCTCGCCGCTGCGGGCCGCCCGGATGCTGTCGAGCCCCTCAGGCGTGTGCACCACGGGCCTTGCGAAGGTGCGCCGCTGGCCCCTCTGGCTCAGACCCGACAGTCGACCCCGTTCAGCCGGGGAGTACTGGAGCCCCCACTTCTTCAGGCTCTTTCGAATCGTGTGCGTGCTCATTCCTGCCTGCACGGCGATCCCTTCGAGGTCGAGTCCCTCGGCCCGACGCGCGCGCAGCCAATCGGGGTCCCGATGCGGCGGAATCCCGTTGATCGCGAAGGCCGGGCAATCCGCCGGCCGCCAGTTCACGCCACCGCCCTCTCTCAAGCGAAGTCCGGTCGCTTCCTCGAGAGTCCGCCAACCGTTACTCGTCAGGCAGCGGTGGTCCTTGGTCATGGTCAGCTGCTTGCCGTCCTCGAGGGTCACCTTGAAGACGGGACGGGTTCCGGTGGACCAGATGTCCGTGATCCTCGTGTGCGTGATCTCACCTGTGCGCTCATCGCACTGACGCAGCATCGCCCGCTCGAGCCGCTTCCGAATCCGCACTCGTGCCATTGGAACGGCCCGAGCCCATTCGATGTAGGCGCTGCCCTGAATGAAGATCTGGGGCTTTCGCGGGTCCGACTGCTTTACGCGTCGGTGGGCGATGCGATTCTGGACGGCGTAGGTGCGGACATTCTCCTCGGAGCGCTCGACCAGGATCGCGAGCTCAGGGACCGAGTACCACCGCTCCGGGTCGATCCGCTCGATGAAGGTCGGCTTCTTCTTCATGATCGGATGCGTCGAGCCTTCGTGCCACAGGCGGTGAAGATCGGCCAGGGAGCGCGCGTGGCGGGATCGACCGCCTCGCCTCACGGCGTTCGGAAGGTCGAAGTACAGTTTCGTATCTCCGGTGAGGCACGCGGTTCGGTGTCGGATCCACTGGCGTGCCACGAAGATCGGAAGCTTCACGTGCACCTTGAGCTCGCACATCTCGAACGGGGTCGTGTGCCGGTGGCGGAGCAGGTAGCGGATCAGGCCCCGGTCCTCGCGTGCCCGACGGGTTCCGCGCCCGTACGACACGCGGGCCGCCTGGACGACGGCGTGGTCATCCCCCATGTAGTCCACGAGGCGGACAAAGCCGTGATCCAGACAGGGGATGTCGACCCCGATCATCTCATCGATTGCGGGAACGGTCGGACGACGCGTCCCCACGGTCGGGAGGTCGGGCGTGAGCGGGTCGTCTGGTGCGGAGCTGGACATGGGCGAAGTCTCTCTGCCGGGGGCGGAGGGAATGGCGAATCGACCGCGGACTCGGGGGCGCGCTACGGCACTTCGACAGGGGCCACAATAGGGTGTGGCCGGGGCCGTCTCAAGAACGAGTTCCGGCCGCGAGCACACCGGCTTGCGTGCCGCTCGTCGGCGTGCAAGTCTCGCGCGTCCGCACGCACTCATGTTCCCCAGTCCGAGGAGATGCGATCATGGCCGAGCAGAGTCCGGACGACCGCGAGCGGTCCCGACGGCAGTTCCTGAAGAGTGTCGCTGGAGCCGCATCGGCATTGGCCCTGGCGAGCGTGACCGGCTCGGATACCCTCGCCGCCGACACCCCCGCACCCGCCGCCACCCCCGAGACCCCGCCCGTCGCCCCGCCGACCTACGGCCCCGACTTCTCGATCTGCCGCTCGGCCGAGGAGCGCGCCCTGCTCGAGCGCCAGTACGCCAGCGCGCTCGAGCTCGCCCAGACGATCCGCAAGGCGCCGCTGCCGCCGTGGATCGAACCGGTGACGACGTTCGCGGCGCTGCCACGCTTGGTCTCGGCCACCGTGCCCCCGCCGCCGCCCGCGCCGCAGACTCCGCCGGCGAGGGACGACCGATGAGCGCCGCCGCCGACATCTTCTTCTCGCCGCTGCGCACGATCGGCAAGCAGCTCCGCGACAAGTCCGTTTCGCCCGTCGAGCTCACCGAGCTCGCACTCGCCCGGCTCGACGGCAAGGGTCGAGAACTGAACGCCGTCGCCACGCTGACGCGCGATCTCGCGCTCGACGAGGCGAGGGCCGCCGAGAAAGAGTTGAAGGCCGGTCGGGATCGCGGGCCGCTGCACGGCATTCCGTACGCGGCGAAGGACCTGTTCGACACCGCGGGCATCACGACGACGTACGGGGCGCGGCCGTTTGCCGCCCGCGTCCCCGAGCGCGACGCCGCCGCGATCGTGAAGCTGCGCAGTGCGGGGGCGATCCTGTGCGCGAAGCTGACCATGGCCGAGCTCGCGGGCGGCCTCGGGTACCACCGCGGCGACGCGTCGATGCACGGACCGATGAGGAATCCATGGGATCCGCAGCGCTGGACCGGCGGATCGTCGGCCGGATCGGGCGCGGCGGTCGCGGCGGGGCTCGTCCCCTACGCACTGGGCACCGAGACGTGGGGCTCGATCCTGTGCCCCGCCGCATTCTGCGGCGTCACCGGCCTGCGCCCCACCTACGGTCGCGTCAGCCGCGCGGGCGCCATGCCGCTGTCGTGGACGCTCGACAAGATCGGGCCGCTGGGGCGCAGCGTCGAGGACGTGCGCCTGGTGCTCGATGCCACCGCCGGGCATGATCCCGAGGATCCGGGCTCGTCGACGCAGCCGCTCCACTGGGCCGGCTGGACGCGCAGCGCCCGCGGCCTGAGGGCGGCCGTCATCAAGGCCGACTTCGCGGCGCACGGCGAGCCCGAGGTCGGCGCGGCGTTCGAGGCGGCGCTCACGACACTGGCCGGACTCGGCATCATCATGACGGAGGCGAAGCTGCCCGACCTGCCCTACGAGGCGGCGGCCATCGTCTCCGTGCAGGTGGAAGCCGCTGCGGCATTCGAGTCGCTGTTCACCGACGGGGCGAAGGGCGCGCGCCAGCTCGTCGACGAGCGCGCATTCGTGCAGGGCGAGGTGGCCAGGGCAATCAGCGGCGCCGACTACGTGAAGGCGCTGCGCCTCAGGCGCGTCATGCAGGAGGAGATGAACCGCTTCTTCGCCGACTTCGATGTGATCGTGTCGCCGACGTTCCTCAAGGTGGCGCCAGGCGTCACCGAGGACTTCGACACCTACTTCTCGGGCGGCGATCCCGTCGGCGCGATGGGCAACGGCTGCGGCCTGCCGTCGCTCGCGCTCCCCATGGGCTTCGGCAAGGACGGCATGCCCTGCGGGTTCCAGGTGATGGCGCCCGCGTTCGAGGAAGCCGCCGCGCTGCGCGTGGGCCGGGCCTTCCAGGAAGCGACCGCGTTCCACAAGGAGCGGCCGAAGGGCGCGTGAACGCGATGAGGGGACCAATTAGCATGGCGCCACGGTCGAGAACAAGCACGATCAGGACACTGCAGCGTGATCGCCGGTTGACCCGCCCCGAACGGATGCTATCGTCAGGGTGTATTGGCTTCATGCAATCGCATTCACGTCTCGACTCGTATTGCTCCGACCCCCCCTGCAGGAGAACTGCATGCCCCCCCGCACGCAGCGTCGTCCATCGAATTCCCTTCTCCTCTCGCTCGTCGGATTCTCGATCGCTATCTGCGGAACGACTCCGAGCACCCTCGCCGGGGCGCAGGAACCTTCGCGCAGTCCAGCGCGCTCCGTGAACGGCCAGGCGGCGATCGATGCGCTCGGCAGCCGGCTGCCCGAGGTCGCCACTGCCCACCACCTGACTCCCGCGAAGCTCCGCGATCTCCTCGCGCGCGACCGCACGCTCCATCTCACCGACGATGACCAGCTCCTGTACGTGGACATGGGCCTCACCGACGGTTCCACTCCGTCGCTGTCCGATCCGTCCGCCGATGTCGGCACTCTCTCGTCCCCCGAGTCGACGTTCGTCCTGCACAGCCGTCCCGGCGCCGCGCACACGATCTATCTCGACTTCGACGGTCACGTGACGCAGGGCACGCGGTGGAACACGCAGTACGGGATGACGAGCATCGTGAGCCCGTCGTTCGACACCGACGGCGATCCGTCGAGCTTCTCGAGCGCCGAGCGAACCCTGATCCAGCAGGCCTGGGACGGTGTGGCCGAGGACTTCCGGCCCTTCGACGTCGACGTGACGACCGAGGATCCCGGCATTGATGACCTGCGGCGACTGGGAGCCGGTGACGCGGCGTGGGGCATCCGGGTGGTGTTCTCGACCGACTTCACCGGCGGCGCTTGCCAGTGCGGCGGCATGGCCTTCCTCGGCTACTTCACAGCAAACTCGGACACGCCCGTGTTCGTGTTCAGCCGCTCGAGCCTGGCGGAGATCATCGACGCGGCCTCGCACGAGGTCGGACACTCGCTGATGCTGCACCACGACGGCAGTGGAACGCAGGAGTACTACGCGGGCCACGGCGTCCCCGACGGCACCTCGTGGGGAACGATCATGGGTGGGGCGTACCAGCGCCTCGTGACCCAGTGGAGCAAGGGCGAGTACACCGGCGCGAACAACGCCGAGGACGACCTGTCGATCATCACGACCTTCAACGGGTTCGGCTTCCGTCCCGACGACCACACCGACGACGCCACGAACGCGACGTCCCTGGCGCTCACGGATGCCGGCAACGGAAGACTCGCCGCGAGCGGATCCGGCGTCATCGGGGCACCCTCCGGCGACGTGGACGTCTTCACGTTCGTGAGCGGCGCCGGCTCCGTCAACCTCACGCTCCGCTCGGACCCGCCGTCCGGTGCGTACGACTCCGTTCATCGGCCGAACCTGAACCTGAACGCGCGGCTGTACGACTCCAACGGTGCGTTGGTTGCGTCGGGCAACGGCGTGCAGACGACGACGCTCTCCGCGACCGTTCCGGCCGGTCGTTACTCGCTGGAGGTGACCGGGAGCGCGGCGGGGGCGCCGTTCAATTCTCCGCCCTCGGGATACAGCCGGTACGGCAGTCTCGGTTCCTACGACATCGCCGGAACCTTCCCGGCCACACCGTGTCCCGCGGTCCTGAGCATCGACCCCGCAATCGGGCCGGTCGCGTCGAAGGTCACCATCACGGGCAGCAACCTCGCCTGGGTGCGTGCCGTGACGTTCGGTGGCGGCGTCGGGGCCCTCTTCAAGCTCGAGAGCTCCACCCGGATCACCGCCACCATCCCGGCCGGAGCCGAGAGCGGCCCGGTGACCCTGACGAACGATCCGTATTGCACGAGCCTCATGACCAAGCCCGTGACGATCTGTTCGAACGCGGCCCAGCCCGGTGGCGGGGAGGACGGCGTCGTGGAGACGTGTACCGGCGTCGTCTCGGTGGACGACACGAACACGAACAGGGTGAACCTGCGACTCGCGCCGAACCCGATGGTGCAGGAATCCACGATCCGCTTCGAGTTGCCGCGGGCAGGCCTCACGACCGTCCGCATCCTCGACCCCGCAGGCCGACTCGTCCGGCAGTTGCACGGCAGCTGGAGTCCCGCGGGACCGCAGCAGCTCCGCTGGGACGGCCGCGACCAGGGAGGAAATCGGGTGAACGCCGGCGTCTACTTCGTGGTGGTGGATGGCGCGGGGGGCGTGCGGGAGCGCGTCAAGCTGGCGATGCTGCGCTAGGACGAGCTCGGACGGTCGCGAGATTGCGCGGACACAAGAATACGGGCCCCCGGGTCAATGTCCCGGGGGCCCGGCGCAATCCGCGAAGACGGAGCGAGGCGGCGTGCGGAGTCGAATGGGTGTCGGGAAATCGCCGCCTCGCTCCGTGATCAAGACCCTACGCCCGGGGTGTGACCGAATCGTTTCCGATTGGTCACGACGCCGGAACTTGAGCCTACCGGAGCACGACGAACCGCTCGGAGCGCGTTCCCCACGGGGTGACCAGCCGCAGGAAGTACAGGCCGGCCCGCACGCGCCCGCCCTGGGCATCGGACCCTCCCCACTGCCAGGTGTGCGCACCCGCCGTGAACGCGCCCTCGACGCCCCAGACGCGCCGGCCCGTGATGTCCACCAGGTCGAGGCGAGCCGTGCCCGTCGCGGGAAGCGAGAAGCGCAGCAGGGCCGCACCATGCGCGGGGTTCGGGGCCGGGCTCGAGAGTGCGAGAACGGCTGCGCCGTCCCCCGCCGACACCGGACC
>JBKJNH010000141.1:0-27506 GCA_046596055.1 Candidatus Eiseniibacteriota bacterium
GCGATCTTGGGTGGAAGGGTCGGTGTGACGGATTGCGCGCATGATGCCCCCGGCGGGCCGTTCGTGCAAGCGATCCGGCAGCCGTTTGGCCCCGTGCGCCCGTGCTTGACACGGTCCCGCTGCGGCCGCATGAATTGGGTCTTCCCCGCCCCCGAACCGGCATCCGGAGATCGCCCATGCCCCCCTCGCGCACCGTCGCCGCCCTGCTCGTCGCTTCCATGCTGTCGCTCGCGCCTTTGCTCACCGTCGCCGCCCCGCCCAAGGGGCCCCCCGTGGCGCCGATCGAGGACGTGACCGACGTCCACTGGGGCGTGAAGGTGGCCGATCCCTACCGTTCCATGGAGAACGTGAAGGACGAGCGCGTCCTCGGCTGGATCAAGAGCCAGGCCGACTACACGACGGCCGTGATGGCCGCCGTGCCGCACCGGGACGAGCTGCGGGCCCGGATCGCCGAGTACGATGCCGGCCGCCCGTGGAAGGTCTTCGACATCGAACCGCAGGCCGACGGCGGCCTCTTCTACCTGAAGCAGAAGGCCGACGAGAACCTGGCGAAGCTGTACTTCCGCCCGGCCGGCGGGACGACCGAGCGCCTGGTGCTCGATCCGTCGACGCGCACGCCCGCCGACGGCGGCCACTACTCGATCAGCTGGTCGCAGGCCTCGCCCGATGGAAAGCGCGTGGCCGTGGGCCTGGCGGCGTCCGGATCCGAGGACGACATCCTCTACGTGATCGACGTGGCGACGGGCGCGGCGCTCGGCGACACGATCACGCGCATGGAGGCCGCCTACGTCGAGCCCATGTGGCTGCCCGACGGCAGCGGCTTCTACTACTCCCGCCTGCGCGACCTGCCGCCCGACGCGCCCGCGACCGAGGGCTATCGCCTGTCGCGCGCGTTCTTCCATCGGCTGGGCACGCCGGTCGCGAACGATCCGCAGGTCTTCGGTCACGGGGACAACGCCGCGGTGGCGATGTCCGAGGAGGACTTCCCGGCGATCGAGCTACCCGCCGGTTCGCCGTTCGCGATCGGCCGGATCACGCACGGGGACTCGAACCAGCTCACGCTGTACAGCGCGCGACTCGACGACCTGGTGGCTCGGGGCAAGGACGCAAGCTGGAAGATCATCTGCGACGTGCCCGACTCGGTGACCGGCTTCGCCGTGCACGGGAGCACGATCGACCTGGTCACCTCGCGCAATGCGCCGCGCTTCAAGGTCGTGCGCACCGATCTCGCGGCGCCCGACTTCGCCCGAGCGACGCTCGTCGTGCCGCCCGGGCCGCTGGTTGTCGACGGCATCCGGAGCGCGCAGGATGCGCTCTACGTGCAGTTCCAGCGCGGCGGCGCCGGCTCGATCGGCCGCGTGCCGCACGCTGCCGCCTCTGTCGTCGCGATGCTCGAGATGCCCGACGACTTCAAAGCTGGCGTGCTGGTGGCGGGCCACCCGGGCCTGGCCGGCGCGTTCGTCGAGACGAGGGCCTGGACGCGCGCCGGGAAGACGTATCGCTTCGATCCCGTGACCGGTCGCTTCGCCGACACGATGCTCAACCCGGTCGGCCGCTACGACGCGGTGGCGGGCTATGCGTCGATCGAGGTCGAGGCGCCCTCGCACGACGGCGTGATGGTGCCCCTGTCGATCCTCTACAAGGTCGGCGTGAAGAAGGACGGCACGAATCCCGCGTATCTCACCGGCTACGGCTCGTACGGCATCAACCGCAACGTGAACTTCGACCCGAAGCAGCTGGCGTGGCTCGAGAAGGGTGGCATCATCGCGGTTGCCCACGTGCGTGGCGGCGGCGAGCTGGGGCAGGAGTGGCACACGGCCGGGCAGAAGGCGAACAAGCCGAACACGTGGAAGGACTTCATCGCCTGCGGCGAGTACCTGGTGCGCGAGGGCTGGACGTCGCCGGCGAAGCTCGCCGGGCAGGGCGGCAGCGCCGGCGGCATCACGATCGGGCGCGCGATCACCGAACGTCCCGACCTCTTCGCCGCCGCGCTGCTGGACGTGGGCTCGCTCGACGCCGTGCGCATGGAGAAGACGACGAATGGCATCCCGAACATCATGGAGTTCGGGACCGTCGAGAAGCAGGACGAGTTCCACGGGCTGCTCGCGATGAGCGCGTACCATCACGTGCAGGACGGCGTGAAGTACCCCGCCGTCATGCTTTCGCACGGGATCAACGACCCGCGTGTCGAGCCGTGGCAATCGGCGAAGATGTGCGCCCGACTGCAGGCCGCGACCGCCGGCGGCAAGCCTGTGCTGTTCCGCGTCGATTACAAGGCCGGCCACGGCATCGGCTCGACGCGCAGCCAGCAGCAGGAGACGCTGGCCGACAAGTGGGCGTTCCTCCTCTGGCAGATGGAAACCCCGAAGCCGCTGCCCTGACCTTGGATTCCACCGCGCACGAGCCGCGCTTCCAGTTCCAGGTCGCCGTCGCCGTGGTCGCCTTGCTCGCGATCGCGGCGTCGCTGCTTCTCGGCGCGTTCGGGCCGGCGGGGGCGACCGTCGGCGGCTTCCCATGGCGCACGCTGCCCCTGCTCGTGGCGCTCCTTCTCGGAGGGACGCCGCTCGTGATCGGCGTCGTGCGGCGCCTGTTCGCCGGCGAGTTCAGCGCCGACGCGCTGGCGGCGATCTCGATCATCACCTCGATCGTGCTCGGGGAGTATCTCGCCGGGGTCATCGTCGTGCTCATGCTCGCCGGTGGCCAGGCGCTCGAGTCGTTTGCGGCACGGCGGGCGTCCTCGGCGCTCAATGCGCTCGCCCGTCGCATGCCGACCGTCGCCCACCAGCGCGGCGAGGGGGGCCTGCGCGACATCCCGATCGGCGCGGTCGCGGTGGGCGACGAACTGGTCGTCCTCCCGCACGAGACCTGCCCCGTCGACGGCGTCGTGCTCGAGGGCCGCTCGACGATGAACGAGGCGTATCTCACCGGCGAGCCGTACTTCCAGGAGAAGATCCCCGGCGCAGCGGTTCTCTCGGGTGCGATCAACGGCGAGGGTGCGCTCGTGCTCCGCGCCGCGACGACGGCGGTGGATTCGCGCTACACGCAGATCATGGGGGTGATGCGCGAGGCCGAGCAGCGCCGCCCGCGCCTGCGTCGCCTCGGCGACCGGCTCGGCATGTGGTACACGCCGCTGGCGCTCGTCGTCGCGATCACCGCCGCCGTCGCCTCGGGCGATCCCGTGCGCTTCCTCGCCGTGCTCGTCGTGGCCACGCCGTGCCCGCTCATCATCGCGATCCCGGTGGCGATCATCGGCGCGGTGTCGCTCGCGGCGCGGAAGGGGATCATCGTCCGCGATCCCAGCGTGCTCGAGGAGATCGACACCTGTCGCACGGCGATCTTCGACAAGACGGGAACGCTCACCTACGGCGAGCCCCGCGTGAGCGAAGTGCTCGCGCTGGGCGGCAACGCGCGCGATCGCGTGCTGGCGCGCGTCGCGAGCGTCGAGCGCTACTCGCGCCACCCGCTCGCCGCGGCGATCCACCGCGCCGCCGACGATGCGAAGCTGGCGATCGATCCTGCGACCGCGGTGAACGAGCGGCCGGGGCACGGACTCCAGGGCACGGTGGACGGCGTGCTGGTCGAGGTCACCAGTCGCAAGGCGCTGGCCGGTCGGGTCGACGCGACGGCGCTTCCCGAGACGGGCGGCGGGCTCGAGAGCGTCGTCTTGTTCGACGGCGCCCTTGCCGCGCTGATCCGCTTTCGCGACGAGGTGCGCACCGAGGGTGGGGCCTTCGTCCAGCATCTCGAGCCGCGTCACGGGTTCGATCGCGTGTTGCTCGTCTCGGGGGACCGCGAGAGCGAGGTGCGTCATCTTGCCCAGCAGGTCGGGATCACCGAGGTGTTCGCCAGCCAGAGCCCGGAGCAGAAGCTCGCCATCGTGCGGGCCGAGACCGCGCGCGCGCCGACGCTGTTCATGGGCGACGGCATCAACGACGCACCGGCGCTCGCGGCCGCGACCGTGGGCGTGGCCTTCGGCCAGGGCAGCGACGTCACGGCCGAGGCCGCCGGCGCGGTCGTGCTCGACAGCTCGCTGGCGCGCGTCGACGAGCTCCTGCACATCGGTCGCCGCATGCGCGCGATCGCGCTGCAGAGCGCGGTGGGGGGCATCGCACTTTCGATCGTCGGCATGGGCGCCGCGGCGCTCGGGTATCTGCCACCCGTTGCCGGCGCGCTGCTGCAGGAAGCGATCGACGTGCTGGCCGTCCTCAACGCGCTGCGCGCGTCGTTCGCTCCCGGGGTGCTGGCAGACTTCGAGGGCGCGGCCGAGGCGCTGGCCGAACGAAGCGTGGCGCCGCCCCGTGGCGGCGGGTAGGCTGGACGAATGGAACGCCGCAGCGTCGAAGCCATCATCGGGGCCCTGAACGCGTCGAACGGACCCCGCATGAGCGCCGACGACCCGACGACGGCGCGAGATGGGGGTTGGGATCGCGGCTACGAAGGCCATGCCGACGCCCAGCGGCGGCGCATTGCTGCACTACCGTTGTGGTTGCGGATCGAGTGGCTCGAGGAGATGCAGCGACTCATGACGCACATGCAGCGCAACGCCCCGCCGAAGTCCCCCGACGACCCCTCTTCCTGAATCGAGTTCCATGACTCCTCGACGTGCGACACCCGGCCCCGCCCTCCTGCGTCGCATGGACGCGTGGTGGCGCGCGGCGAACTATCTCTCCGTCGGCCAGATCTATCTCTACGACAATCCGCTGCTCAAGCGACCGCTCACCGTCGAGGACGTCAAGCCGCGCCTGCTGGGCCACTGGGGAACGACGCCCGGCCTCAACTTCATCTACGTGCACCTCAATCGCCTCATCGTCGAGCGCGACGTGAGCGTGCTCTACGTGTGCGGTCCCGGGCACGGCGGTCCTGGCATGGTCGCCAACACGTGGCTCGAGGGCGTCTACAGCGAGGTGTATCCCGACGTGTCGCGGGACGAGGAGGGGATGAAGCGGCTGTTCACCCAGTTCTCGTTTCCGGGCGGCATCCCGAGCCATGTCGCGCCCGAGACGCCGGGCTCGATCCACGAGGGCGGCGAGCTGGGCTACGCGCTCGCGCATGCGTTCGGCGCGGCGTTCGATAATCCCGATCTCGTCGTCGCCTGCGTGATCGGCGACGGCGAGGCCGAGACCGGCCCGCTGGCGGCGAGCTGGCACGGCAACAAGTTCCTGAACCCCGCGCGCGATGGCGCCGTGCTGCCCATCCTGCACCTGAACGGGGCGAAGATCGCGGGGCCGACGTTTCTCGCGCGCATCCCGCGCCCCGAGTTGGCCGCGTATCTCACGGGCTGCGGCTGGGACCCGATCTTCGTCGATTGCGACGATCCCATGCCCGCGCATCGCGCCATGGCGCGCGCCATGGACCGCGCGTTCGCCGCGATCGCGAAGGCGCAGGCGGTCGCGCGCCGCAAGGGCGCGCGCGTGGGGCGGATCGTGCGTCCTCGCTGGCCGATGATCGTCCTCGTCAGCCCCAAGGGGTGGACCGGTCCCGCAAAGGTCGACGGGAAGAAGGTCGAGGGAACGTTCCGCTCGCACCAGGTCCCGCTTGCCGACGTGCACCACCATCCCGAGCGGATCGGGCAACTCGAGCGCTGGATGAAGAGCTACAAGCCGCGCGAGCTGTTCGACGCCGACGGATGCCCACGCGCCGAGATTCTCGGTCTCGCCCCGCTGGGCGAGCGCCGCATGGGCGCGAACCCGCACGCCAACGGCGGGGCGCTGCTGCGCGACCTTCGGTTGCCCGACTTCCGCTCCTACGCGGTGACCGTGCCCACGCCGGGCTCCGTCGATGCCGAGGCGACGCGCGTGCAGGGCGACTTCATCCGCGATGTCATGGAGAAGAACGCGGATCACTCCAACTTTCGGGTGTTCAGTCCCGACGAGACCTCCTCGAACCGCTGGAACTCCGTGTTCGAGGTCGAGAACCGCATGACCACCGAACCGATCACGAAAGACGACGATCACCTGTCGTCCGACGGTCGCGTGCTCGAGGTGCTGAGCGAACACCTGTGCGAGGGCTGGCTCGAGGGGTATCTCCTGACCGGGCGGCACGGATTCTTCTCGTGCTACGAGGCATTCATCCACATCGTCGACTCGATGTTCAACCAGCACGCCAAGTGGCTCAAGTCGACGCGCGAGATCCCGTGGCGGCGGCCGATCGCGTCGCTCAACATCCTGCTCTCGTCGCACGTCTGGCGGCAGGACCACAACGGGTTCAGCCACCAGGACCCGGGCTTCATCGATCACGTCGTGAACAAGAAGGCCGATGTCATCCGCGTCTACCTGCCGCCCGACGCGAACACCCTGCTGTCGGTGACCGATCACTGCCTGCGCAGCCGGAACCTGGTGAACGTGATCGTCGCCGGCAAGCAGTCCGCACCGCAGTGGCTCGACATGGACGCGGCGGTCCGCCACACGACGGCGGGAGTCTCCCTGTGGGAGTGGGCGTCGAACGATCGGGGCGGCGAACCCGACGTCGTCATGGCCTGTGCCGGAGACGTGCCCACGCTCGAGACCCTGGCTGCGGTCGAGTTGCTTCGCGTCCATGCGCCCGACCTCAAGGTGCGCGTCGTCAACGTCGTCGACCTGATGACGCTGCAGCCCGAGAGCGAGCACCCGCACGGGCTGTCGGATCGCGACTTCGACACGTTGTTCACCGTCGACAAGCCGATCATCTTCGCGTTCCACGGCTATCCCTGGCTGATCCATCGCCTCTCCTACCGGCGGACGAACCACGCCAACCTTCACGTGCGCGGCTTCAAGGAGGAGGGGACGACGACCACGCCGTTCGACATGGTCGTGCTCAACGACCTCGATCGCTTCCACCTGGTCACCGATGTGATCGACCGCGTGCCGGGACTCGGCGCCCGTGCGGCGTACGCGAAGAAGGCGATGGCCGACTCGCTGGTCGAGCATGGCGAGTACATCCGCCGCCACGGCGAGGACCTGCCCGCAATCCGCGAATGGCGCTGGGCCGGCCCGACGCCGGCCACGACTCGCCCCAAGGGGAAGCGCGCGTGAACGTCCTCGTCCTCAACTGCGGCAGCTCGTCGCTCAAGTTCCAGGTCGTCGCCACCGACGCTGCCGCGATGGAGGCCGACACCGACCGCGTGCTCGCGCGCGGCATGGTCGAGCGGATCGGCAGCGAAGCCCTGCTCACGCTCAGCGCCGGCGACACGCCTGCCGTGCGTTCGGCCGAACCGCTGCGCGATCACCGTGCGGCGCTCGAGGCCGTGCTCCGCTGGCTCGTCGGCGGCGCCGTGCCCGGGCTCGCCTCGCCGGGCGACGTGCACGCGGTCGGCCATCGCGTGGTCCACGGCGGCGAGACGCTGACCGCGGCGACGCTGCTCGACGAGAAGGCGATCCGTACCATCGAGGCGTGCATCGACCTGGCCCCGCTGCACAACCCGGCGAACCTGCGCGGGATCGACGCGGCGCGCGTCGCGTTTGGCCCGGGCGTGCCGCAGGTCGCCGTCTTCGACACCGCGTTCCACGCCACCATGCCCGAGACATCGTACCTGTATGCCATTCCCTACCCGATGTACGTGCGGCACCGCGTCCGGCGCTACGGCTTCCACGGTACGTCGCACCGCTACGTGGCGTGGCGCTACCGCGGGCTCGCCGACGTGACCCGCGAGGCGACGAACGTCGTGAGCCTCCACCTGGGCAACGGCGCGTCGGCGTGCGCGATCAAGGGCGGCGTGTCGCTCGACACGACGATGGGCATGACGCCGCTCGAGGGCCTGGTCATGGGCACGCGCTCGGGTGACCTCGATCCGGGCATCCTCGAGTTCCTGCACCACAAGGAGGGCCTGTCCCTCGCCGAGCTCGACTCGATGCTCAACAAGCAGTCGGGCCTGCTGGGCGTGTCGGGCCTGACGAGCGACATGCGCGACCTGCTGGCCGAGGAGGCGGCGCACGGCGACCGTCGCGCTCGACTGGCGATCGACCTGTTCTGCCTGCGGGCGCGGAAGGCCATCGGCGCGATGCTGGCACGCATGGGCGGAGCCGACGCCATCCTGTTCACCGGCGGCATCGGCGAGAACGCGGCGCCGGTGCGCGCGCGCATCCTCGACGGAATGGAGTGGTGCGGGGTCACGCTGGATCCGGCGCGGAACGACGCCACCGTCGGCGGGAAGGAGGGCGAGATCGGCGCGCAGGGATCGCGCCTGCGCGTGTTCGTCATCCCCACCAACGAGGAGCTGATCATCGCGCGCGACACCGTGCGCTGCGTCACCGGCACGCCGTGACCGTCCTCGAGACCGAGCGGCTGATCCTCCGCCGTCTCGAGCCCGGCGATCTCCACGCGCTGTACGCGCTCTACCGCGACCCCGAGGTGCGCCGCCACTTTCCCGAGGGGACCCTCACGTTCGAGCAGACGAAGGAGGAACTCGACTGGTTCCTCGACGGACATCCGTCCGACGCACGCCTCGGGCTCTGGGCCACGATCGAGAGATCGAGCGGGCACTTCGTCGGCCGCTGCGGCCTGCTCCCGTGGACGATCGAGGGACAGGCCGAGATCGAGGTGGCCTACCTGATCGACCCCGCGTTCCAGGGGCGGGGCTTCGCCACCGAGGCGACGCTCGGGATCGTGCGCCACGCCTTCGAGACGCTGCACGTGCCGAGGCTGATCAGCCTGATCGGCGCACAGAATGCGGCGTCGCGCCGCGTCGCCGAAAAGGCGGGGATGGCGTTCGAGAAGGAGATCGTCGACGACCTTGGTCTGGCCATGGTCTACGCGCAGGCGAACCCGCTGGGGGGCTTCGATCTTTCGAGCTTCGATCTCGAGGCCTGACAAGGGACGGGCTCGGTGCTACCCTCGCCGCCTCGCCGACCCACTTGCACGGAGGGTTTCTCGATGACGGATTTCCGCAGGTCCTCGGGGGGCACGATCGCCCTCTCCAGCGAACAGCTCGACTCACTTCGCGGCTCGCTCCGCGGTCCCCTCCTCCTCGCCGGCGACGCCGGCTACGACGCCGCACGCGCGGTCTGGAACGCGATGATCGACCGCCGTCCCGCGGCGATCGTGCGCGCGCATGGCGCCGGCGACGTCGTCCAGGCGGTCAACTTCGCGCGCACCCACAGCCTGATGCTCGCGGTCAAGGGCGGCGGTCACAACATTGCCGGCAATGCGACGTGCGACGGCGGCCTCATGCTCGATCTCTCGCTCATGCGCTCCGTGCGGGTCGAGCCCTCGCGCAAGCGCGCCCGCGTCGAGCCGGGGGCGCTGCTGTCGGATTTCGACCGCGAGACGCAGGCTTTCGGCCTGTCCACCCCGACGGGCATCAACTCGACGACCGGCATGGCCGGGCTGACGCTGGGCGGGGGGTTTGGCTGGCAGAGCCGCAAGCGCGGACTCACGATCGACAACCTGGTAAGCGTCGACGTCGTGCTCGCCTCGGGTGAGCTGGTCGAGGCCAACGCCAAGAAGAACCCCGACCTGTTCTGGGCCGTGCGCGGCGGCGGCGGCAACTTTGGCGTCGTCACCTCCTTCGAGTATCGCCTGCACAAGCACGGACCCGAAGTGTACGCGGGGCTCATCGTCTATCCGTTCGACGAGGCAAAGGCGGTGTTCGAGGGTTATCGCAAGTTCACCGCCGAGGCGGCCGAGGAGATGACCGCGTGGCTCGTGTTGCGCAAGGCGCCGCCGCTGCCGTTCCTGCCCGCGAAGGTGCACGGCAAGGAGGTCGTGGTCGTCGCATTCTGCTGGATCGGGTCGCCGCGCCGTGGCAAGTCGATGGCGGCGCCGTTGCGCAAGTTCGGCAAGCGCGCCGGCGAGCACGTCGGCGTGATGCCGTTCGCCGGCTGGCAGACCGCGTTCGATCCGCTGCTCGAGCCAGGGGCGCGTAACTACTGGAAGTCCCATGACCTGCAGACGCTGACCGGCGACGTCGAGGGCATCCTGCTCGATGCGATCGGCCGCCTGCCCACCCCCGAGTGCGAGGTCTTCGTCGGCCACCTGGGCGCGGCGGTCAATCGCGTTCCCGTGGGCGACACGCCGTATCCGCACCGCGACATCGACTTCGTCGTCAACGTGCACACGCGCTGGCGCGAGGCGGCAGAGGACGCGGGGTGCATCGCCTGGGCGCGCGGCCTGTTCGACGCGCTCACGCCGCACGCGACCGGCGGCGTGTACGTCAACTTCATGCCCGAGGATGAGACGCAGCGCGTCGCGAAGGGCGCGTACGGCCCGAACTACGACCGCCTCGTCGGGATCAAGTCGAAGTACGACCCGCAGAACCTGTTCTGCCTCAACCAGAATATCCCGCCGAAGGGCTGAGCGAGCGCGAGGGACCGCACCATGATCATCGCCACCTGCTCACCGCCGACGAGCGCACCGCGCTCGATGCGGGCCTCGCGCGGTGGTGGCCCGACTGCGGGCCGCGCACGGCGATGCGATCAACCTCCCCCGATGCGCCGCGTGCAGGCGCGTGTTGCGCGGTCGGGTGGGTCGAACACCTCGCGCCGGGGTCAGCCCTTTGCAGCGGGTCCCGGCGCGACTCGCCCGTAGGTGACGCCGAGGGCGCGCAGCCGCCCGGCGAGGCCCGTCGCATCCGCGAAGCACTCCACCGGCAACCGCCACGTCCAGTTGCCCACTTCCTTCCCCGGAAAGTTGATGCGCGCGTCGTCGCCCAATCCCAGCAGGTCCTGCGGCGTCGTTACCGCGAGTCCCGCCACCGATGCCCACGCCATCCGGATCAGGTCCCACGGCACGCTGCCCGACGTCGGGCCGCGGTAGGCCTCGAGGAACGCGCGCTCGGCGGCGGGTGCGTGGGCGAACCAGCCCGCCACCGTCTCGTTGTCGTGCGTGCCCGTGTAGACGACGCAGTTCGGCACGTGCTGGTGGGGCAGGAACGGATTGGTCGCGCCGGTGAAGGCGAACTGGAGGATGCGCATGCCGGGCAGCCCGAAGCGATCGCGCAGCGCGAGCACGTCGGGCGTGATGTCGCCCAGGTCCTCGGCGATCAGCGGCAGCCCGGCGAGTCCGCGCTCGAGTGCGGTGAGGAACGTGGCCCCCGGCCCGGGGACCCAGCGCCCGGACTCGGCGGTGACCGCCGCGGCCGGCACTTCCCAGTAGCCGGCAAAGCCGCGGAAGTGGTCGAGCCGCACCAAGTCGACGAGCTTGAGCGCGGACTTCATGCGTGCGATCCACCACGCGTAGCCCTCGGCGGCGTGCGCCTCCCAGCGATACAGCGGGTTGCCCCACAACTGGCCGGTCTTCGCGAAGTAGTCCGGGGGAACGCCCGCCACGAAGGCGGGGCGGCCCTCCGCATCCAGTTGGAAGAGTCGACGATGGGCCCACACGTCGGCGCTGTCGTGGGCGACGAAGATCGGCGTGTCGCCGATCAGCGAAACGCCGCGAACACGGGCGTGCGCCCGCATTGCGGACCACTGTCGGGCGAAGGCCCACTGACGGAACGCTTCATGACCGGTCGCGACGCGATGCTCGGCGCGCGCCGAGGTGATCGCCGCGGGGTGGGCGTCGCGCAGCGCGACCGGCCAGTCGATCCACGGACCGCCGCCGTGCGCGCGCTTGAGCGCGATGAACAACGCGTAGGTGTCGAGCCACGCGGCTTCGCGCGCCCGGAAGGCGAGGAAGTCGGCGGCGAGCCCGGTGGTGGGGCCGGGCGTCGACGCGGCGAGCAGGCGATCGGCCGCGCGCACGAGCAGCGGCTCCTTCCACGCGTAGACGCGCGCGAAGTCGATGGGTCCGTCCCCGAACGCAGGCGCGTCCGCCAGGTCGGCGGCGGTGAGCAGCCCGTCCGCGAGCAGCGCTTTCGGCGAGATCAGGAGCGGGTTCCCGGCGAAAGACGAGAACGATTGGTAGGGCGAGTCGCGATACCCCGTCGGCCCGAGCGGCAGCACCTGCCACCAGGCGCACCCGGCGTCGGCGACGAAGTCGACCCAGCGATGGGCGGCCGGACCGAGGTCGCCGATGCCGTACGGACCCGGCAAGGCGGTGGGATGGAGCAGGAGACCGGCGGATCGACGAAGGCTCATGGGGGCGCACGATAAGGCATCGCGGCCCGCGCGGGAATCGTCAGGGGCGGGAGCGACCTGCGATCGCCGTGGCCAGCAGGCCACGAATCGGCGCGCCGTCGGGTCCCCAGGCCATCTTCTCGGGCGTCTCGCCGCCCTTGGTGCGCGCCTTCGGGTCGGCACCCGCGGCGAGCAGCACCCGCGCTGCCTCGAGCTGACGTTGCGCGGCTGCGACGTGCAACGGCGTGTAGTCCGACTCGTCCCGCGCGTCGACCTGGGCCCGCGAGTCGAGCAGCAAGTGGAGCACGGTCACGTGGCCGCCGTACGCGGCGCGGTGCAGCGGGGTCCGCCGATTGTCGTCGCGCACGTTCGGGTCGGCGCCCGCGCCGAGCAGCGTGCGGGCGATCGTCGGGTCCTTGTCGGCGGAGGCTCGGTGCAGCAGGCGCTCCTCGCCGGGCGGGGCGTAGCGCTGGTTCGGGTCGGCGCCCACCGCCAGGAGCATGCGCATCACGCGGGGCGAGTGCGACTCGACGGCGCTGCGCAATGCCGAGAAGCCGTTCGCCGTTGCGTTCTCGGGACGCGCGCCGTGAGACAGCAGCATCGCGACGACCGTGCTGTCGTCGCCGATGCAGGCGAGGACCAGGGGAGTCATCCCGTCGTGGCCGCGGGCCGACACGTTTGCCCCGCGGTCGAGGAGCAGACGGGAGAGCGCGGGGTTCTCGCGATGGTTGGTCCGCGCGCCGGCGGCGACGTGGAGCGCGGTCCACTCGAGCGGTCCCCGCGTCTCGAGGCCCGCCCCGTGATCGAGCAGGAAGCGCATCGCCTCGAGCTGGTCGCCGAACACGGCGCTCTGCAACGGCGGCCCGCTCTTCGATTGCACGTCCACCGGGATTCCCGCCGCGAGCAACTCGCGCATCACGTCGATGTGTCCGTATTGCGCCGCGTAGTGCAGGAGCGTGCGCCCCATGTCGTCGGTGGCCCGCACGTTCGCTCCGCGGGCAAGCAGTTGCGCGAGGATGTCGGCGCGGCCCCAGCGCGCGGCAAGCGAGGTCGCCGTCTGGCCGCCACCGTCGGGCGCTTCGACGTCGGCGCCGTGCTCGAGCAGGAGCGTCACGACCGCGGGATGCCCGCCCCACACGGCCCTGTGCAGCGCGGTCATGCCGGTGGCGTCGCGCGAGCGCACGTGGACCTTCGCGGAGTCGGGGGAGACCTCGAGCATGCGCCGCACCATGAGCGTGTCGCCGTGGAATGCAGACTCGAGGAACGGGTCGTCGAGGCGGACGTCGCGCGCGCCCTCGCGTCGCTCGGCGTCGCGCTGGTGGAGTTGGGCGAACTCCTCGACCATCGACTTCACGTCGCCGCAGCCGGCGGTGAGTGCGGCCACGGCGAGAATCTGGAGCAAGCCTCGAGTGAGCATGGCGACGAGTCTAACACTGGCTGCGACCGTCGGGGTTGGTTGCCCTGGCGGCCTGCGGCCCCCAGAAGCTGTATGCTGCCCCCGTGACCCCCGCCCCGTTTCGCCTCGAGGCCGTCGATTCCGCAACCGGCGCGCGCGCCGGCACGCTCGCCACCCGCCATGGCACCGTCCAGACGCCCGTCTTCATGCCCGTCGGCACGCAGGCGACGGTGAAGACGCTGACGCCCGGCGATCTCGAGGCGCTCGACTGCCGCATTCTGCTCGCCAACACGTATCACCTCATGCTCCGTCCAGGTCCCGAGCGCGTCCGCGAACTGGGCGGCGTGCAGGCGTTCATGGGCTGGAATCGCGCGGTGCTGTCGGACTCGGGCGGCTTCCAGGTGCTGTCGCTGGCGAACCTCAGGAAGATCCGCGAGGAGGGCGTGACCTTCCGCTCGCATCTCGACGGCTCCGCGCACGAGCTGTCGCCCGAGCGCGCGATCGAGATCCAGACCACGCTCGGCGTCGACGTGATGATGTCGTTCGACGAGTGCCTGCACTGGCCCGCGACCGAGGACGAGGCGCGCGCCTCGATGGAGCGCACCGTGCGCTGGGCGCGGCGTGGGCTCGTCCACCGCGGCAAGCTCGCGGCGGCGGGGGAGTTCGTGCCGGCGCTGTTCGGGATCGTCCAGGGGGGCACCTACGCCCCCCTCCGGGCGGAGTGCGCGGAAGCCCTGGTGGCCGAGCCCTTCGACGGCTACTCGCTGGGCGGGCTGTGGGTCGGCGAGCCGAGGGATCAGGGACACGCGCTGGTGGCGGCTGACACGGCCCTTCTCCCGGCCGGCAAACCCCGCTATCTTATGGGGGTCGGCACGCCGCTCGACCTGATCGAGGCGGTGGCCAACGGTGTGGACATGTTCGACTGTGTCCTCCCGACCCGAGACGCCCGCAAGGGCACGGTCCTGACCTCGCGCGGACGCCTGGTCGTCAAGAACGCCAAGTATGCAAGGGACCCGCGCCCGCTCGACCCCGATTGCGACTGTGAGGCCTGTCGTCGCTTCAGTCGCGCCTACATCCGACACCTGTTCACCGCCGGAGAGATCCTCGGCATGCGGCTCGCGAGCCTGCACAGCCTCGCGTTCCTGCTCGCGATGATGCGTTCCATGCGCGCCGCGATCCTGGGCGGCACGTTCGTCGCCTGGCGGCGCGCGTTCGAAAACAAGTACAAGAGCGGCGAAGGCATCGCCTGAGCCCGTCACCCCGAGGAGTCCCGATGTTCCGTTCCGTCCTCGCCGCCCTGCTGGTCGCGACGCCCGCGGCGGCGCAGGCGACCGGCGCCGGCTCGCCGATCGCCGCCTATCTGCCCTTCCTGCAGATCCTGCTCATCTTCGTGATCATGTACGTGCTTCTCATCCGTCCGCAGCAGAAGCGCCAGCAGGAGCTGGCGAAGCTGCAGGGCGGGCTCAAGAAGGGCGACCGCGTGTTCACGCAGTCCGGGATCATCGGCACGATCGCGGGAGTCGGCGAGATGACGACGACGCTGCTCGTCGACAAGGACGTGAAGATCGAGTTCCAGCGCTCGTCGATCGTCGGGCTGGTCGTCGACAAGCCCGCCGACAAGAGCTAGGCCCGATGCCCGTTCTGCCGCTGCGCATCTACGGCGATCCCGTCCTTCGCGCCAAGGCGAAGCCGATCCTCGAGGTCACGGACGCGACGAGACCGTTCGTGCTCGACATGTTCGACACGATGCTCGCCGAGGACGGCGTCGGTCTCGCCGCGCCGCAGGTCGGCGCGTCGCAGCGCCTGCTCGTGCTTGCGGTGCCGGTCAAGCGGCACAAGCGGATCGACATGACCCTGATCAACCCCGAGATCGTGCGGGCCGAGGGCTGGGAGATCGGCGAGGAAGGCTGTCTCTCCGTCCCCGGCGTCTACGACGAGGTCAAGCGTGCGTCGTCGATCTCGGTGAAGGCGCTCGACGAGTCCGGGAAGCCGGTCGAGTTCGATGCCGACGGTTACCTGGCGCGCGCGATCCAGCACGAGCTCGATCACCTGAACGGCGTCCTCTTCGTCGACCGGCTCGGGATGTTGCAGAAGCGGATGCACAAGAGCGAGCTCAAGGCGCTCGAGGAAGGGCGCACGCCCAAGGGCGGAGGCAAGCACGAGGGTCCGGCCCTCTAGGGCCGCGCTCCCGCCGCCGTGCGCATCGTCTTCTTCGGGACACCCGAGTTCGCCGTGCCGTCGCTCGAGGCCGTCGCAGCACGCTTCGACGTCGCGCTGGTCGTCGCACAGCCCGATCGGCCGCGGGGCCGCGGCCGCGAGATCGCGCCGCCGCCGGTCAAGGCACGGGCGTTCGAGCTGGGGCTGCCGGTCCTCCAGGTCGAGAAGCCGAATCGTCCCGGCGTGGTCGCCGCGTTCTCGGCCGTGCAGGCCGACCTGTTCGTCGTGGTCGCCTATGGTGCGCTCCTCTCGCCTTCGCTCCTCGCCGTGCCGCGCCTCGGCTGCATCAACCTGCACGCGTCGCTGTTGCCGGCCTATCGCGGAGCTTCGCCGATCCAGTCGGCGATCCTCGACGGTCGCGCGGCGACGGGGAACACGACGATGTGGATGGCCGAGGGCCTCGACACCGGAGACGTGATCCTGTCGCGCGAGCTCGTGATCGGGCCCGACGAGACCGCGGGGGAGCTGTCGTCGCGACTTGCCATCGACGGCGCCGCGCTGCTGGTGACGACGATCGAGCAGATCGAGGCAGGGACGGCGCCGCGCACGCCGCAGGACGAGGCGGGTGCGACGTCGACGAAGAAGATCCGGAAGGAAGACGGCGCGCTCGACTTCACGGCGTCGGCCCTCCGGGTTCACGACCGGGCACGGGCGATGACGCCCTGGCCGGGAGCACAAGCGATGTACGAAGGCACGCCGATCCGCTTCGAGCGGACGCGCGTGGCTCCCGGTGCCGCGGACGGCACGGGTGGGAGGGACGCCGCCCCGGGGACGATCCTCGGGCCGGGCCCGGAAGACGGGCTCGTGGTCGCATGCGGCGAAGGTTGGCTCGAAGTGCTGCGGGTCCGGCCCGCGGGCAAGAACGAGATGAACGCGCTCGATTGGTGGCGCGGACTTCGCACGGGGACAGGCTCCGCCCCGCGCTTCAGCACCCCGAGCCGTGAGGAACCGAGATGATCAAGAAGTCGCGTGGACCCAAGGGACCGAGCGTGTTGCCCCGCTCCGCACAGGACAAGGAAGGCCGGCCCAAGCGCGGCCCGGCGCCGCGCAGTGGCGCCGGCCGTGACGATGCACGCCCGGCCCGCCCGGCGTCGAAGTTCACCCGCGATGGAGCGCGTCCCGCGCGTCCCTCGGGACCGCGTCGCGACGATGCGCGCCCCGGACGCCCGGCCGGTCCGCGCCGCGATGACACGCGTTCCGCCCGTCCGTCGGGTCCGCGCCGCGAGGGGGATCGCCCGTACTCGGCTCGTCCCGCGGGACCGCGCCGCGACGCCGGTTCGACCGCGCGTCCGACCGCGCGTCCGACCGCGCGTTACCAGCGTGACGATGCGCGTCCGGCTCGTCCTTCGGGCCCGCGTCGGGATGATGCGCGTCCGGCTCGTCCGTCGGGTCCGCGTCGCGAGGGAGAAGGTTCGTACTCGCCGCGGCCGCGTCGCGATGAAGGCGCGCCGGCTCGTCCGACCTCGCGTTACCAGCGTGACGATGCACGTCCGGCGCGTCCGTCGGGCCCGCGTCGTGACGATGCACGCTCGGCCCGTCCTTCGGGCCCGCGTCGTGAAGGGGATCGTCCGTCCACGCCGCGCTCGCGCCCCGATGGCGAGCGCCCATACCGTCCGCGCGCGGCCGGCGATGCTCCGCGCACGGGCCGTCCCGCGTCGAAGTTCACGCGCGATGGCGCGCGCCCGGTTCGTCCGGCAGGCCCGCGTCGCGAAGGGGAACGTCCGTACGCCCCGCGCACGTCGGCCCCGCGCGACGATCGCCGCAAGAGCTTCGATCGCGGCGACCGTCCCGCCCGCCCGGCGGGCGCACGTCCCACCGGTGCGCGCTCGACCGGTGCTCCTCCCCGTTCATTCGCCGGGGCACGTCCGGCCGGCGGAGCCCGCCCGACTTCCGGCGGCCGTCCCGAGCGCCCCGGCGCCGCACGTCCCGGCGCGCCGCGCGCCGGCGCGGGACGCGGCTATCGCCCGCGCGACGACTTCGACAGCGCGCGCGAGGGCCGGCGTTTCGCCCGTCCGCAGCGCTTCGACGCCAAGACCGGCCTCGCCATCGCCGACGACGCGCCGCGTCCCAAGAGGGAGAAGGTCGGCCAGGCCGGCGGCGCGCCCAGCGCGGCCACGCCCAAGCGCGGCCCGAACGTGCGCGACCTCGCGCTCCAGGTGCTCTTTCAGGTGCAGGTGAAGCGCGCCTTCGCCGAGCGCATCATCGAGGACCTGGCCGAGCAGATGAAGCTCGACCGGCGCGATCGCGGCTTCATGAACGAGCTGGTCAAGGGCACGCTGCGCCAGCGCGCGACGCTCGACTGGCAGCTCAACCGCTTCATGCACGTGGGCCTCAACTCGACGCCGGCGTGGATCCAGAACGCCCTGCGGCTCGGCGCCTACCAGCTGATCCACCTCGATCGCATCCCGCCCCGTGCGGCGGTCGACGAGACGGTCAAGCTGGCGCTCAAGTACGGGCACCCCGGCACCGCGGGTCTCGCCAACAGCGTGCTGCGGCGCATCGCCGAGGCGGTGAGCGTGGGCGATCTCTCGCTCCCGTCGCCGACGAAGGAAGACGGGTCGCCCGATTACGACGCGATGGTGGCCATCACGTCGCATCCGCGCTGGCTGCTCGAGCGCTGGGTGCCGCGCTACGGAATCGAAGGCACGCTCGCTCTGTGCGAGGCGAACAACCGCCATGCCCACCTTGGCCTGCGCGCCAATCGCCTGCGGCTCGATCGCAAGGAACTGCTCAAGCGCCTCGAGGAGGCGGGTCTGAAGGGCACGCCCGGCAAGTATTGCGATCACACCGTGTGGGTCGAGGCCGACGCCGACTTCGCCGACTTCCCGAGCTACGCACGCGGCGATTGCACCGTGCAGGACGAGAGCGAGACGTTGGTGAGCCTGCTCGCCGCCCCGAAGTCGGGCGAGCGCGTGCTCGACCTGTGCGCGGCCCCCGGCGGCAAGAGCACGCACCTCGCCGAGATGATGGGCGACACGGGCGAGATCGTCGCGGTCGAGAAGATGGCGCCGCGCGCGCGTACCATGGGCAAGCAGATCGCGCGACTGGGCCTCAAGTCGGTCAAGGTCGAGATCGCCGACGGCACGTCGGCGAACCTGCTGCTGCTCGGCGCGGGCGGCATGTACGACCGCGCGGTCGTCGATGCGCCGTGCTCGGGACTGGGCGTGCTCGCCCGCCGGGCCGATGCGCGGTGGCGCAAGCAGTCGTCGCTGTTCGAGGAAATGACCGGGACGCAGGCGGCGCTGCTGCGCGCCGCCGCCGAGGTGGTCAAGCCGGGTGGCGTCATCGTCTACAGCGTCTGCTCGTTCGAGCCCGAGGAGACCGACGAGATCATCGCGTCGTTCCTCGCGGGCAACCCCGAGTGGCGCAAGGACCATGCGGCCGCGTTCCTGCCCAAGGACACGGTCGAGGAGGGCGGCTCGATGCGCGTCCTGCCGCATGTGCATGGGATCGACGGCGCGTTCGCCGCGCGACTCGTGCGCTCGTCGCGGCCGGACGGGGAGTGATCGCTTGAGCGACGCACCAGGCGAGCTTCCGCCGCCGGAGTCGTCGCCGGCGCGGAGGCCGCGCAGTCGATTCGCCCGCTCGTTGCGGGCGCTCGTCGGCACGATCGTCGTAGCGGGCCTCGCGTTCATCACGGGGCTGTTGCTGTTCGACCGCGTCGTCATGCCGCGCTTCACGCGGCAGGCGGGCGACGTGATCGTGCCCGACCTGTCGAACCTGAACCGCGAGCAGGCCGAGTCGATGCTGGCGCGCGGCGGATTGCAGCTCTCGGTCGCGGCCGAGCGGTTCGACGCTGCGGCCCCGCGGGGGTTCGTCATCGCGCAGGATCCCGAGCCCGGCCGTCCGGTCCGGGCCGGGCGCCGCGTGTCTGTGACCATCTCGCTGGGCGAGGAGTTCGCCAACGTTCCCGAGTTGTTCGGCGAGTCATTGCGCGGCGCGCGCCTCCTGCTCAATCGCGCCGGGTTGCGCGCCGGTGCGGTCGGCCGGGTCATCACGTCGGAGACCGGGCCGGGGCTCGTCGTTGCGGCCGAGCCGGCGTTCGGGGCGGTGGTTCCGCGCGGCACCACCGTGAACCTGCTCGTCTGCGTGTCGAACGAGCCCGAGGCGTTTGTCATGCCCGACCTGGTCGGGCGCGACGCGCAGGCGGCCGAGCGCGACCTCGAGTCGCTCGGCTTTCGCGTCGACGTGAACGGACCGGGATCGAACTTCGCGCGCATCGATGCGCAGAATCCGCTGCCGGGCGCCCGCGTGCTGCGCGGGCAGACGATCGTGCTGACCGTCGCCGGACGGCTCATCCAGTAGTCCGACCGATCTCCGGGGGCCGCGCATGCTCGTCTCGCCGTCGATCCTCTCCGCCGACTGGACCCGCCTCGACCACGCCGTCCGCCTGGCCGACGACGGAGCCGACTGGCTGCACTGCGACGTGATGGACGGTCACTTCGTGCCCAACCTCACGTTCGGCCCGCCGATGGTCGCTGCGCTTCACCGCATGACGAAGCTGCCGCTCGACGTGCATCTCATGATCGACGAGCCGCTGCGCTACGCGCGTGCGTTCGCCGATGCCGGCGCGGCCGTGCTCACCGTGCATGCCGAGGCGCCCGGCGTGGCCGGCCCCGGCTGGCCCGCGCCCGTTCGGTCGCAGGGCGAGGGCGGGGCGGGGGACGCCACGCTGGCGACGGCGCCCCCGCCACTCGCGGGCGGCGCGCACCCGATCGACCTGCGGATGCTGCGCGCGACGCTCGAATCCCTGCGCGCGCTCGGCGTGAAGTCCGGGCTCGCGCTGCGCCCCGACACCGGCATCGACGAGATCGAACCCGTGCTCGACGTCGTCGACGTGCTGCTCGTCATGACCGTCTACCCTGGGTTCAGCGGACAGTCGTTCCTCCCCGCGCCACTCGAGACCATCCGGCGCGCCGTCGGCGTGCGTCGTGCGCGCGGACTGTCGTACCTCATCGAGGTCGACGGGGGCGTCACCATCGAGGACACGGGCCCGCGCGTCGCGGCCGCCGGCGCCGACGTCGTCGTCGCGGGACACGGCGTGTACCGCCAGGCGGATCCGGTGGCGGCGATGAAGGCGTTGCGAGCGATCGCGCCGGGGGCGTACTCGCCGGGCGGCGACTCCGGCGGCGAGGACGGCACGTGAACACCGCCGATGCCGTCGACCGCGGACTCGTCCCGCCGACGCGCCCCGAGGGGTTCGGTCCGCCGGACATGCTGCGCACGATCTTCACCCATCCGCGCGCGACGATGCGCTGGGTGCTCGATCATGGCGATGGTGGGCTCTGGGTGCTGCTGCTCGTTCCCGGGCTGTTCGGGCAGGGCCTGTCCTTGGCGTTCAGCGCCGTCCGCGACCTCGCCTCGGAGCCTTCTCCGATCGTCTCGCCCGGGGTGGCCGTCACGGGCGTCGTCGGCTGGTGTGTCGCCGCAGCTCTCGGTTTCACCGCCAGCCTGATGATCGCGACGCGCCTGATGGGCGGCGTCGCGCGTCCCGGAGAGACGCTGCGGGCGATCGCATGGGGCGGGATTCCCCTGATCGCCGCCCTGCCCTATCTCCTCGTGAGCCGGTGGCTTGATCCGGCGCTTCTTCCGGCGACCGTCGCCGTCCTGCGCGGGTTCGTGTTCGTCATGGGGCTGCTCTCGACCGTGCTCACGGTGCTGACGATCGCCGAGGCGAACCTTTTGCCGTGGCGGAAGACTCTCGCCGCGCTCGCGCTTGCCGTGGCGTTCCCGATCGTGAGCGGGATCATCTTCTGGATCGCTCTCTCGCCCCTCGGCGCGATTCTCCAGAACATCCTCTCGGCGCGCCCAAGCTGAGTCGTCGCGTGGCCGCACCCGTCACCTCATCCCTCGCCCGCCTCGAATCCCGCGTCGTCGCCTGCCGCGCCTGCCCGCGCCTGGTCGCGTGGCGCGAGGAGACCGCGCGCATCAAGCGCCGTGCCTATCGCGACGAGATCTACTGGGGCAAGCCGGTCCCGGCGTTCGGTGAGGCCGATGCGCAACTGGTGATCGTCGGGCTCGCGCCTGCGGCGCACGGGGGCAATCGCACCGGGCGCATGTTCACCGGCGATTCCTCGGGCGACTGGCTTTACGACGCGCTGCATGAACACGGCTTCGCCAGCCAGGCGGCGTCGACCGGTCGCGAGGACGGTCTCACGCTCCACGACACCTTCATCACGGCGGCCGCGCGTTGCGCGCCACCCGACAACCGGCCCACTCCCGACGAGTTCGCTGCCTGCCGCCCGTTTCTCGTGGCCGAACTCGGGCTGCTCGCGCAGGCGCGCGTCGTCGTCGCTCTCGGGGCGCTGGCGTGGGAGCACACCCTGCGCGCGTACGAAGTCCTCGGCGGAAAAGTGAGAACGCCGCGCCCGAGGCACGGGCACGGCGCCGAAGTCCTGCTGGATGGGATCGAGGGAGGCGGTTTCGCGACGGGCGGGGCGGTGACGCTGCTCGGCTCGTACCACCCGAGCCGGCAGAACACGCAGACCGGCCGCCTGACGCGGCCGATGCTCTACGCCGTCTTTGCCCGCGCGGGCGACCTGCTGCCCGACTCGTCGGCCCGCGCGGCGGCCATGAAGGCGCGCACGCGCTCGACGTCGACGGGCTGATCGAGCTTTCCGTCGCGCTTGAACCACGTGCCGACGATCGCGCCCTGCGCGACGTCGAGCGTGGCGCGGATCGTCGCGTCGTTCACGCCCGAACCCACCAGCACCGGCGCCTCGGGGACGGCGCGCCGCACGGCGGCGACGTCACCCAGCGCGGCCGCCTTGCCCGTGCCGGCTCCGGTGACGATGAGCGCATCGGCGAGGCCCCGGCGGAACGTGTCCTCGGCCATCTGCGACAGCAGCGTCTCGCGATCCCCGGCCAGCGGTTGCGCGTGCTTGACCAGGACGTCGGCCAGGATCGCGATGCGCGTGGCGCCGAGGCGACGGCGCTCGGCAAGCGTCTCGGCGGCGCGGCCGGTGAGGACGCCCTGGTCGGTGAGCATCGCGCCGGCGTGCACGTTCACGCGGATGAAGTCGCAATCGGCCGCCGCGGCGATTGACAGCGCGGCGAGCGCGTCGTTGCGCAGCACGTTGATGCCCAGCGGCACCTGGACCGTGCGCCGCAGCTCCCGCGCGATCGCCGCCATCGCGGCGACCGTCGCCGCCGGCACGTGGTCGCCGTGGAACGGCGCGTCGCCGAAGTTCTCGACGATGATCGCGTCGATCCCGCCGGCCTCCAGTGCCTTCGCGTCGAACAGGGCGCCGTCGAGCGCGGCGCGCATCGCATCCACGGCGCGTTCGGGTGCGCGGGCGGACCCGGGCAGGGGCGGCAGGTGGACGACGCCGATCAGCGGACGGCGCTTCCAGTCGAGTGTCGATTGCGTCATGCGGGTGATCTCCACGTGAAGGTGCTTTCCGCGTCAGCGAGCACGCAGGTGATAGACGATTGCTTCCGAAGTCCGGAGGCCTGCAATGCGTGTCGGGGAGTATCTCAGCTCACGCTTTCGACCCAGGTGGAGACGGCGCGCAATGGCATCGAGCGCCGGGAAGTCCGGATCCACGAGCCAGATCCAGTCGGAGGGAAACTCCCAGGCTGTCTCGTGCTTCTTCAGGATCGAGCTCAATCGCTTGTAAGCCCGCGGTGAACCGATCTCCTCGACCAGCGGGGTCGCAATGACGAGGCGCCAGTCGTCGAACTCCGGGGCGAAGTACCAGAGTGCGGCACGATGAGGAAAGTCCGCCTTCTCGAGGGCCTCCACGACATCGCGGCCCAGCCGAATGTCCTCATCTACCAGTAGTTCCGTGCCCATCGGAGCACTCCTCCCTTCCCGTCGATCGCGCGGATCAAGCTTCGCGCCATGCTGCGGGAAATGTCGTCGCGGTAGCGCGAATCCACGGTCCAGTCTCGCACGGTGCTCCAGTGCTCCGTCCTCACGTCGGCCGGCATGTCCGGAAAGTCGGCCTCGATGAGCAATCGGGCCAGATCGTGGACATGGACCCGGGAGGCGATCTTCGGAGTCGGGGGAAACTCGTGCTGCTCGGTCCGCGCCGCGATGCGCGCCTTGAACGCGCACTCGATCGCGTATCCCGCGAGGTAATACGCTCCGGACCAGTGCCTTGCACGGTACAGGGCTCTAGCCTCGTGCAGGCGTTGCTGGGAGAGCCGCTGAAGCGAAAGTCGATCGAGAGCCATCGGTGGATCGGACTCCGTGGGGGCGGACCGGCCGGAGGCGCCTGAACTCGGCGGAGTCTACCATGCCCCGACCCCGGGTTCCTGCCCCGCGAGCCGCCTTGTCCGGACCCGGCCCCCGTGATAGTCTGCGCACCGTCCATCCGGTCGCCGTCCGAAGCCCTTCGCGGCCCCGGTCGGCGTTCGTTTCTTCGCCCCGAAATCGTCTGGATCGTCGTTTCCTCGAAAGGCCGTCCCCGCGTGTTCGATTCGCTCACCCGCCGCCTCGAAGGCATCTTCCAGAAGCTGCGCGGCCAGGGAAAGCTCACCCCCGAGAACGTCAAGGAAGGGCTGCGCGAGATCCGTCGCGCGCTGCTCGAGGCCGACGTTCATGTCTCGGTGGCGAAGGACTTCCTGGCGAAGGTCGAGGAGCGGGCGATCGGGCGCGAGGTCCTCGAGGGCGTTGACCCCGCGGCGATGCTCGTGCAGGTCGTCTACGAGGAACTGGTCGCCATTCTCGGCACCAGCGCGACGCCGATCGCGCTGTCACCGAAGACGCCGACCGTCGTCCTGCTCGTCGGCCTGCAGGGCTCGGGCAAGACCACGTTCGCGGCCAAGCTCGCGAGGTGGTTCAAGGACAAGGGCAAGCGCGCGCTGCTGGCCAGCGCCGACATTCACCGCCCGGCCGCGCTCGAGCAGCTGCGCGTCCTCGCGGAGGGCAATGGACTCTCGTTCCGGCCGACCGACATCGCCCAGCAGCCCGCGGACATCGCGAAGGGCGCGCTGCGCGAGGCGATCGATCGCGGCTTCGACGTCCTGATCTTCGACACCGCCGGACGCCTGACCATCGACGAAGCGATGATGGACGAGGCGAAGGCGGTGAAAGCCGCGCTCAAACCGCACCAGGTCGTGCTTGTCGTCGACGGCATGACCGGCCAGGACGCGGTCAAGACGGGCGAGGCCTTCCACAAGGAACTCGGCGTCGACGGCGTCGTGCTGACCAAGATGGATGGCGACGCCCGTGGCGGCGCCGCGCTGTCGCTGCGTCATGTCACGGGGCGGCCGATCGTGTTCATGTCGACCGGCGAGAAGGTCGACGCCCTCGAGGCGTTCCACCCCGACCGCCTCGCCTCGCGCCTGCTCGGCATGGGCGACGTCCTCACGCTGGTCGAAAAGGCGCAGGAGAAGGTCGACTTCGAGCGCGCCATGGAGCTCGAGAACAAGCTCAAGAAGAGCGACCTCAACCTCGAGGACTTCCTCGGCCAGATGCGGGAGATGAAGAAGCTGGGCTCGCTCGCCGAGATCCTCAAGCTGCTGCCCGGCGGGCACAAGGTCGATCACAAGATGTCCGAGGAAGGCGAGCGCGAGCTCAAGCGCGTCGAGGCGATCATTCTCGCCATGACGCCGCACGAGCGCGCGAAACCGCAGGTCCTCGACGCGTCCCGCAAGCGCCGCATCGCGGCGGGAAGCGGCACGCAGGTGCAGAACGTGAACAAACTGCTGCGCGACTTCGATCAAGTCCGCACCCTTGCGAAGCGGATGAAGGGCCCGAAGAAGAAGCTGCCTTTCGCTCCGCCCGGAATGCGCGGCATGGGGGGGTTCCGCTTCGGCGGCTGAGCCGCACGCGAACCCCTATCGTTGCGGGCCGTGTCGCGCCCGCGTTTCCCTGGAGGCAACACCGTCATGGCCGTCGTGATTCGTCTGCGCCGCATGGGCGCCAAGAAGGACCCCAAGTTCCGTATCGTCGTCGCCGAGTCCAAGTCGCCCCGTGACGGGCGTTGTGTCGACGAGATCGGTCACTACAATCCGCAGCCCAAGGAAGCCGAGCTGAAGGTCGACCTCGAGCGCGCCGCGTACTGGCTGTCGGTCGGCGCGACGCCGTCCGACCAGGTGAAGTCGCTGTTCAAGAAGGCGGGCGTCAAGCTGCCCGTCCGCGCGACCGCCAAGAAGGTGAAGAAGGCGGCGCCCGCGGGTGAGGCCAAGAAGGCGAAGAAGGGTCCGAGCAAGCGCGTCGTCGCCAAGAAGGCCCGCGTCGCCGCCAAGGCCGCCGCCCCGAAGAAGGTCGCGAAGAAGGCGACGAAGAAGGCCGCCAAGAAGTAGAACCGCCTTCGGAACTCCCCGCAACCGCGCCGCGCAGGGAGGCCGCGCATTCCCCGGCGTTCCTCGTGCGCGAGGGACGCCGTTCGCCTTGGAGGGTTCGTGAGCGCTTCGCGTCAACATCTGAAGCTCGGCGCCCGCGGCAGCGCGCTCGCCGTGGCGCAGGCCGAGGTCGTGGCGACGGCCCTCAAGGCGGCGCACAAGAACCTGGACATCACGATCGAGAGGATCGTGACGCAGGGCGACAAGGACCTCGACCGCCCGCTGCACCAGCTCGGCGGGAAGGGCGTGTTCACCAAGGAACTCGACGACGCCCTGCTCGAGGATCGTATCGACTTCGCCGTCCACTCGCTCAAGGACGTGCCGACCGAGTTGCCCGAGGGGCTCGCCCTCGCGGCCGTCGGTCACCGCGCGCATCCGTTCGACGTGCTGCTCACGCTCGACGGCCGTATCCTCGACGAACTCGAAGAGGGTGCGAAGATCGGCACGTCGAGCCTGCGCCGCCGCGCCCAGCTCCTGCTCTACAACCCCGACCTCGAGATCGTCGACCTGCGCGGCAACCTCGAGACGCGGTGGAAGAAGCTGCAGGCGGGCCAGGTGGATGCGCTGTGCCTCGCCGCCGCCGGGCTCGAACGCCTGGGCTGGCAGGATCGCGTCAGCGAGATCTTCACCCAGGAGATCATGGTTCCCGCGGTCGGGCAGGGCTTCCTCGCCATCGTCACGCGCGAGGACGATTCGAAGACGCGCTCGCTGGTCGAGGCCTACGAGGATCCCAAGGCGCGCATCGCGGCCGATTGCGAGCGCGGTTTCCTCGAGGCCCTGGGCGGCGGATGTCAGGTGCCGGCCGGTGCGCTGGCCCAGGTGGTCGATGGCCAGGTCGTGATCGAAGGCATCATCGCCAGTCCCGATGGGATCCACGTCTATCGCGGCGACCACCAGGGTCGCAAGTCGATGGCCGCCGCGATCGGCAAGCGCCTCGCCATCGACCTCCTCGATCAGGGCGGCGATCGCATCGTCGCCCGGGCCCGCGCGCAGAAGGCCTGACGATGCCCGAACCCGGGCCGCTCGCCGGGCGCACCGTGGTCGTGACGCGGACGCTTGCGCAGGCCGGTGAGCTGACCGATGCCCTGCGCCTCCTCGGCGCTCGTGTGCTCGAGGCCCCGGTGATCGAGCTGGCCGATCCGCCCGACTGGGCGCCCTGCGATGCCGCGGTGGCCGCGCTCACGACCTACGACTGGATCGCCTTCACCAGCGGGAACGCGGTCGACCGCTTCGTGGCGCGCGCCGCCCGCGTCGGTCGCGACGTGGCGGCCGCGCTGGCCGCGGTGCGCATTGGTCAGTCGACCGGCCCCCGCGTCGCCGCGATCGGTGCAGCGACGGCGCGCCGTCTCGCGTCGAAGGGCATCTCCGTCGCGCTGACCGCCGACTCGGCTCGCGCCGAGGGCCTCTTCAGCGCGCTCGAGCGCCTGGGCGCCGCGCGGCCGGGGCGCCGCGTGCTGGTGCCGCGCGCGTTCGAGGCGCGCGAGACGCTACCCGATGCGCTGCGCGCCGCGGGGGCCACGGTCGACGTCGTTCCGGTGTATCGTGTCGTCGCCACGGACTACGACGCCGCGCCGGTGGTTGCCGCGCTGCGCGCGGGCCAGGTCGCCGCGATCACGTTCCTGAGCGGTGGC
>JBKJNH010000190.1:0-9337 GCA_046596055.1 Candidatus Eiseniibacteriota bacterium
TGCCGCTCGGGCGACCGGCTCAGCCCGCCTGGTTCTCGGTCGCCGCGCCGCCTTCCGGCAGGGCCTCCGGCGCCGCCGCCGCCATCGCTCCCGCCGCTCGCTTCTTCACCTCATCCACGTAGTTCATCCTCAGCTCGGCGAGCGCCCGCTCCATGACCTGGGTCTCCTCGTCGCTGCGGTTGCCGCGGGTGCGTTCCTCGAGCGCGGCGATGGTGTCGATCGTGATCCGGGCGGCGTCGAGCTGCGGCTCGTCGACCTTCCCGGTGGCCGGGTTGGCGATCTTGCCCAGTTGCAGGTAGGCGGCCTGGACGAGGCCCAGGACGAGCGAGATGACCAGCGCGGAGGTGCGGTCCTTCGGCGGCGTGACGTTCATCGGTCTTTCTCCAGGGACTTCGCCTCGTCCCACAGCGCGTCCATCTCCTCGAGCGTGGCGCGCGTGGGGTGCGATCCCTTCTTCTCGAGTTCGTCCTCGATGTGCTGGAAGCGCGAGCGGAAGCGCGACACGGTCGCCCGCAACTCGCGCTCGGGGTCGACGCGCACGTAGCGCGCCAGGTTCGTGACAGCGAACAGCAGGTCGCCGAGTTCCGCCGCGAGGCGGGCGTGGCCGGGGCCGGTGTCGGTGCCGCGAAGCGCGAGTTCCTCCCGCACCTCGGCCAGCTCCTCTTCGACCTTGGCCACGACCTGGTCCACGGCAGGCCAGTCAAACCCGACCGATGCAGCCTTCTCCTGCGTGCGAAACGCGGCGGTGAGCGACGGCAGCGACGCCGGCATCTTGCCCAAGAGCGAGCGCGAGTTCTGCTCCTCCTGCTTGATCTCCTGCCACTGGCGCTGCGAGGCGCCCGCGGTCGTCACGGTCGCGTCGCCGAAGACGTGGGGATGCCGGCGGCGCAGCTTGGCGGCCGTGGCGCGACAGAGCGAGTCGAAGGAGTGCGGGCTGGTCTCGGCGAGCATGTCGGCGCACGAGATGACGAGGAACAGGGTGTCGCCCAGCTCCTCGGCGGTCTCGTCGGCATCGCCCTTGGCGACCGCGTCGAGGATCTCGTAGGCCTCCTCGATCAGGTAGGGCGTGAGCGTCGAGAGGGTCTGCTCGCGGTCCCACGGGCAGCCGTCCGGGCCGCGCAGCCGGCGCAGCACATCGCGCAGTTCCTGGAATCCGGGATCGGGAGTGGATGCGGCGGCAGCGGCGGGCTCGGCGGGCGTGGCGGTGGGGTCCATGCCCGCAGGATAGCCGAGCCGTTCGTGCCCGCGCCAGCCGCGCCTTGCCGGGGGGGAGAACGCCCCGTAGACTGCCGGCGCGCGTGCCGCGCTGCCCGCCGGAGGTCCTGTGCCGTTCTCGACGTGGGTCGAAGTCGACCTCGACATTCTCGATGCCAACCTCGATGCGATCCGCCGCGACATCGGCGCCGAGCGCGAGATCCTGCTCGTCGTCAAGGCCGACGCCTACGGTCACGGCGCCGTGGAGGTCGCCCGCGCTGCGGCCGCGCGCGGCGTGCGCCAGTTCGGCGTCGCGACCCTGCACGAGGGCATTCAATTGCGGGATGCCGGCCTGACGGCCGACATCTGGGTTCTCTCCCCGCTGCTCCCGAGCGAGATTCCAGAGGCGTTGGCGCATCACCTCGAGCCGACGCTTCCCTCGCTCGACTTCGCGCGCGAGCTGTCGGCGTCCATGCGCGAGGGCGGGGGTCCCGTACGCGTGCATGTCGAGATCGACACGGGCATGGGACGCACCGGGGTCGACGCGACCGAGGCTGTGGACTTTCTCACCGCAGTGGATGCACTTCCTGGATTGCGCGTCGGATCCGTGTATACCCACTTCCCCGATGCGGACGGACAGGATCTGGGCTTCGCCCGGAATCAAGTCGCCCGCTTTCATGAAGTCCTGGCCGCGCTCGAGGCTCGCGGCCTGCGGCCGCCGCATGTGCACGCCGCCAACTCGGCGGGAATGTTGCGGCTCCCCGAAGGACGTTTTGATCTCGTCCGGCCCGGACTCGCGGCCTATGGCACGGCGCCACCCAATGCAGTCAGCCCGGCTGCCCTCGGGCTGAAACCCGCAATGGCCTTCCGCTCGCGCCTCGTGCAAGTCCGCCGCATGCGCGAGGGCCGCTCGATCTCCTATGGCCGCACGTTCACGACCGCGCGCGAGAGCCTGATCGGAGTGGTGCCCGTGGGCTACGGGCACGGCTACTCGTGGCTGTGCTCGAATCGCGGATCGATGCTCGTCGGCGGACGACGCGCGCCGATCGTGGGCCGCGTCACGATGGACCTGACGATGGTCGACCTCACGGACCTCGCGCTCGAGACCGGCCGCACGCCGCAGCCCGGGGATCCCGTGGTACTGTTCGGGACCGGCGACGGCGGCTCGATCCCGATCGAGGAACTGGCGGGATGGAGCGAGACGCTGCCCTACGAAGTGCTGTGCACGATCGGCAAGCGCGTCACGCGCGTGTACCTGCGGGGTGGGCGGCCGTGGCGCGTGGTCACGCTGGTCGGGTCGATGGATCCCGACGAAGTGCCGGCGGCCGTTCACCAGGAGAACGCATGATCGAGCGCGGCGAGACGGCGGTTCCGGACGAGGCGTCGCTGGTCGCCGAGGCGACGGGCGCGCTGGCGCAGGCGTACGCGCCGTACTCGCGCTTCCCGGTCGGCGCCGCGCTGCGCACTCCCGGGGGCCGCGTGTACCGGGGCGCGAACGTCGAGAACGCCTCGTTCGGCATGTCGATGTGCGCCGAGCGGAACGCGATCTTCACGGCGGTCGCCGCCGGGGAGCGCGCATTCGAGGCGATCGCGATCGTGAGCAAGGCGCCCGAGCCTACGCCGCCGTGCGGCGCGTGCCGCCAGGTGCTGCTCGAGTTCGGCGCCGACGAGATGACCGTGCTCCTCGCCACGTCGCAGAAGCCGGGGCGCATCGACCGGCTGACGCTCGGCGCGCTCACGCCGCACGCGTTCCGCCACTTCGATGCCGGAGCCTGAACCGATGTCCGACCTCGACCGCACCGCCCTCGTCGAACGCATCACCCGCCTCGTCCTCGCCGAGATGCAGGGCGGCGCGGCGCCCGGTGCCGCCGCCGCGGCCATGCACGCTTACGCCAGCGCACCGCGCGGCGCCATCGGCGCACCCGGATGCCCGCGCTGCGACGCGTGGGGCCCCTGCGCAGAGCACTGCGCGATCGAGGTGAAGAACGCGTTCGAGTCGGGCGCGACGCGCGTGTCGTCGTCGCCGGGCTTCTGCCCGTCCGACGAGACCGGCATCCGCGCGCGGATCGATCACACGCTCCTGAAGCCCGAAACGACGGTCGATGAAATTCGGCAGCTCTGCAAGGAGGCGGCCGAGAACTGCTTTGCGTCGGTGTGCATCAATCCGACATACGTCGCGCTCTGTGCCGAGCTCCTGCGCGACTCGGCGACCAAGGTGTGCACGGTCGTCGGCTTCCCACTGGGGGCGCATCTCTCCGAGGTGAAGGCCTACGAGACGCGCCGCGCCATCCAGGACGGGGCGCGCGAGATCGACATGGTGATCGACATCGGCGCGCTCAAGTCGCAGGACCATGCGCGCGTCGAGCGCGATATCCGTGCCGTCGTCGACGCCTGCGGGCCGCACGTCGTGTCGAAGGTCATCCTCGAGATGACGCTGCTCACGACCGAGGAGAAGATCGCCGGCTGCTCGCTGTCGAAGGCCGCCGGCGCCGACTTCGTGAAGACCTCGACCGGCTTCGCCGGCGGGGGCGCCACGCTCGAGGACGTGAAGCTCATGCGCGCGGTCGTCGGCTCGGACATGGGCATCAAGGCCGCCGGCGGCATCCGCACGCAGGAGGATGCCCGGAAGATGATCGAGGCGGGCGCCACGCGCCTGGGCACCAGCGCCTCGATCAAGATCGTGCGCGGCGAGACGGTCACGGGCGGGTACTGATGCCGGCCGCAGGCCAGGCCTTTGACCCCCGCCGCTTCATCCGCGCCCGACGCGACGGCGAGCGTCACTCGGGTGAAGACCTGCGCGCGTTCGTCAAAGCCGTCACCGCCGAAACGATCGAGACCTACCAGGTCACCGCGTGGCTGATGGCCGCGTACTTCCGCCCGCTCGACGACGAGGAGACGTTCGCCCTCACCGATGCGATGATGCGCTCGGGCACGGTCATCGAGTTCACCGACCTGCCAGGCCCCACCGTCGACAAGCACTCGACCGGCGGCGTCGGCGACAAGATCTCGCTGCCGCTCGCCCCGCTCGTCGCCGCCTGTGGCGCGTACGTGCCCATGATCTCGGGCCGCGGGCTCGGCCACACCGGCGGCACGCTCGACAAGCTCGAGTCGATTCCGGGCTTTGATCCCCGGCTCTCGGTCGAGGCGTTCACGGCCCAGACCCGAAAGCTGAAGCTCGCGTTCGGAGCGCAAACGAAGGAGCTGGCGCCGGCCGACGGCGTCCTTTACTCACTGCGCGATGTCACGGCGACCGTCGAGACGATCCCGCTGATCGTCGCGAGCATCCTTTCCAAGAAGTACGCCTCCGGAACGCAGGCCGTCGTGTTCGACGTGAAGACCGGCAAGGGCGCGTTCATGCGTGAGTTCGCGGACTCGAGGAAGCTCGCCGAGCGCCTCGTCGCCGTTTCGCAGCGCATGGGCAAGCGCGCAACCGCGCTCGTGACCGCGATGGACCAGCCGCTGGGCGCCGCCTGCGGCAACGCGCTCGAAGTGAAGGAATCGCTCGACGTCCTGCGTGGCGAGGGACCGGCCGACGTGCGCGAACTCACGCTGGCTCTTGCCGCCGAGATGCTCGTGCTCGCGGGGATCGATGGCGACGCGGACGCAGCGCGCGCGCGCGCCACGCGCGGGCTCGACTCGGGGGACGCGCTCGACCTGTTCCGCCGCGTGGTCGAGGCGCAGGGCGGCGATCCGCGCGCGGTGGATGATCCGGACAAGCACCTTGCGAAGGCGCAAAGCCTCGTCCCGTTGCTTGCACAGCGGGCCGGGTATGTCTCATCGATTGACGCCTACGCCGTCGGCGAGGCGGTCGTCGCCCTGGGGGGCGGAAGGCGCGCCGCGGCCGATCGGATCGACCCGGCGGTGGGCATCGTGTTCGAGAAGAAGGTCGGCGATGCGGTGAAGGCGGGGGAGACGCTGGCCGTCGTGCACGCGGCGGCGCATGCCGCGGTCGCGCCGGTAATGGCGGCGCTCGAGCGCGCCATCGAGCAATCCTCCGAGCCGGCGCCCAGGCACGCCCTGGTTGTCGATACACTTCGCTAGCGATTTGTCCCGGCTCTCCTGGATGATTCAGGATGATCGACCCGACGTCAGCCCCCGGGAATCGCCCCCCTGGAGCGCCGAATGTTCGCACTCGAGTCCTACACAAAGCGAATCATCTGCCTCGCCAACTCCCGAAAGAACCAGGGTCGTTGCATCGCCGGACTAGAATTTGACGGAGCTCGAATCGGGAACTGGATTCGCCCGGTCAGCGGCCGATCCGGGGAAGAGATCTCCCTCGATGAAGCTCGACTTGCGGACGGCAACCAGCCGCGTGTTCTCGATCTGCTGGAAGTTCCACTCTTGCGGCCGAGCCCGAAAGCTTGCCAGGTCGAGAATTATCTCATCGCCGAGGAGCGGACCTGGAGCAGAGCCGGGCGATTCCATCGAACCGGTCTTGTAGCGATCTGCCAGGACGTGGAGCACCTCTGGGTTGATGGGCAGAGCAGCAAGGCCGGATTGAATGATCGGATTACGATCGAGGAAGCGGATCGACTCGACTCATCTCTGGCTCTCGTGCGGCCGAACTGGCTCGCCCTCGTCGTCAGTGTATTCGAGGGTCGAAAGCGGTTGCGGGCGCACTTCGCGCTGGGCGGGGTCAAGTATCGGCTCATCGTGACCGACCCGATCGTGGAGAATGACTTCTTCCAACTCGGCGTTGGCCGCTTCCCGATGGGTGTAGAATCGGTGCTCTGTGTCTCACTGAGCGAACCGTTCGAAGGATTTCGCTACAAGCTCGTGGCCTCGGTCATCGACTGTCGGCCGGAGGCGGAGGATGCACCGGATGCACGCGATCCCGAGTAGGGTCTTTACGATCGGCCACTCCACTCACCCGTTCAGCGTGCTTGCCGACTTGCTCAAGCACCATGCGGTTGCACTCGTGGTTGACGTCAGATCAGCGCCCTACAGCAGGTGGACGCCGCAGTTCAATCGCGAGGCCCTCGACAGGTCCCTGGACGAGATCGGGATCCGCTATGCGTTCTTCGGGGATCGGCTGGGGGCTCGTTCACCGAACCCGGCTGCTTACGAAGGGGGCCGGGTCGACTACGAGCGCCTGGGGAGGACGAGCGCATTCCGGGCGGGCCTCAGCGATCTGTCGGCGCGAGTCCCCGAGGGCAGGATTGCGTTGATTTGCGCGGAAGCCGATCCACTTCAGTGTCATCGGACGATCCTGATCGGACGTGAACTCAAGTTCCTTGGGATGCAGGTGGAGCACATTCTCCAGGATGGGGGCCTCGTTTCCCAGGAAGCCTGCGAGGCCCAAATTCTCGAAGCGCATCGCCTCGTGAACCGTGATCTCTTCGCCGACGAAACCGAGATCCTGGCGCGGGCGTATCGCATGCAAGCCGGAAAGATCGCCTACGTTCGAGAGAGCGTCCCGGATGTCGAGTCTGATGGCGGAGGCGACGACACGTGAAGCTGTTCACGATCGGATTCACGAAGAAGTCCGCACGTCGTTTCTTCTCGCTGCTGCGGGACTCGGGAGCCAGACACCTCCTGGATGTCCGGGTGAATCGCTCCTCCCAGCTCGCGGGCTTCGCGAAACAGGATGACCTGGAGTTCTTCCTGTCTGAAATCTGCCAGCTCGACTATCGTCACGAGCCACTTCTGACGCCGACTGCGCCCATGCTCGCGGCCTACCGCGGGAAGCAAAGGTCCTGGACGGAGTATGAGAGGGAGTTCGTCGAGTTGCTCGCATCGAGGCAGGTCGAGAAGTCCGTGGAGCGATCCGGTCTCGACGGAGCCTGCCTGCTCTGCAGTGAGCACGAGCCGGAGCAGTGCCATCGCCGGCTGGCTGCGGAGTACTTGCAGAGGTGCTGGGGCGACCTGGAGATCGTGCACCTGATCTGACCGAACGAAGGCCGTGGAGGGTCTCCGTGCCTCCCGCACCATCCAACCCTCTAGGTCCCGTGATTTCCGTTCACCTGCGCCGTACCCTCGTCCTGCTCGGCGTCGGCGTCGCCTGTTCCACCGCCCCTGCACTCGCGCAGGGGGCCGGCGATCTCGCCAGGGCGACGCCGAATCCGGTCGGCGATCTCACGGCCGTGCCGTTCCAGTTCAACTGGTCGAGCGGCGGCGATCTCGGAAACAGCACGATGTACAATCGAAACTTCCAGCCGTTCTTCAATTACAACCTGCCTGATGCGTGGACGCTCGGAACGCCCCCGGGATCATGGCAAACTGGGAAGCGCCCAGCGGGCAGGAGTGGAGGGTGGCGGTCGGCGGAGGAATCTCGAAGGTGACGGGCATCGGCAAGCAGCCGATCCAGCGGGGCATGTTCGATGACCACAATGCCTTCAAGCCGGACGTCTCGGTGTTCCGCGTCTTCACGATCGAGCGTGGGACGGTCGCCTGGCCCAACTGGGCCGACATCGCGCCCGAGACCCTTCACGCGGCACCGGACGTTGAAGCGGCGGCCTGATTCACCGAACGCGCGCGAGTCGCCCCACGACCGCGATCGACTGCGTTTTCTGGTCGCGAACGTCTGGCCCGGAATTGCCATCTCGAACACCCTCGAACGCCCCCCTTGCCCGCCCCCGTGGCCTCCCGTAGACTGCGCTCGACCTTGACGATGCCGCGCGGCAGCTTCCCCTCCGGATCTCCCTGCCGACCCGCACCGGGCGCCGGTCGCCCGGCCGCCTCCGCGCATCCTGATCCGACGCAGACCCACGAAAGGGGGCCTCGGTGAGCACTCGCACCAAGTCGGCAACGGGCGGCCTCAGCCGCCTCGACCTGCCCGAAGATCGCATCCGCCTTCTGTATCGCCGCCTGTGGACCTCGCGCCTCATCGACGAGCGCGGGCGCAAGCTGTTCCGCCAGGGCCGCATGCTCGGCAACATGTACACCGCGGTCGGCCAGGAGGCGATCACGCTCGTCCCGGCGTTCCTGCTGCAGGAGCTCGACTTCATCGGACCGTCGCACCGCGAGCTGCCGGCGTCGGTGGGCAAGGGCGTGCCGACGGACGTGATCTTCGCGCAGATCCTCGCGCGCGCCGTCTCGCCGGACCGCGGCAAGTCGCATCCGTGCCACTACGGCTACGCGCCGCTGCGCGTGCTCACGCCCGCGTCGACCGTCGCCGCGCAGTACGTGGTCGCGACCGGCGTGGCGCTCGCCTACAAGATGCAGAAGAACGGCCTGATCGCGCTCGCCTACACCGGCGACGGCGGCACCGCGCGCGGCGACTTCCACGAGGCGCTCAACTTCGCCGCCGTGCACAAGCTCCCGGCCGTCTACATCATCCAGAACAACCTGTGGGCCGAGTCGGTTCCGCTGCACATGTCGACCGCGCTGACGGACCTGTCCGATCGCGCGAAGGCGTACGGCATGCCCGGCGTCACGATCGACGGCAACGACGTGGTCGAGGTCTACGCGACGGCGTCGAAGGCGATCGATCGCGCTCGCAACGGCGGCGGGCCGACCCTGATCGAGGGCAAGACCTATCGCTGGTACGGCCACTCCGAGATCGATCCGGCAAACTACCGGACCGACGAGGAAGTGATCGCGTGGAAGGCGAAGGATCCGTTGCCGCGCTTCGAGAAACTGCTGATCGAGGAAGGCGTGCTTGCGGCCGACGATCCGGCGAAGATCCAGGCCGACGTGTCGAAGGAGATCGAGGACGCGCTCACGTGGGCGGAGGCGCAGCCGTATGCCGGCGCCGAAGCCACGTACGAGGACGTCTTCGCGCCGGGCACCTTTGGCGGATACAAGTGATCGTCGGTTGACGCTCGTCGCGAAGTCCGCGCGGGATTCCGCGACCGAGATGGTGCAGCTGGTGCTGCCCAACGACACGAACACGATCGGCAACGTGCTCGGCGGCACCGTGATGCACTGGATCGACATCGTGGCCGCGATCGCCGCCCATCGTCACGCGGGCCGACTCTGCGTCACGGCATCGATGGACGACCTGTCGTTCGAGGCGCCGATCAAGATGGGCCAGGTCGCGCACCTGAGCTCGCGGGTGACGTTCACGTCGAACACCTCGATCGAGGTGCAGGTGCACGTCGAGGCCGAGAACCTGAATACCGGCGTTCGCCGCCGGACGAGCACGGCGTTCCTGACCTTCGTCGCGATCGACGAGGTGGGGCGCCCCGTTCCGGTGCCGCCG
>JBKJNH010000304.1:0-28614 GCA_046596055.1 Candidatus Eiseniibacteriota bacterium
CGCCCATGGCGTCGATCTTCTCCATGTAGACGAGCTCGTCTACATGGAGAAGATCGACGCCATGGGCGGCATGCTCGTGGCGATCGAGCAGGGCTATCCGCAGCGCGAGATCCATGAGGCCGCCTACGCCCACCAGCTGGCCGTCGAGGCAGGCACGGCCGGTGTCGTGGGCGTCAATCGCTTCGTCGAGGACGAGCCGGCCGCAGGGAACGTGTTTGCGCCCGACCCTGCAGTGGAGCGGGATCGCGCCTCCCGCCTGGCGCAGTGGCGCAGCGAACGCGATGCGACGGCCGCCGCAGACGCGCTCGCCACACTCGAGGTCGCCGCCCGCGGCGACGCGAACCTGGTGCCGTGCATCCTGGCCTGCGTCGAGGCGCACGTCACCCTGGGCGAGATCAGCGACCGCCTGCGGGGCGTGTTCGGGCTGTACCGGCCACCCGCCCTGTTCTGAGGGGCGCCGTGCACGACCGCCCGCGCGCACGAGTCCTCCTGGGCGCCCTCGCCGTGCTCGCGGTCGCCGCCGGCTGCGCCCCGCTCAACTACACACACCCCGTGCAGCCGTACGAGACTTTCTGCTGCGTGAAGCCGCCCGCATCCACCGAATCCCTGCTCGTGGTCAGCTACAACATCCGCTTCTCCCACGAATTGCCGTTGGCGATCGAGACCCTGCAGGGGTCGCCGACGCTGGCCGCCTCCGACGTCCTCCTGCTGCAGGAGATGGATGGCATCGGCGCGCGTCGCGTCGCGCGCGCGCTGGGGATGAACCTCGTCTACTACCCCGCCGTTCGTCACCCGTCGAGCGACCGCGACTTCGGGAACGCCGTGCTCTCGCGCTGGCCCGTGCTGCGTCACAGAAAACTGATCCTGCCGCATCGCGGTCGCTTCGGGCGCACGCAACGCATCGGTGTGCTGGCCGTGATCGCGGTCGGCGGTCGGGAGGTCACCGTCTCGAGCGTGCACCTGGCGACACCGATCGAGGTCGGGCCCGGGAAGCGACGCGAGCAGGTCGATGCGATCGCCGACTTCGCCGCGGCGACGAAGTCGGACCTCGTGCTCATCGGCGGCGACCTCAACGACTCGGGGTTGCCGACGCGCTTCGTCGAGCGCGGATACGCCTGCCCGACGCGCAGGATCGGCTCGACCAGCGTCCACGGTTTCGCGCTGGACCACGTCCTCGTACGACGCCGTACGGGCACGGCTCTCGGCGACTCGCTCGCCGCGCTCGAGGATGCGCGATCGCCGGTGGTCGTCGTGCCCTCCGACGGGGTGGTCAGCGATCACTATCCGATCTGGGCCCGCATCCCGCTCACCGCTCCGGCGACGAGCATGAGCGCGCGATGACGCGGTCACGCGCGACTGCGCTCGGTGCGCTCCTGCTCGCGATCGGGCTGACCGGATGCGGCGGCGCCCCGCGCACGCTCGTGCACGGCTCGACGGGGCGCGCGTTCGCGCTCCCGGTTCCCGAGTCGAGCATCAAGCGCTTCGCGTGGATCGATTCGGGCGTGGTGGCGCGCGGTGGGCAGCCCGACGACGAGGGCATGCGGTGGCTCGCCGAACAAGGCTTCCGCACGGTCATCACCTTTCGGAAACGGCATGACGAGGAAGCGGCGGCGGCGCGGGCGGGCCTGCCGCTGGTCGAGATCCCGATCCACGCGGGCGTGTTCAGCTCGACGCAGCCGAGCGAGACGCAGGTCTCCCGCTTCCTGTCGATCGTCCGGGATTCGACACGACGACCCGTGTACTTCCACTGCGCGCGCGGCGCCGATCGCACCGGAATGTTCGGCGCGATCTATCGCATCGAGGTCGACGGCTGGACGAACGACGAAGCGGTCGAGGAGATGCAGGCGTTCGGGTACAACGACGTTTACAAGGACCTGATCCGGTACGTCCGGGATTACCGCCCGCGCGATTGATCCCAGGCGGTCGGGTCGGCGCTCAGCTCACGGTCCGCTTCGTCGCACAGCTTTTCGTACGCGGCGCGATCCTCGGGCAACGCGTCGAGGTGCAGCACGAGGTGTCCCGCCGCATGTCGCGGGGCCGGGATGTCGCCGTGCTCGAGCGCGTGGCGGATCCGGGCGAGGCTTTCCGCAATGCCCCGCAGCGCGGCGGTGCCGGTCGAAACGGGCCGTTCGGCGGTGGAATCAGGGGAATCGGCGGGCAACGACATCGGCGGGACTCCGGGGTGGCGTTCGTCGACCGGGGGCGGCTTCCCCGCCCGGCCCGGCTCACGTATCCTTGATGGATGACCCAGCATACCACTCCGCCACCTGAGGCCGTCGCCCGGGCGCTGGCCCACGTCTCGATCGCGGTTCCCGACGCTGAGGCGACCGCCGCGCAGTACGCCACGCTGTTCGGCGCGACCGTGCGCTCGCGCGAGCGGCTCGCCGACCGCGGCCTGCTCGTCGTCTTCATCGACTGCGCCGGCGTGCCCATCGAGCTGATCCAGCCGATCGATCCCGAGGACGCGACCAACACGGTCGCGAAGTTCCTCAAGACGCGCGGCCCGGGCCTCCACCACCTTGCGTGGTTCGTCGACGATGCGGCGGCGGCGCTGTCGCACGCGCAGTCGACCGGCGCCCGCCTGGTCGACTCGGCGCCGCGGGCCGGCGCCGATGGCTGCCGGGTCGCGTTCCTTCATCCCGGATCGACCGCCGGAGTGCTCTCCGAGTTCGTCGAGGGCGGGCCGCACGCGCCGCCGCCGGCCTCGCCGGAGTAGGGCTCGCCCGAGCATGCGCCACGTTCCGGTCCTCCTCGCCCTTGCGGCGCATCTCGTTGGAATCGGGGTCGCGACCAAGCCCGTGCGCGCGGCGACCCCGACCTACTTCCTGGAGGAAGCGGTCCTCGCCGGGATCGATGCGCCGTCCAATTCCCAGTTCCTGCCGGACGGGCGCATCCTCATCACGGGTCAATACACCGCCCAGGTGACGCTGGTCGTGGGTGACTCGCCGGCCGTGGCCTTCGTCGCCGGCACGATCCCGAACGTCCGCAGCGGCGGTGAAGCGGGCCTGCTGGGCGTGACCGTCGATCCCCGGTTCCCCGCCCGGCCGCACCTCTACGTGCACGCGACGCACACGCCGCCCAACGAGATCCGCGTCACGCGCTACACGCTCACCGGCGACCTCGCGTGGGCCGGCAACGGCGCGATGTCGATCGACCCAGGGTCGGCGCGCGTGATCCTGGCCGGATTGCCGGATCTTGCGCCGAAGCACAACGGCGGCACACTGCGCTTCGGCATCGACGGGATGCTCTACATCGCTCTCGGCGACGATGACGATCCGTGCCGCGCCCAGGACCTCACAAAGCTGCAAGGGAAGATCCTGCGCGTCGACGTCTCGGGCGTGCCCGCCGGCGCCGGCGCCGCACCGCGTTACGCGACGATCACGCCCCCGGGCAACCCGTTCGTCGCCCACGCCGACAGCGCCGCGCGCCTGGTGTGGGCGCTCGGGCTGCGCAACCCGTTCAGCTTCACGATCGATCCTCTGACCGGCTGCCTCGTGATCGGCGACGTGGGCAACGAGCTCTGGGAGGAGATCGACCTCGCCTGCAGCGGCGGCAGGAACTTCGGGTGGCCCCACTTCGAGGGCCCGGTGCGCACGACGCTCACCTGCGCCGGCGCGGACACGACGGCACTTGTCGCCCCCGCCTACACCTATGTGCACACGGAGCCGGGCTTCTCGGTATTCGCGGGCCCCGTGTACCGGGTCCCCGCCGGAGCCACCGACCCGTTCCAGCCGGAGAACGAAGGGATGATCTTCATGGGCGACACGTGGCGGGGATGGGTGCGCCGCCTGGCGCCGAGCGGGCCCGACTGGACCCTGGCCCCGCCTGAGTTCGGGCAGCCGAACGCCACGGACTGGGCCACCGGCCCGCGTTACATCACGAGCATGCACGTCGGACCGCTGGATGGCTCGCTGTACTTCACGATGCTCTACCGCACGACGCCGACGTCGGGCCCGGGCGAACTGCGACGCTTCCGCTACGTCGGTCCGACGACGGCCGTCGACGATTCGCCGGTCGGCGGAAGCAACCTCGCGTTCACCGGCGCGCACCCCTCGCCGGCGCGCGGCGATGGGCTGGTCGAGCTTGCATGGCGCCAGCCGACGGCGGCTCCCATCAACCTCCGGATGCACGACGTGCGCGGACGCTTCGTGCGCGCGCTCGTCTCGGCCGCGGAAGGCGTGCGCGCCGCGGGCCCACATCACGTGGCGTGGGATGGCCGGGCGGCGGACGGTTCGCGCGCGGCGGCCGGGATCTACGTGGCGACGCTCGAGGCGCAGGGGGTACGTCGAACGCTGCGCCTCGTGCGGCTTTGATCCGGGGATCCCCTAGGGCTGGACGGCGTCCGGCTTGTCGGGCGTTTTCTCGTCGCTCGTTGCGGCGGCGGCGTCACGCAGAGCTTCAGGCGGAGCTTCAGGCGGAGCTTCCTCGTCGTCGTGCACTTCGTCCTCGAGTTTCGTCTCCTCCGCGGGGGCCATTCCCTCGCCCTCGACCCGCGCCTCTTCGGGTCGCTCGACCACCAGCTCCTTGAGTCGCCCGGCGAGCACCCGTACCAAATCCTTGAGCAGCTGCGTGTCCCCGGATGCGAACTCGTAGAAGTCTTCGCGGCCGAGCGTGATCAGGAGACCGTCCTCGAGGCCCTCGGCGCTCTGTCCGCGCGCCGTGTCGTCGACCAGCGCCCACGTGCCGAATGCCTCCCCGCTGCCGATCTCGGCGAGCACCTGGTCGCCGGTCGCGAGGCGCACGCGACCTTCCACGACGACGTAAAGCCCGTCGGCCGGGTCGGTCTCTTCGTAGATCCTCTGGCCCTGCCACATGGGCACTTCGCGGACGTACGCGGAGAGCGCGAGGAGCTGGCGTGGCCCTGCCTGCTTGAACAGGTCGATTCCGCGCAGGTAGAGGACCCGTTCGACGTCGTTCATTCCAGGCCTCTCGGCTTCGCCGTTTTCTGCGCGTGGGGCGCCGTCCGCTGCGGGCGCGATGGCGTGTTCCGCCACGGCGCGAATCCACGGGTCGTCCGACTGCAGTCCGCTCTCGAGCAGCGGCCGCACGTCGACTTTGGGCTCCGCGCCACTCGCCATGGCGCCGGGCGAGGCCTCGAGGATGCCGCGCGCCACCTGGAATGCGCGCCCGGGCAGCAGCGAACCCAGGTACTCGAGGGCGCGGGCGGATGACTCGCGGGGCGATCCCGTGCGCAGTGACTCATAGGCTCCCCGCAGGGGCGCCGGCCAATGATAGCAGGCCAGGGCGCGGCAGGCCCGCTCGAGCGCGCGATCGGCCGACTCGCCGTACGACGCACGCAGAAGCGCGACCGCACCGTCCGCCGTCGCGGGGAGCGCAACTGCGAGGTCGGTGTGGATGCGGTCGTCGCGCATCTCGCGCAGGAACATTCGGAGCGCGTCACGGTGCGAGACCTGCCGGCGGCCCGTTCTCTCGTGAATCCGGTTCAGATTGCGGAGCCCGTGAAAGCGGAGGGCCGGATTGCTGCTTCTCGCCAACTCGAGCAGGACGGGGCGCGCGCGTCGACCGCCGATCCGGCTGAGCGCGGCAGCCGCGAGGGCGCGCACCTCGTCCTCGGGGTGCGTGCGGGCCAGTTCCGCGAGACGCGGGACGGCGCGTTCGCCGAAGGCGACGACCGCGTCCTGCGCCTCGAAGCGGAGCCCGCGGTCGTTCAGGTGATCGAGAGCCACGTCGAGGAACTCCAACGCGGGAGTCCGGGCCAGCGCCCTCAAGGCAGCGCGGCGCACCTCGCGGTCGCCGTGCGGCAGGAGCAGCCGCAGCCGCTCCGAGGCTGCGGGACCGGGTTGGTGGCCGAGCCCGCGGCAGGCGTCGCGCAGTTCCTCGGGTGTTCCTGCGGCGATCCTGCGGTCGATCCAGTCGAGCGTGATCGCCCCGTGCGCCAGCGTGGGTTTCGACTCCATCAGGTCGAGCGCATGCTCGCGGCGCACGCGTTCGTCGCCCTCGATCACCTCCCGGGCGAATGCGGGGGCATCGCGACCGTGCGTCAGCAGGGCTTCGAGGGCGGCCCGCTGCAGCGGCTCGTAGGGGTCGGCGAGAAACGACCGCAGGCGCTCTTCCTCACCGGAGAAGCCGAGGGCGATCGCCGCTCGAGTTGCCTCGGTGCGGACCCGCGGCGACTCGTGCCCGAGCGCTCCGAGCACCGCCGGGGCGAGAGACGCCTGACCCGCGCGCGCCGCGAAGCGCAGCGCGATCGCGACCCGACGCGGATCGTCCGAACCGATCGCCTCGGTGAGCGCCTCGATCGCGCCGGGCATGCGCAGCGACTGGAGCGCGCTGTCGGGCTCCGCCCACGGCGCGGCCAGCGACTCCCGGAAGGCGCGCACGTAGCGGCGGTGGACCTGGTAGAGCATGGCGATCCACAGCAGCGCGGCCACGACGGTCAGGCCCGCGACGGCACGAACGCCCACCCCGACCAAGGCGAAAGTGAGGAGCAGCAGTCCGCCGGCCACGGCATCGGCTCCGCGCTCCACGACCACGTCAAGGGTTGGCTTGACCTGGCGCCTCTCGGGCGGACGGATCGCCATGAAGTAGATCTCGGACGACGACTTCCCCAGCGTCTGGTACACGATGCCCTGCACCCAGCGCATCGCCTGCGCCACGATCCACACCGGCGCGACGAAGAGTCCGGCGCCGAACACCAGCATCAACGCGGGCTGGAGACCGCTCGCGGCCCCGATGCCGAGACGTCGCAGGAGCCAGCCGGCAAGGCCGAACTGGACAATCAGCGCGAGGATGTTGAGCCCGGCGTAGAAGCGCCCGAGGAAGCGAGCGAATGCCGCGGGATCCGGGTAGGCCTCCTGCGCGAGCGACTTGAACTGGAAGTCGACGAGCGTCGAGACGACGACCGCGAGACCGAGCGCGGCGGCCAGGTAGCGCAGGAAGCTGGATTCGCGGAAGGCCTTCCATGGCGACGTCCCGGCCGCGACCTGCGTGACCAGGGGGCGCTGGGGCAGCCGCGCGGACAACATGAGGGTCAGCAGGCGAAAGGCGATCAGCAGGCCGCACAACGCCCACAGGAGAAACGTCGCGCCCTCACCGCCCGCGAAGAAACCCGCGAAGGCTCCGCCGACGATCCCGCCGACCAGGCCGCATCCGGTCAACAGCGGAAAAATCAGGCGTGCCCGCTGACTGTCCCACGCGTCGAGCGCGGCGATCCAGAAGTGCGAGACGAGGAGCAGGGTCAGGCTGCCCGTCCACACGTAGAACACGGCGGGCAGCCACCAGGGGGCGCTCGAGGCGAGAATGGCCGCCGCGGCGCTGAGGCCGATCGCCAACGTCTGGGTGACGCCATGAACCTGACTCGAGCCCCATCGGCGGGAGAGGCGGGACTCGAGGGCGATGAGCCCGATCGCAGCCGCGGCCACCGCGACGTACCCCCAGGGCAGGGCCTGCGCCCCGTATTCCGTCAGGAACAGCGAATCGCGCAGGACCTTGGCGATCGTGTAGCCGGCGAGCAGGCAGCCGACCTGTCCACCCATGAGGACGAGGACGAGGCGATCCCCGGGCTCGAGATCCAGGCGACGATCCAGCCGTTCTCCAAGGGGCAAGCGAGCCATCGACACCTCGGGGAACCAGGAAACTGCCGGGCGGATCCAGTCCGACTGTAGACCCCGGGGCGGCCGGCGTCGAGCCTGATACCCGGGGAAGTCCTTGCTCTCTGGAAGGTTGCGCGATTGGTGGGTGACACGATCCCGGGTTCGAGTTCTAATGGGAAGGCCCCGTACGCTGGATTCGCTGAGACTCCGGGTCCATCCCGGATCTGTAATGTTCGATCAGTGCGAACCCGGTGTGCGCGCGCGCGCATCCTCTCCTTCGACTTCGCAAAGGAGTTCCGCGGATGCAGCCTGGATTCACGTTTCCCACGATTGCCATCATGATGATCCGACGTCTTGCATTGCTGCTGGTCTTGCTGGCGACGGCGTTTCCTGTCGTGAGCGCGCAGGCGCAGTCCGGTCCGGCCTTCGGCGACTCCGGCTGGGTCGCGCCCCTGCCCCCGGGCACGGACGAGGGCGATCCGACCATGCCGGGCCCACGGGTCTCCGACGAAGTCGGTGAGCCCGTCGGCGAGACGATCCTGCGCACCCCGTTCCGCATTCTCTTCCTGCCGCTCCGCCTGGTCGCCCGTGGCGCCGAAGCCATCGTGGGCCTCGCTGGCCGGGGCACCCTTCCCCGGAGCCGGCACGACCAGAAGGACGAGGGCTTCAAGGTCCGCCCGGCCATCCTGTACGCTGGTGCGTCCGACCCGGCGCTGGGCGTGCGGCTGGTCTCGGTGCTCGATCCCGCCCACAAGACACAGTGGGACGCCGCCGGCTCGTGGTCGCTGCGGGATACGCGCAAGGCTCAACTCGGCTACCGCCGGGGCACCCCCGAGGACAGCTGGGGGGTGAGGACGCTCGCCAACTACAATTACCGGCCATTCCGCACCTACTACGGAATCGGCAACTCGACGAGCGAGGCGGACAAGTCGATCTACCTGGATGAGGTCGGCGCCGTCGAAGTCGCCGCGCGCCTCGGGCCCGCCGGCCGTTCGTTGCAGCTTCTTGGCGGCTACGACATCACGAGCACACGAAACGGCTACAACGGTTCGAGCCCCGACCTGCTCGACGTCTTCACGCTGGCCGAGGCTCCGGGGATGAGCGATGCGTCGCAGGCGCTCTCCTACGGAGTGGGCGGTGACCTGGCGCTGGTCGCGGACCGGGTCGATCCCACCTCCGGCGTCCACGGGCGATTCGAGGTCCGCAAGCTGAACTCCCAGGGGGGAGGCGACTTCAACCTGTGGCAGGTTCATCTCGAGGCGCGCGGCTACATCCCGGTCGCATCGAAACGGCGGGTGGTCGCCCTGCGCGCCCTGCACCAGAGCATCGATCCCGTGCGCGACGACGCTGCGATTCCCTTCTACCGCCTGCCCGAGGCGGCCGGCACCACGAACTTCGCGGCTTTCTCGTCCCGTCGATTCATCGACCGGCACCTCGTCCTCGCCCACGCCGAGTACCGCTGGCTCATCATGGACCGGCTCTGGGCGCTGGGCCTCGCCGAGGTCGGCGAGGTGGCCTCCTCGGCCAGCCGCCTGAGAGTGGCCGACGTGCACGAGAGTTATGGCGGAGGCCTGCGCTTCGCGTTTCGCGAGGGCGCCGTCGCCCGCCTGCAGATCGCCACGGGAACCGACGGTCTTCGTGCCGCCCTCACGTTCAACGGAGACTTCTGATGAACCGCCATCCGCTCCTCGCGATCCTGCTGGTTCTGGCGCTGGCGCTGCTTCCCCCGGCCTCCGATCTCCACGCCGAAGGCGCCACCGTCGATCCGCAGACGGGCGTCGACCATGACGGCCAGCCGATCCAGAAGCCCGCGGTCCGCGAGAAGAACCTCCATGCCCACCAGTTCCGCGAGGCGGTGGTCGAACCCCTCTCGCACGGGTTCGACGTGCCCGACAAGTTGCTGTGGCTCGCGCGACAGTTCACCGGCGGAACCAAGCCGCAGAGCGTGAACGTGAATCGCTTCGACGAAGTGCCGAACTCGACATGGTTCACGAACCGGAACCACGTGCGCGCGGTGGCCCCGGCGGCGATCCGTCGCGGCACCAAAGACGGCCTCCAGCCCACGCCCCCCTACACGATCAAGTCGGCCAAGTTGCAGGGCGTAAACCCGGGCTTCAACATCAAGGACGCGGCCGATCGGCGCTGGGTGGTCAAGCTCGACCCGGTCGGGCATCCGCAGCTCGGTTCCGGCGCCGATGTCGTGGTCAGCCGCCTGCTTCACGCCGCCGGCTACAACGTGCCGCACGACGTCGCCTTCACGTTCCGCCGGAATGAGCTCGAGATCGACGAGGATCTCGCGCGCGGCGAGGATGGCGCCAGGCCGTTCCTTCCCGAGGATCTCGACAGGCTGCTCACCCACGGGGCGACCGGCGCGGATGGCCGCTCCTACGCCCAGGCCAGCCTGTTCCTCGAGGGGACCCCGGTCGGACACATCGACATGACCGGTCGCCGACCCGACGATGCGAACGACCTGTACGAGCACCGCAATCGACGTGAGTTGCGGGGGCTCTACGTCCTCATGTCGTGGCTCGGCAGCTGGGACACGAAGGATCACCAGTCGCTCGACACGTTCATCGAGACGCAGGACTCGCTCGGCCATGTGCGCCATCACCTCCTCGACCTGGGCGCGTCGCTCGGCGCCGCCGCCGAAGGCGCGAAGGCCGAGCGCAACGGCTACGAGTATCGGCTCGACTGGGGCTGGACGCTGAAGCGCTTGTTGACGTTGGGTGTGGCCTCCGAGCCGTGGCGCGGCGGCTGGCAGGAGACGGGCATCCCGTCCCTGGGCGCCTTCTCGGCCATGCGCTACGCGCCCAACGACTTCAAGCCGCTGATGCCGCATCCGGCGTTCGGCAAGCGCACCGCGCGCGACGGCTACTGGGGGGCCAAGCTGGTCGCCTCGTTCAGCGACGCGCAGATCTCCGCGGCGATCGACGCGGTCGGCTACGAGGACCCCCGCGTCCCGCCGTTGCTGCTCCAGATCCTGAAGGAGCGGCGCGAGATCGTGGCGCGCTACTGGTTCGGTCGCGTGGCGCCCGTCGACTATTTCCACGTCGACTCCGGAGAGCTCCGGTTCCGCGATCTCGCCGTGGATCGGAAGCTTGCGCCCCCGAGGACCTACCGCGTCCGCCTGAACTCGTCCGCGGGCAAGCGGGCCGCCGGTGCGCCCTCGACCCAGATCGTGCCGACGACGGCCATCTTGCTCGAGACCATCGCCGCCGGCGCGGACCAGGTCGAGCTCGAGGTCGGAATCGACGGTGACGCGGCCGAGCCCGCGACCGTGCTGCTGCGCCGCAACGGCGAGAAGTGGATCCTCGAAGGGGTGGTGCACGGATGAACGCCCTCGCGGCGAGCGTCGCCATCGCGATCGTGCTCGCTCTGTTCGGCTCTGGCTGCGCCCGGATGGGCAGGCTGTCGTTCGTCGACCCGATCGCCCCGGTCGTCCCCGTCGACATCGCGACGGCCCAGGACTCCTCGCGCGCCGCCGCGCGGCTCGACCACGAGCGGGACGAGGAGAGGGCCGGGGAGCGTCACGAGGCCAAGGACCGGGGGCACCACCCTCTGCGCACCCCAGATTCGCGACCGGCCGCGGCCTTGCGAGCGATGTTCGCCGATACGCTCACGGGTTTCCAGGCGGGCACGGCCGACAGCGCGCGCCGTTTCCTGGGCCGCCTGCGCGAGGGCTACACGGTCGACACGCTGAACGTCGTGATCATGGGCGACAACCGCCCGTCGTTCCGCTCGACGCGCCTGCGCAATCACACGGACGCGATCAAGGAAATGGTTTCGTTCAACCCCGTCAAGATCGTGAAGGGCCTGGTGAACATCCCGCTGTTCCTGGTCAAGGGCACGATTCCCGACTTCGCCATCTGGCGCGACATCCCCGACTTCCTCTCGAACAATCCGAAGTATGGCCGCGAAGTGCCGGTGATGAACGCGATCCTGGCCCGCATCGACTCGATCGAGGCCGGCGGCAACCGCGTCTCCGCCGTCATCAACTCGGGTGACATCGTCAAGGACGGCCGCTATCCAAAGCACTGGGAGCGCTTCCTGCGGATCACCAAGCCGCTCTACGACCGGGTGCCCTACATGCCGATCGCCGGGAACCACGAGCGCACCGATGACTCGCTCGGGCTCGCCAACTGGCAGACTGCGACCGGCCTGCCGATCAAGGGCAACCTGCTGCACTACTGCTTCGACTCTGCGGACGGGTGGGTGCGCTTCATCGCACTGGACTCGAACCCCATGACCGACCCGAAGCACCACTGGTCGCGCGAGGACGAAGTGGCGGCGACGAACGAGCAGTTCACGTGGATGGTGGCCCGTCTCAAGGAGCACCGCGGCCCGGCGATGGTTTTCCTGCACCATCCGCCGTTCTGCCTGGGCTTCCACCGCGAGGAGTGGGAGGCGGACAGCCTGCTCTCAGCCCGACGGGCGACGATGGTGACCGCGCTGCGCCAGGCGGGGCTCGCGGTCCTCGTGGCCGGCCACGAGCACGCCTACGAGCGCGCGGCTCTCGTCTGCGGCGACGCGGTGCTGCTCTGCATCGTGCAGGGTGGAGGCGGCAGCCCACTGCACGAGATCCCGCTCGGGGACGAAGCCGGGCGCATGTTCGCTTCGTACGACCTTCCCGACTGCGGCTTCAAGCCGGAGAACGTGTTCGCGAGCAAGGACTTCGGCTACAGCGTGATGCGCTTCTGGTTCGGCGGCGGCGAGCTCCGCAGCTATTCGGTCGATGCGGACGGGAAGGACCAGCTCATCGACCAGTTCGCGGTCGACCTCAAGCGGTTCGGGGTCCCCGAGATCGACCAGAACAAGATCGTAATGCCACCCTCCGACGGCCCGACGCAACCGGCGCCGACCGAGGAGAAACCCTTCACCGACCGTACCGTCGCCCCCGCGGACTCGGCTTCGGCAGTCAAGCCCGTGACCAAGCCCTCGTCCAAACCAGGGGCCCCGAGCCGCAAACCTCCAGGAGGTCGCTGATGAACGCCAGCGCTGATCCCGACGCCGCCCCGGCCAATGCCGGCCGGCGCGGACCGCTCGACCGCCTGCTCGGCGTCTTCTCCGACGTCCGCGGCGGCGAGGGCACCACCGCTCTGCTGCTCCTGCTCAACGTGTTCCTGCTGCTCGCCAGCTACTACCTGATCAAGACGATCCGCGAGCCCCTGGTGCTGGCGGCCGAGGGCGGTGGCGCGGAGATCAAGAGCTACGCCTCGGCGGGCATCGCTGCGCTGCTCATCGTGCTCGTGCCGGTCTACTCGGCGATCGCCTCGCGGGTCTCCCGCGTCAAGCTGATCAACGGCGTGACGCTGTTCTTCATCGCCTGCCTCGTCGGCTTCTTCCTCTGGGCGCAGGCCGTCGGCGTTCCCGGCAGGATGCCCGACGAGACCAAGGTGGCGGCGGACGCTGCCGCTGCCGTGGGAGCCGGACAACTCGCGCTCGGCGTGTCGTTCTTCATCTGGGTGGGGATCTTCAACCTGATGATCGTCGCCCAGTTCTGGGCGTTCGCCAACGACGTTTACAGCGTCGAGCAGGGCAAGCGCCTGTTCGCCATCGTCGCGTTTGGCGCCTCGCTCGGCGCCATCGCCGGTTCGTGGGGGGCCGAAAAACTGATCGAGAGCTTCGGCCTCTACCCGCTGATGGGCATCGCGGCCGGCATCCTCGCCCTGTGCATCGTGTTGACGAACGTGGTCCATGCGCGCGAACGGGGTCACGCGAAGGAAAGGGCCGCCGTCAAGCCGAACCAGGCAGGCGCCGAGAACGCGGAGGACGCGGGGGATGCTGACGCTGCGATCAAGGGCCGTAGCGGCTTCGCGCTCGTCTTCGCCGACCGCTATCTCCTGCTGATCGCGGGACTCATGATCCTGCTCAACCTGGTGAACTCGACCGGTGAGTACATCCTCGGCGAGACGTTGACGAACATCGCCAAGGACCGCGTGGCGCAGGGGTTGATGGCGGAGGCCGACATCGGCGCGTGGATCGGATCGTTCTACGGCAACTACTTCTTCTGGGTGAACACGGTGTCGGCGTTCGTGCAGCTGTTCCTGGTCTCGCGGATCATCAAGTTCATTGGCGTGCGCGGCGCCCTGCTCGTCCTGCCCGTCGTCGCCCTGGGCGCCTACGCGGTTCTGGCCGTCGCGCCCGCTCTGGCCTTCATCCGGGGTGCGAAGATCGCCGAGAACTCACTCGATTACTCCCTCAACAACACGACGCGGCAGACCTTGTTCCTGCCCACGTCGCGCGAGGCAAAGTACAAGGCCAAGCAGGCCATCGACACGTTCTTCGTGCGCTTCGGGGACGTGATGTCGGCCGGGCTCGTGTTCGCGGGCACGACATGGCTTGCGTTCTCGCCGAAGCACTTCGCGATGGTCAACGTGGGGCTGGTGCTGCTCTGGCTGGGCGTCGCCTTCGCGATCGGCCGGATGTTCCGCGAGCGTTCCGGCGGCGAGGCGTAGTCCCGGCCGAACGCGCGGGGCTCATTCCAGTACCGGGGGACGGGTCTGTCCCGCTGCGGGCGGCTTGGCGACGACGTCCCCCGCCGGGCCGTTCGACGCCGGCTCATCCCTCCGTGGCACTCGCAGCCGGGCTTCGCGGCGCTTCTGCTCCATGAATCGTGCGCCCAGCACGCGCTCTGCCTCGTACTGATTGTGGGCGCGACAGCGCAATCGCATCCGCTCGGCGGTCGCGAGCCCCCCACGGGCCACCGGATCGATGTGGTCGAGCTCGAGGAACGATCGCGTCGCACAGCGGTTCCCGGCGCTGCCGACGAACGTGCATCGGCCCCCGTCCCGCTCCCAGACCGCGCGTTTCACATTCGCCGGGACGTGGCGCTTGCCCACACCGGGGCGCCGAGGAGCCTGGGGGTGGGGAGTAACGGCGAACTTTCGCTTCTCGCACTGCTCGATCAGGGCATCGAGCGCCCGTTCGAGAACGAGAGCGACATCACGCGAAGGGATGGAGTGGCTGAGCAGGTCCTGAGCGTAGCGCAGCTTTTCCTGTGTGCCCTGCGCGATCGCGACCTGGAGCAGGAACATCGCAGGCATCGCGACTTGCGCCGGCGCAAGTTCACCTCCGAAGGCGGCCCCGACTTGCGCCGGCGCAAGTTCGGCCCCGGACGAGACCTCGATTTGCGCCGATGCTTCCCCAACGTCGGGTGCTGGCCGGGCCGAGGGGTGCGCAACCTGCGCCGGCGCAAGTTGGGGGACGAGCGCGGCAGGCATGGGTTGCAGGGTGCGCACGTACGCCGCGACCTCCATGCGGGGATAGCGACGCCCGAGCATCCCCTCGATCGCCGCCTTCCTCTGGTCGCTCGCTGCGGCAAGCAACTCGTCCGCGTTTTCCGGGGTGAGGTGCGGCACAAGCAGGCCGAGTCCGGTCAGGTGGAGGCGACCCTCGGCCAGCGCGACGAGAAGGGCGGGAAACTTTCGGCCCGCCCGTGCGGCTTGAATGCGCTTGTAGGCCGCGTCCTCGGAGAGGCGGAGTTCCTCGACGCAATAGGCATACATGGAGGAGTAACCCACCGACCGATAGAGGCCGCGGGCGTCGACTTCTGCGATATGGGCGAGAAGCGCTGCGGTGATCACACGGTCGCGGACGACGAGTCCGGCCAGATCGCGGAGAAGGGCCGCGTTGCTCAGGTGCTTGAGGTCATGGGCACGCATGGACAGCCTGTCTTCGGAGGCGCGCCTCGAGCGGCGATCCGAAGCCTCGGATCGTTCACGACTCGATCTGGGGAGTCTGCACCGGGACGGGGACGAATCGCAAGCACAAGTCAGTCGTCAGGTGTGCGGTGCGCGGGATGCGGCACCGGCCACCGCCTCGCCGAGGTAAACGGCGCCGGTCAATCGCCTACGGTTTCGCCGCCCCGGCCGCACTCCAGTCATCGGCCACGGTCTTCCCCGGGCCGTACGACGTGAACAGCTTCCCCCATTCGCTCTCGAGGATCTTCTCGACGCGCGGCTTGCCGACGAACGGGTACCAGTAGGCGTCGTGGTAAAGCCGCGAAGCGGCAAAAGCCCACGGCACGATCGGCGTGCGCAGCAGGAAGTGCTCGAGCGGCTTCAGGGGCCCCCAGTAAATCAGCTTCTGCCCGCGCGAGGCCATCGTGTCCTCGCCCGGTGAGAAGTGGAGATTGACCCCCGAAACGTCGTCGCCCACGAGTTCGATCTCGGCCGGATCGCCCACGCCGAGGCCCGCCTCGTGCGCCAGGCGGATGTACTTGAGCCCCATCGGGTCGATGCCCATGAGCTTCGCGCCGATCGCATCGATGGCGACCATGTCGTTCGAGGCAAGGATCAGGTTGGCGATGCGCGGCCGCATGGCGCGCGGGCCAGGGCCGTCGCCGGCAACCGTTCCGTCCATGATCGCGAACAGTCCGGGGTGGATCTCCTTCTGGATCGCGAGCAGGTCGACGAGCGTCTCGTGGATCACGGCGTGCGTCCAGTGGCGGTTCTCCTGCAGCAGCCCGCCGAACGCGTTCTTCATCGCGCCGGTCGTCGTGGTGAAGACGTGCGTCTTCAAGGTCGGCATGTGGATCACGTTGCTGCCGATCAGGCGTTGCGGCACGAGGATCCCCTTCGGGAACACCTGATTCAGCACGCGCATCTTCGACTTCGGCTCGTACTTCACCCACTCGGTGCCGGGCTCGTTCAGGTACTGGATGTCGACCTTCGCGCGATCGAGCACCGGCTGCAGGTTGTTGTTCACCGCCCCGACGCGGCAGTCGACGACGACCGTGCGGTTTTGCGCCGCGTAGATCTTCTCGCGGGGGTGGCCGATCGCGACCAGCTTGTCGATCGCCGCCTCGAGCTGCCACGGCGTCGTCGAGCACGCCGGCATGTAGACGTGCCAGGAGATGTTGATGCGCAGGGACGTCTCCGGGCCCACGGGCAGCGCCTCGCGGATGCCGGCGAGGTCCATGAGCCGCGCGTAGTCCTCGCGCACGGTCGCCGGTTTCGTGAACAGGACTGCGACCTTCGAACGGGGGGTCATGTCGCGGTCTCCGGGGTCCGGGTCGAGGCGACGGCGTCCACCTGAGTGGCAATGGCGGCTGCGGCGGCCGCGACCAGCTCGCGGGCGATCACGATCCGCTGGATCTCGCTGGCGCCCTCGTAGATCTCGGTCACGCGCGCGTCGCGGTAGTAGCGCTCGACCGGGTACTCCTTCACGTAGCCGTAGCCGCCGTGGATCTGGATCGCGCGATGCGTGACGAAGGTCGCGGCTTCCGAGGCGTACAGCTTGGCCATCGAAGCGTCGATGCGGTGCGGCAGGCCGTTCATCTTCTTCCACGCGGCGCGCTGGACGAGCAGGCGCGCGCCGGCCACGCGGCGTTCCATCTCGGCGATCAGGAATGCGACGGGCTGGTGCTCGTGCAGCTTCTTGCCGAAAGTCATGCGAGTGTCGGCGTACTTCACCGCCTCGGTGAACGCCGCGCCGGCGATCCCCAGCGACTGGGCGCCGATGCCGATCCGGCCACCGTCGAGTGTCGACATCGCGATCTTGAAGCCCTGGCCCTCGGCCCCGAGCCGGTTCGCAACCGGCACGCGGCAGTCCTGGAGCGCCAGTTCGACCGTGTCCGAGGCCCGGAGCCCCATCTTGTCCTCGTGCTTGCCGACCGAGAATCCGGGCAGGTCCGGCGTGATGAGGAAGGCTGTGATCCCGCGCGGTCCCGCCGCCGGATCCGGGTTCGTGCGCGCAAACAGCACGATCGCACCGGCCTGCGCACCGTTGGTGACCCAGTTCTTCGTGCCGTTGAGGACGTAGTGATCCCCGTCGAGTCGGGCCGTGCACGACAGGCCCGCCGCGTCGGAACCCGCACCGGGCTCGGAGAGCGAGAACGCCCCGAGCGTGCCCGAGGTCAGCATCGGCAGGAAGCGCGCCTTCTGCTCGTCGGTGCCGTAGGTGACGATCGGCCAGCAGCACACCGAGTTGTGCACCGAGATCATGACCGACAGGGCGGCCGACACGCGCGCCAGTTCCTCCAGCGCGATCGCGTAGGCGAGCGCGTCGTAGCCCACGCCGCCGTGCTCCTCGGGAACGAGCAGGCCGAAGAATCCGAGCTCGGCGAGCTGGGCCAGCGCCTCGGTCGGCAGGATCTTGTCGTGGTCCCACGCGGCGGCGTGCGGCGCGAACTCGCTCGTCGCGAGGTCGCGGATCATGTCGCGCACCTGCTGGTGGTCGGGCGAGAGGCGAAAGTCCATGCTCAGGCCCCCGCCGCGACGGCATGGCGGGCGACGAGGAGCTTCTGCATCTCGCTCGTGCCCTCGTAGAGCGTCGTGACGCGGGCGTCCCGGGCGTAGCGCTCGACCCCGGTCGACTCGAGGTAGCCCCAACCACCGTGGACCTGGACGCAGCGATCGGCGCAGCGCACGGCCGCCTCGCTCGCCGTCCATTTGGCGCGAGCCGACAGGTGCGCGAAGTCTTCGCCGCGGTCGCGCGCGGTCGCCGCCTCGTGGGTGAACAGGCGCGCCACGTCGCGCTCGACGGCCATGTCGGCGAGCATCTCGCCGACGCCGCCGAACTGCGCAAGCTCCTTGCCGAACTGCTGCCGCGTGCGGGCGTAGGCAATCGCACGGTCGGTCGTCTCGGCCGCGATGCCCACGGCCTGCGCGGCCACGCCGATGCGACCCACGTTCAGTGCTGCGAGCGCGATCTTCATCCCCTGCCCCGGCTCACCCAGCAACGCATCGGCGGGCAGCCGCACGTTCTCGAAATGAAGCGCGCGTACGTCGGCCGGATGGAGGCCCATCGTCCGCTCGCGCTCGGCACGCGTGATGCCGGCGGAATCGCCCGGGACGAGAAACGCCGAGAGCCCGCGGGCGCCGGCGGCGGGATCCGTCGTCGCGATCACCAGCACCAGCCCCGCGGGGCCGCCGTTGGTGACCATGACCTTCTCGCCGTTCAGGGCCCATCCGTCGCCATCGCGCCGCGCGTGCGTGCGCATCGCACCGGCGTCGCTGCCGGCCTCGCGCTCGGTCATCGCGAACGCCCCAAGCACCTCGCCGCGCGCGAGCCGCGGTAGCCAGGCCGCCTTCTGCGTGGCCGTGCCGAACGTGAGCAACGGCACGCCGACCAGCGTCGCATGCACCGAGACCAGGATCGCGTGGGCGGGCGAGACGCGCGACAGCTCCTCGAGAACGATGGCGTAGGCGAGCGTGTCGAGCCCCGCGCCGCCGTCCGCGCTCGGCCAGTGAACCGCCAGGAAGCCTTCCGTCGCGAGCAGCGCGACGTGATCGGCGGGAAAGCGGCGTTCCGCGTCGAGTGAAGCGATCGTGGGCCGCAGCACCTGCTCGGCGAACGAGCGGGCGCGGCACTGGAGGTCGAGATGCGCGGGCGGGAGCGCGAAGTCCATCAGGCCGTGGCGTAGTCGTAGAAGCCGGCGCCGGACTTCCGGCCCAGCCGACCGGCGGCGACCATCTTCACCAGCAGCGGACACGGACGGTACTTCGAGTCGCCCAGGCCGTCGTGCAGCACGCGCATGATGTTGAGGCAGACGTCGAGCCCGATCAGGTCGGCGAGCGCCAACGGCCCCAGCGGATGATTCATGCCCAGCTTCATCACCGCATCGATCGCTTCGCGGGTGGCCACGCCCTCCATCAGGCAGAACACGGCCTCGTTGATCATCGGCATGAGCACGCGGTTCGACACGAATCCCGGGTAGTCCTGCACCTCGACCGGCGTCTTGCCCAGCTCCTCGGTCCAGGTCTTCACGGCGGCGTACGTCGCATCGCTGGTGGCGAGACCGCGGATGATCTCGACCAGCTGCATGACGGGCACGGGGTTCATGAAGTGCATGCCGATCACGCGGTCGGGGCGTTTTGTCGCGGCGGCCAGCGCCGTGATCGAGATCGAGGAGGTGTTCGACGCGAGGATCGCGTCGGCGGGAAGGATGCCGTCGAGCGTGGCGAACAGCGTGCGCTTGATCGCCTCGTCCTCGAGAATCGCCTCGACGCACAGGGACGCCTGCGCCAGCTCCGTTGCCTTCGTCGTGCCGCGGATCCGACCGAGCACGGAATCCCGGTCGGCCTCGCTCAGCGTGCCCTTCTTGACGATGCGATCGAGCGACCCCCGGATCGACTTCTGCGCGACGGCGATGCGTGCGTCGTCCACCTCGAGGAGCAGGACGTCGTGGCCCTTCGCCGCGAAGACCTGCGCGATGCCGTTGCCCATGGTGCCACCGCCGACGACTCCGACGACGCTCACGCGTACGCCTCGACCGACAGCGCGACGGCGTTGCCGCCGCCCAGGCACAGTGTGGCGAGACCCGACTTCGCCCCCCGGTCCTTCATCGCGTAGAGCAGGGTGACCAGCACGCGCGCGCCCGAGGCGCCGATCGGGTGGCCCAGCGCGACCGCTCCGCCGTTGACGTTGACGCGGTTCCAGTCCCAGCCCAGTTCCTGGCCGTCGGCCAGCGCCTGCACGGCGAACGCCTCATTGGCCTCGATCAGGTCGTACGCGTCGATCTTCTTCCCGGTGAGTGCGAGCAACTTGTTCACCGCGACGACCGGCGCGTAGAACAGCATCTTCGGGTCGCCGCCGCCGGTCGCGTAGCCGGTGATCTTCGCCAGCGGCACGAGCCCGCGGCGCAGCGCCTCCTGCTCCTCCATGACGATCAGCGCGGCGCCGCCGTCGTTGAGGCCGGGCGCATTGCCGGCGGTGACGGTACCGTCCTTCTGGAACGCGGTCGGCAGCTTCGCAAGTCCCTCGATCGTGGTGTCGGGGCGCACCGGCTCGTCGTCGGCGATCACGACCGGATCGCCCTTCCGCTGCGCGATGCTCACGGACACGATCTCGTCCTTGAACCGGCCTGCGGCCATCGCGGCGGCGGCCTTCCGGTGCGACTGCACCGAGAACTCGTCCTGCTCGGCGCGGCCGATCTTCGAGTTGGCGGCCGTGAACTCGGCCAGCGCCCCCATGTGGCAGTCGTTGAACGAGCACCACAGCCCGTCCTTGACCACGCCGTCGACCAGCTTGGTGTCGCCCAGCTTGACGCCCGTGCGGCCCGTGTACAGGTAGTGCGGCACGTTCGACATCGACTCCATGCCGCCGGCGACCACGATCTTCGCGTCGCCCGCGCGCACGGCCTGGGCCGCGAGCATCACGGCCTTGAGGCCCGAGCCGCACACCTTGTTGATGGTCAGCGCGCCGATTGCAGGGTCGATGCCGGCGACGAGCTGCGCCTGCCGCGCCGGCGCCTGCCCGGCGCCGCCCTGGACGACGTGGCCCATGATCACTTCGTCGGGATCGCTCGCACCGAGGCCCGCGCGCTTCATGGCCTCCGCGATCGCGATGCCGCCGAGCCTGGGGGCCGTGAGCGGCGCCAGCCCGCCGAGGAACTTGCCGATAGGCGTCCGCGCGCCCGCAACGATGACCGGGGTGAAGCTCATCCCTTGTCCCCTTCCCAGGCGTAGCCCGCGTCCTTCAACAGGTGCTTGGCGATGACAATGCGCTGGATCTCGCTCGTGCCCTCGCCGATCTCCATGAGCTTCGCGTCGCGGAAGTAGCGCTCGACATGCATTTCGCGCATGTAGCCCATGCCGCCGTGGATCTGGATCGCGCGGTCGGCACACCAGGTCGAGGCCTCCGAGGCGTACAGCTTCGCCATCGCGCCCTCCTTCTGGTACGGCAGGCCGTGATCCTTGCGCCACGCCGCGTCGTAGACGAGGTGACGCGCGGCCTGGATCTTGAGCGCCATGTCCGAGAGCATGAACTGGATCGCCTGGAACTCGGCGATGGGCTTGCCGAACTGCTTGCGCTCCATCGCGTACTTCACGGCGGCGTCGAAGGCGCCCTGCGCGATCCCCAGCGACAGCGCGCCGATCGAGATCCGCCCGCCGGCGAGCGTGGAGAGAAACTGCTTGTAGCCCATGTTCTCGACGCCCAGCAGCTGGTCGGCGGGAACGAACATGTCCTCGAAGTGCAGCTCGACCGTGTCGGACGAGCGCAGGCCCATCTTGTTCTCGCGCTTGCCCACCTTGAAACCGGGCGTGTTCGACTCGATGATGAACGAGCTGATGCCGCGCGTGCCCTTGCTCTTGTCGGTCTTCGCGGTGAAGACGATGACCTCGGCGACCGAGCCGTTCGTGATGTAGATCTTGGTGCCGTTGACACGCCAGCCGCCGTCGTCGCGCACCGCGCTGGTCTGCGTCCCGCCGGCATCGGAGCCCGCGTTGGGCTCGGTGAGGCCGAAGGCTCCCAGCGCCTGCCCCGAGGCCATGCGGGTGAGGTACTTCTTCTTCTGGGCGTCGGTGCCGAACGCGTTGATGGGGCCGCAGCCCAGCGAGACGTGCGCCGCGAGCGTGATCCCAAGCGCCGCGTCGACCCGGCCGATCTCCTCGACCGCGATGCAGTAGGCGAGCGTGTCGAGCCCGGCGCCGCCGACGTCCTCGCCGTAGGGCAGGCCGAGGAAGCCGAGATCCGCCATCTGGCGGACCAGGTCGGCCGGGAACTCCTCGTGCTCGTCGCGGTGCGCCGCCCCGGGCAACACGGCCTCGAGGGCGAACTTGCGCGCCGCGTCGCGCACCTGAAGGTGCTCTTCGCGCAGCAGCTGTTCCATCACAGTGGACATGCGATCTCCGGGGGGACTAAGGGCGCAGAGGGTTCAAGAAACGACGGTGTCCCCGCATTGTACGGACACTCGGCCGCGGACTCAAGGCCGGGCCCGCCCCCGCCCGCCGACCCAGACGCCGACCGGACGAGCCGTTCACCTGGCCCGGGCGCTGAGCGTGCGCGCCTGCGCCTCGACCGTGTCGCGCATCCGGTCGAACGCAACGCGTCCCTCGTCGAGCTCGCGGGCGAATCGCGCCTCGAGGTCCGCGCGGTCGAGCGCGCGCCCGCTCGCGTACCAGCTCTTCGCCACCTGGCCGATCGCCCACGTGGCGGCAAACGTCGCCGCGGCGCCCGTCGCGGCGTCGATCATGCCGCCGATGATGGCTCCGCCAAAGCGTCCCGCGAGCCGGCCCAGCACGCGGCGCGCGAATCCCTCGATCGCCTGGCCGCCCAGCCCCAGACCCACGGTGGCGAGCAGCTCCTTCGCGTGGCTCGCATCGACCTGGTGACCGTAGGCGGTCCCGATGTCGGCGACGAGCTTGACCTGCAGCGGGACGATCCCGAGCGTGGCCAGCCCTTGCGGCAGCAACTCGAGGGCACCGGCGAACACCGCCGCCTGCCGGATCGTCTCGTCGAGCGACGCCTCGTCGGGCTTGCCCGCGGTGGCCGATGGGCTGCTGAACGCCGCCTCGACGACGGGTAGCGGCGCGGGCATCAGGTGCAGCGCGACGGGGGTGTCGATGGCCGGGCCGGCGTCCGCAGGCATTCCCAGGGCGACACGAAGCTGTTCGAGGAACGCGCGCTCCTGCGTGACGATCGCGCCGTCGGCGTGACACACCCCCAGCGCGAGCTCCCACGCCGCCGTGCGCAGCTCGGGCGTGACCAGCGCCCGCGCTTCCTCCTCGAGCGTGGTGGTGCCGAGCGCGACGTGTGCGTTCACGCTCGCGATCCCCGCGATGCCGAACGACTCGAACGTCGTGGTCAGTGCAGCGCGCTCGGCGCGGTCGCGCCGACCGTCGGCCTGCGCGGCAAGGAGTCCGATCGTGGCGATCGCTTCGTGTTCGCGGGAGTTCATGGCGTCCTCACTGGGGTGTGGGAGTCGGTGCGGTCGGCGGAGCGTCGTGTGCGGCCGGCTCGGGCGCCGGCACCAGGAGATCAAGCGCCAGCCGCCAACGCTTGCCGTCGGGATTGCGCCACAGGTGCAGAAACGCCTGCCGCGCCCCATCGGGCGGCGTGACCGTTCCGTAGGTGTAGCCGAGGTCGCCGGCATCGGACGCGCCACCGGCCGGAGCGCTCCAGGCGAGCGCGGTCTGCGCCCACGCAGCGCCGAGCGCCTCGCCCGCGACGGCCGAACCGATGGTCGGCGCCGTCCCGTCGCGGGCGACGCGCACGTCGCGATCGGCGTGGGTGGCGAGCGCGCGCGCCCAGCCGCCCTGGCCGATGGCGCCGGCGTAGGCACGCTCGGCCTCGAACAACGCATTCTCGGCCGCGACGCGCTTCGACTTCGTGATCTTCCTGGGCCTGCGCCCGGAGTCGCCGGCGCGCGTCCAGGTAAGCGGCTCGGCGGCGCTGCGCTCGTGTCCGTGCCCCGCATCGAGGACCGCGCGCAAGGAACCATCGGCCTGTCGGCGCCACACGGTCACGTAGTGCCCGAATGCGATGGGCGCGTCGGCCGCGGTGCGGCGGAAGTCCCACGGCCCCGTCGTCCAACCGAGGTCGCCGCCGATCGAGGCCTCGGCGTAGCCGGGCTCCCAAGCAAGGCGGGCGTCGGGAGTTCCGGGATGGGCCGCGAGCCACGCCTGACCGTCCACGGGTCCCGGGCGAAACAGGATCGCTTGCGCCGCCAGGGCGGCGATGAACGCGGGCGTGATCCCGCGCGCCGCCGCGTCGGCAGAGAACGCGCGCTCGGCCGCGACGAACTCCGCGACATCTTCCGGCGGCGGCGCGGACGACGCGCCGGTGCCGAACGCAGGCGACGGCCCGCTCAGGAGGAACACCGGAAGGGCGAGGTAGACGCGCAACATGAGGCGAGGCGGCATGGGGATCTCCCGGGGCGCGCACGCCCCCTGGCCCGATCGCCCCCAGCATGCACCCCCCGGGGGCGCGACACCAGCCCCGTGCAGGAAGGGCGAGGCTTATGTGCCGACGTTTCGATCGTACGGCAGTGGCGCGCCGTCCGCCGGCCACCAGCGCTTGAGGGTGCGCACGTAGAACGGCAACACCAGCGCGACGAGCACCAGCCCTCCCCCGAGGAGCCAGCCGGAATCGTCGCGCATCGACGCGGCCGCCGCGGTCATGCCCTCCTCGGCGTCGGGGCCGAGGAACAGCGTCGCGGCATAGATCAGGCCGTTGTTCGTCGCATGCGCGGCGATCGGCACCCAAAGCGAGCCGGTGCGCGCGTAGAGCACCGCGAGCGCGACCCCGATGAGGAACGCGGTGAACGGGCTGGTCGTGAAGTGCAGCGCACCGAAGATCGCCGCCGAGGCGAACACGCCGGTGCGCAGCCCGAACTTTCGCGCCCAGCGCGTGAACAGGAGTCCACGGAAGATGAACTCCTCGATCCACGGCGCGAACACCGCAAGCCCCATCCCCAGCAACAGGCGCGCGCGTGGCTCGAGAGCGTGGATCTGGCGATAGAGGAACGAGCTGTCTTCCGAGATGGCGGCGTCGAACAAGGTCGGGGCGAACACCCCCACCAGGCCCGAAAAGAGGGCGAGGATCCCGACGTTCAATCCGATCGTGGCGGCTCCGAAGCCGATCGCCGAGAGCACGTCGCCGGGCGCCGGGGGCGGGCCGTAGACGCGCGCCACGTCGACACCGCAAAGCCGCGCGTAGGCGTGCATGACGAGGCCGAGACACGCGTAGACCACGATCGTCACGAAGCCGACGTCGCGTGCGAGCGGCCAGTGGCCGTAGGCGGCGACCGCCGCGGCCGGCACCAGCCCGAGCGCCGCGACCACGGCGACACCGCGTGCGGTGAGCCGGCCAAATGGGTGCTTCGGTTCGGCTCCGGTCACGGGCAACGAATCGATTCGGCAAGGTGGCAGCGCATGGGATCTCCGGGTCCGCCGCCATTAGACGCGAGGCGTGCGCGTGGAGTCCACAGCACAACGGGCGACACGATGCAATTTCGTGCGAGCGTTTCGATTCGTTACCATGCGTTGCGCCCTGGCGGACCGGCACTTGCTGGTCCTCGTCGCTCAAGAGCTGCGTCGAGGCCGCTGGGCCATTGCCAACCCCGGATCGAGCGTGCAGATTCCCCCCATGTCCGGCCTCGTTCTTCGCCTCGCGACGGTTCCCGCCGATCTTGCGCTCGTCCGAATCCTCTTTCGCGAGTACGCGGACGGGCTCGGGGTCTCGCTCGACTTCCAGGGCTTCGACGAGGAGATGGCGACGCTGCCGGGCAAGTACGCCGAGCCGGACGGCGCGATCGTGCTGGCCTTCGACGGAGCGGGGGCAGCGCTCGGTTGCGTCGCGCTCCGGCCCCTGCCCGAGCCCGGCGACTGCGAGATGAAGCGGATGTACGTGCGGGAAGCAGCGCGGGGAGCGGGGCTCGGGAGGCGACTGGCGGAGCGAATCCTGGCGGAGGCGCGGGCGCGCGGCTACCAGCGCATGTGCCTCGATACCCTCGAGACGCTCACGCCGGCAATCGCGCTCTACCGTTCGCTCGGGTTTGTTCCCACGTCGCCATACGGCGCGGACGACGGCGTCGGTGAGGTGATCAACGGGGTGATCTACTTCGTCGCGGAGCTCTGAGGCGCGAGTTCGATGCTGTCGTTGATGGTCGACAGCGAGAGCAGTGCGCTCTTCACTTTCCCTTCTTCGGCGGTGGCGGGGGCGTCGGCGCTTCGTCGTCCTCGTCGTGCTCGTGCACGCTCTCGCCCTTCATGATCCACTTGAACTCGCCCTTGCGCTCGCGTTCGCTCTCGCGCCAGGTCTCGGCGAAGCGCCGCAGCATGGCCTTGTCACCGGGCGCGAAGAGCTGGATCGCGCCCTGGAACGACTCGAGCTCCACGTCGGCCTTGCCCGTGCCGACGACGAACTCGAAGCGCTTGCCCTTGTCCTTGCGCGACAGGCGGATCGGAAACGGGGCCTCGAAGTCCCCGGCGTAGGTCGACACCGTGACCGTCGCGTTCGAGCGGTCGTTCATGCCCATGGCGATGTCGCCACTGTGCGTGGCGAAGCGGTAGGAGCCGCCATCGAACATCTTTCCGTCGAACAGCACGGCGCCGTTCACGGTCGTCGCCTCGACGTCCCGCGAGGAGAGGTCGATCAGCTGGATGTCGCCGTTGACGGCCTCGGCCTGGATCACGCCCGCGACCTTCATCAGCCGCACGGCGTCGTTGACCGAGCTCACCATGATGGTCCCGGTGGCGTCGGACAAATCGACGATGCCTTCGACGGAGCGCAGCTCGATGTTGCCCGAGGCACGCTTGACGATGATGTCTCCGCGCACGGTCTCGACGTTGATGCCGCCCTCGACACCGTCGGCCGTCACGTCGTTGTAGACCCCGCTGAGCTGGATGGGCATCCACGCCGGCAGCGTCAGGCGGTACTCGATCGACTTCGAGGGGCCCATGCGCGACGTCGACCGCACGCGGAGGACGCCGCGGAGGTTCTTGACGTCGATCCAGTCACCCCGCGAGTGCTCGGCCTGGATGCGCACGGCATCCCGGGGCCAGGTCGCGATCATGATCTCGCCACCGAAATTGTTGAGGTCGAGCTTCGTCCCCCGCCGCACGACGACGGTCGTGTCGGTCGAGCCCCGACCCTTCCGCGCGTCGCGATCGCTCTTGTATTCGCGGTAGCTGCGCGGACGCGGCGCGGGCGCCGGTGCGGCCCGCGGTGACGGCGCGGCCGGCGGCGCCGACGGTGCCACCTGCGCAACCAACGCCTCGAGATCCACGAGGGTGATCCGCGTGACCTGGTCGATCGTCTCAGCGATCCGTGCCTGCTCGGCTGCATCCTCCGCCGCAGTCGCCGCGGCCGGAACGCCGAGCATGGAGCAGCCGTCGCCGGCCAGCACCGGTGGAGCGAACGCCAGCGTCGGCGCAAGTGCCAGCGCGATCGCGAGCGCGATCGATTCGATCGGACGCTCGCGCATCACCGGGCGCTCGCGAGGACGGTGGCCTGGCGCAACATCTCGACCTTCTTCTTCATGGTCTTCGACAGGTGCTCCTGCAGGTAAGGGTTTGCGGGATCATCAGCCAGCGCCTGCTGCGCCTGCGCCGTCGCCAGGTCGATGATCTTGAGGTTCGTCTCGATCGTGCGCACGGTCTCGGGATCGAGCTCCGCGCGCTTGGACGCCAGCACCTGCTCGAGCTGCCGCAACTCGCCGGCAAGCTCCCCTCCCTCGGGCTTCGCGGTCGCGGCGGCCGTCGTCACCGGCGCTTGCCCGGTGGCACCGCCGACCGAATCGGGCGTCCGCGCGGCCATGCCCGACTGCGTCGCGTTGCGGCCCGCGAACCAGCTCACGCCACCCGACAGCGCGACCAGCGTCAGGCCCGCGGCCACGAGCTGCGGCCAGGACAGGATCAGGCCACGCCGCGCCCGCTCGACGGTGCGGGGCGCACCGTGCGGCCTGGCGGATCGCTCCGCCGCCGCGTGCGTGTCGCGGGCGAACGCCGCGATGCGCGCCTCGATGCCCGGCCACAGATCGACGTCCGGCGCGCGTTCCGGCAGCGTGCGCGCCCGGTCCATCACGGCGCGCAGACCGGAGAGCGTGGTCGCGCACGACTCGCACGTCCCGAGGTGCGCCTCGAGCAGCGCGCGCTCCTCGGTCGTGAGGCCGTCGTCCGCGTACTCGGACAGTCGGTCGGTCCAGGCGTCGGTCATGCCGTTCGTCTCCTCCATCAGCGGTCGAGATGCGCGCGCAGGATCATCCGTGCGCGGTGCAGCTGGGCCTTCGTCGTTCCCGTCGTCACGCCGAGCAAGCCGGCGATCTCCTCGTGCTTGTAGCCTTCGACATCGTGAAGCACGAACACCTGGCGTGCTCCCGGCGGCAGCTTCACGATCGCGGCCTCGAAGTCGACGCTCAGGTCCGTTCCCGCCACGCGGGCGGGAAGGGTTTCGAGCACCGTCTCGTCCTCGACGTGGCGTTCGCGTTGCAGCTTCAGCACCTGCCGCCGGGCGAGGAACACGTTGACCGCGAGCCGATGGAGCCACGTCCCGAAGGCGGACTCCCCGCGAAACTGGTCGATCTTCTGCCACGCCCGGACGAACGCGTCCTGGGTGGCCTCGGCCGCCTCGTCGGGCGAGAGCATCCGCCGGGCGAGGGCATGGACGCGGCCGACGTGCGCCCGGTACAACCGCTCGAAGGCACGAAAGTCCCCGGCCGCCGCGCGGGATGCATCCGCGGCGTCCGCTTGCCACGAGCCGGGAGCCGGGGACAGACCCGGAACCGCGCTCAAGACCGTCGCTTCGGGGCTGGCCGAGTCCATGCGCTCCTTCAGATGGACCAGGGGGCGAAATGGTTGGACGGGGGTGGGTGCAGGGACCCGGAATCTAAGGTCGG
>JBKJNH010000095.1:0-7233 GCA_046596055.1 Candidatus Eiseniibacteriota bacterium
GGCCGAGCGCGACAAGCGCGCCTCGATCCTCGAGTTCGAGGGCATCACGCAGGATATCAGCCTGCTTGACGCCCTCGGCTTGCAGGATCTGGCTCTGCTTGATGCCCTCGGACTCGAGGATCGAGGCGCGCTTGTCGCGCTCGGCCTTCATCTGCCGCGACATCGCTTCCGTGATGTCGACGGGCGGATCGATCTTCTGCACCTCGACGCGCGTCACCTTGACGCCCCACAGGTTCGTGGCCTCGTCGAGAACCATGCGCAGGTTCGTGTTGATCATGTCGCGCGCGACCAGCGTCTCGTCGAGCGTGCGGTCGCCGATCAGGTTCCTGAGGTTGGTCTGCGCCAGCGTGGTGCAAGCGTAACCGAAGTTCTGCACCTCGAACTCGGCCTTCACCGGGTCGATCACCTTGTAGTAGATGACGGCGTCGACGATGACCGTGACGTTGTCCTTGGTGATGACCTTCTGCGGCTCGACGTTGATCACCTTCTCGCGCATGTCGACCTTGATCATGTCCTCGATGAAGGGCGCGAGGAACGTCAGGCCCGAATCGACCGTCTGCTTGTACTTGCCGAGGCGCATGACCAGCGCCTTCTCGTACTGGTTCACGATGCGCGCGGTGCGCGCCAGCGTGATCAGCCCGAGGACCGCGAAGACCCCGAGCAGGACCGAGAAGAACCCGTTTCCTTCGTTCATCGAATCACCTCACCTTGAGAGTCACGCCCTCGACCGAATCCACCAGCACCGTCGTTCCGGGTTCCTTCGTCGTCGCCGCCGCGCCCTCGTCCGCAAGCGCCGCGCGCCACAGCTCGTCGCCGACCCGGACGATCCCCGGCGCGTGCGGTGCGATCCGCTCGGTCACGAGCCCGCTCTTGCCCAGCACCACGTCGACGTTGGTCAGGCGGTCGGGCCCGGCCAGCCGCGCCTTGACCCGGCGGCGGAAGAACGCGAGGTAGAGGAACGCGAACGCCCCGGCGGAGAAGAGGCCGACCTCGGGCGACCCGAACGCCAATCCGATCCCACCGCCGGCCATGAGCGAAATGCCCACGATGGCCAGGTCGAAGCCGGTGATGACGCCGAGGACGACCTCGGCGACCAGGGCGAGCGCCCCCACGATGATCAGGATCCAGTTCACGGAGTTGGTCACGACATCCTCCCTGCGGCGTCACGATGCGCCGCGCGACCCGCACGGTACGGGCCGGTTTCGGGCGCCACAAGGGAAACCGGACGCGCCCCTTCCGCTTTGCGGCGTCGGGGTTTACGCTGTCGCCCGCCGGTCGCCGGGCGTGGTTCGGCCCGTCGCCTGTGATTCCAGGCCCTGGAGCCGTTCCTATCCCATGACCGAGGCCCCACGCCCCGAGCCGACCGACGAGGAGCTGATCGCCCGCCACGCAGCCGATCCCGACGGGACGGACGGGCGGGCCGCGGCCTCCCTGTTGCTGGGCCGATACCAGAAGCGGGTCTACGTCTGGTGTCATCGCTACGTGCGGGATCCGGAGCGCGCGCTCGAGCTGGCGCAGGAGGTACTGCTGCGCGCGTGGCGCGCCCTGGGATCGTTCCAGGGGCGGGCGCGCTTCGGCTCGTGGTTGTTCGCGATCGCGCGCAATCGCTGCCTCAACGAGATCGCGGCGCCGCACCTGCTGCGCGACGACGAGGTCGAGCTCGACACGCTGCCGGCGACGGACGGCACCCCGGAACGGATGCTGGAGGAGCTGCAGGATGAGGAAGCGCTGCGCCGACTGCTGGCCGATACTCTCGACGCGGACGAACGCGAGGCGCTCTGGCTGCGCTGCTTCGAGCGGCTCCCCGTCGAGGAGATCACGGTGGTGATGCACCTCGATAATGCGACCGGCGCGCGCGGACTCCTGCAACGCGCCAGGCGGAAGTTGCGCGCGGCGCTCGCGGGGAGGACGCCGTGACCGTCTCGCCCTGCATGCCGATCGAGGAGCTCGCGGCCGTCGTCGAGCTCCCCGGGTCCGATCCGCGCCGCGTCCATGTTGCGACGTGCCCGCGGTGCTCCGCGTTGCTGGCCACGTATACACGATTCATCGAGCCCGGCGCCGCCCCCGACGCGCCGCACGTCGACGCAGCCGATGCACTGCTGTCGGAGTTCCTGGCGCGCACGATCGGCGTCCCGACCGCTGCGGCGACGCGGCCGGTCCCCGCGACCGTGCGGGCGAGGCCGCGACCGGAGACGCGCAAGCCGTGGTGGGCCGCGCTGTTCGCTCCAGCCATGCGGCCGGCGCTCGGCTTCGTGGTGGCGGCGATCGTGATCGGCGGCGTGCTCGTCTGGCCGCGGATGGTGACCCACGGTCCGACCGACACGGTGCGGGGCGGTACGCCGGACGCGAATGTCCCGAAGGTGCGCATCGAGGAAGCCATGATCAGCCGCGAGGAGTTGTTCGTGAAGTGGGAGGCGGTGGAAGGGGCCGACGACTACGAAGTGCGCATCTATTCCCGCTCCCTCGCCGAGCTCGCGACCCTGAAAACCGGTGGGCCCTCTGCGACCCTGAACCGGCCGCGCTCCGAGCTTCCATTCGAACCCGTGGCGGGCGAACCGATGCTGGTCCAGGTCGAGGCCCGGTGGCGCGGAGAGGTGATCGCCCTGTCGGCCCCGGTCCCGCTCCGCGTCGTCCAGAACCCCGATTAGAGCCTCGTTACCGGTAGATCGCCTTCACCCCGCCCCACGAGAACTGCGGATCGGCCGGAGGAGGCGGTGGCGGAGGAGGCGGTGCCTCGCCCCCACAGACTCCGCCGAACCCGGCGTCGAGCAACGCCTGGTCGTTCGCATCGACCGTGGCGTCCCCGTTGAAGTCTCCGGTCGGACCGCTCGTCCCGAACAGCGCGACGAGTGCGGCGCGATCGGCCGCGTCGACATCGAAGTCCGCATCGAGGTCCAGGGACGTGAAGGTCGTGGTGGTCACGTCGAACATCGCGGTGCCGACTCGCACCGGCGACGTGGTCGAGCCGCCCGCGCGCACGGCGAACTGCGCAACGCCGTTCGCGCCGCTGATCGCGGTGAGACGCCCGTCGTGATCGGGATCGGCCGAGGCGCAAAGCGACACGCCAGGGCTCGCGGTGAAGTCGAGGATCGCGACCATGCCGGCGAGCGGCTGGTTCGCGGCGTCGCGCAACGTGACGCGGTACGGCGTGGCGCCGTCGGGTGAAGCGACGATGCGCGCGTCCGCCGAACAGAAGCGCGGATCGGGGACATCCGCGAGCGCCGAAGCGACGACAGTCACGGCGGCGGCGACCGCGAAGACGGGCACGAAGGCGCGGCAAGGGCGGACAGGCATGGCCTATCTATCGACGCGCAAGCGTCGAGGCTTTAGCGCACCACCCAGAATGAACACCCGCCTCGTGCATTTCGCACGAGACAACCTCAGTGCACGTTCGGCTTCACCGCCTTGTCACCCCACAGCGCCTGGAGCCGGCGATCGCGCCCGCAGCCCTCGCGGTACGAACGGTAGCGATCCGGGTCCTTGCGATAGAAGTCCTGATGGTAGTCCTCCGCCGGCCAGAACGGTCCGGCCTTCGCCATCGACGTGACGATGGGACGACCCCCGAGCGCGCCCGACTTCGCGAGTGCCTGCTTCGACGCGAGCGCCGCGCGACGCTGAGCTTCGCCCCGCCAGAAGATCGCCGAGCGATACGACTCGCCCTTGTCGCAGAACTGCCCATCGCCCTGCGTCGGGTCGATCGAGTGCCAGAAGAGATCGAGCAACTGCGCGTACGTGATCTTCTTCGCGTCGTAGACGATGGCGACCGTCTCAAGGTGGCCGGTCGTGTGGGCCCCGACCTCCTCGTACTTCGGGTGCGACTTGTGACCGCCGCTGTAGCCCGAGACCGCGGCGCGGACACCGGGGCGCCCCTCGAATGCGGTCTCGAGACACCAGAAGCATCCGCCCGCGAACAGCGCGGTATCGGCCGCGGCCGGTGCGCTCGAGGATGCGCCGGTGGTGATGCCCGCAGGTGCGGCGAACGCCGGCGGGACCGCCGCCGCGGTAAGAACGAGGAAGGAAAGCATGAGTCGGCGCATGACGGGATCTCCCGGTGAAAGTTCAGGACGCTCAATCGGGAAACGAGCGCGGCCCCGATGTGGGACCGAAGCCTTCGTCAAGACGATGTGCGTTCTCCGTTCACCCTACCCCAGACACGACGCGCATGGACGCTCGCACCGCGGGCCCGTAACTTCGCAGGCGTTGAATCGTCCTGCCGGTGAACCGAGGAGGCGCCCTGGACCCGCGAACCGAGACGCACCTCATCGCACGGCTGCGGCAGAAGGACCTCGACGCCCTGGGTGAGGTCTTTCGCATCCACGGCCCGGCGATGACGCTGCTGGCCCGCAGCCTGCTGCGCGACCCCGACCGGGCCGACGACGCGGTGGAGAACGCGCTGCTGAAGATCCATGCCGCGGCGCCGAACTTCCGCGGCGAGACCAGCCTCAAGAGCTGGGTGCTGCAGATCACGGCGAACCTGTGTCGCGACGAGCTGCGCCGACGGCGCTTCGACGGTGGACGGCCCGAGGACCTCGATCCCCTCTCCGCCCGCGGCCTGTCGGTCAACCCGACGGCCTCGTGGGACGAGGCGCTCGACCGCGATAAGCTTCTCGCACAACTCGAGGCCGCCCTCGATCGTCTGACGGAGGAACAGCGCGAAGCGGTGCTGCTGCGCGATCGCCTCGGGCTCACCTACGAAGAGGCGGCCGCGGCGGCCGGGGTCAAGGTGGACGTGATCAAGGCGCGGCTGTTCCGGGCGCGCCAGGCGCTGCGCCAGCTGCTGGGCCCCACGGCCCACAAGGAGCGAACGTGAACGATGCGATGCAGCCCGACGAGCGCGACGGCGAGAAGATGAGCGACGACGACCGTCGCCTCGCCGCCCTGCTCGCGTCCGTGCACGCCGAGCCGAACCCGGTCGTGTGGGCGCGCGTGCGGACACGGCTCGCACCGGTCGGCGCCCCGGCAACGTTGCGCACGCCGCTCGACGCCTTCCTCGACTGGCTCACCCGCCCGGCCGCGCTGGCCGCGGCGACGGCGACGCTCGTCGTCGCGCTGGGCACGGGTTGGAGCCTGATCGAGTCGATCACGGCGACGAGCGGGACGAACGGACTGACGACGAGCGAACAGATCGTCGCCTCGGACGCGACCACCCTCATGGAGTCGTTGCTGGAAGCGAGCGACACGGAATCGGACGCCGGCTCGGCCGGAGCTGTGGAGTCGGACGACGCCGGCGATGGCACGGCGCCGCGCGACAGTGGAGGCCGATCGTGAGCGAGCAGCGCAAGTGGATCCTGGGCGTTGTCGCCGCGTTTCTGTTCGGCGTGGCCGGCGGCACGGTGGGCGCACTCGGTGCGGTCGCGTTCATGCACCAGCGGCACGGCCCGCCGCACTTCGCCGCGGGCCCCCGCGGGTTCGAGGACGGCGCCCCCGGCATCCGACGCGAGCGCGGCGAGCGCGGCGGCCCGGGTCGGCGTGGACCGCGCCGCCCGCCGATGGAGCGCATCGTCACGCAACAGCTCGACCTCAGCGCGGAGCAGCGCACCACGATCGAGGGCATCCTCGACGCCGCCCGCCCCCGCTACGCCGCCGTGCGCGACAGCACGCACGCGCAGATCGACCGCGTGCTCACGCCCGGGCAGCGCGCGAAGCTGAAGGAGTTCGAAACCCGTTTCCCCGGTCCGTCCCGCGACGACCGCGACAGAAGTGACCGTCGCGACGCGCCCGACAGGCCCTGACTCACCGCGCGACCCGCCGTCCGGCTGCGGAGCCGGATGCAAGGAGGTACACAATGAATCCGAACGAGAAGTGGAACCGCACCCGCCTCACGCTCATGGCCACACTCGCCGCGATCGTTCTCTTCGCAGGGACACCGATCGGGCACGCGCAGATGCAGGCGCCGGACACGCACGGCGACGACTACGAGATTGAACTCGACGGCGAGGGATTCGGTGACAGCGACGCTTTCGACGGCGGACCGCTTGCGATGCATGGCGGGATGCGCGGCGGCATGCGCGGCCGGCACGCCGGGATGATGGAAAAGCTGAACCTCAGCGACAGGCAGAAGGACCAGATGGCCGACCTGCGCGACACGCAGGAACGCAAGATGATCGGCATCAAGAGCGGCCTCGCCGAGGCGCGCCTCGACATGCGGAAGCTGATGCGCGCCGACAACCCGAGCCAATCGCAGATCGACGCCACGATCGACCGCACCGCGAAGCTCCGCGCCGACGCCGCGAAAGCGCGCGTCGCGACCCGCCTGGCGATGCGCGGCCTGTTGACCGACGCACAGAAGAAGACGATGGACGAGATGCGCCGCGGAAAGATGCGCGGCGCCGAGGGCGCCCCGCGCAAGAGCGGAAGGCCCGGGAGCGAGAAGCGCGGAGCCTGACTCCGGCGCCAAGATTCTAAAAGCGCGCGAACCGCCCCGGGGCATGCCCAACCCGGGGCGGTTCGTTGTGTTTGCGGGAGGTTCGAGCGTGGCCCGGGGGCCGGGCTTGACAGATCCCCCGTGGTCACGTTCCAATGGTCGTCCCCCCTTGGGACGTGAGACCAACCGCCATGCACAACTACACGAAGTGTGCACTTCTCCTCCTGCTGATCTGCGGGGTGGTCGAGCCCGCCCACGCCTCCCGCGGCGAGTGGCGCGCCCGCACCGACTCGCTGCGCCACGTCCTGCTCGGGGGGATGGACTTGATGGGCGCTCCCGCGGCGACCGGAGCGCACCGCGCCGAGGTCGAGGCGACCCTTGACGCAACGCCGGAAGAGCGCTTCGAGGCGCTCGTGCTCGACGTCACGGCGTGGGGCGATCGGCCCGGGGTGAACGAGGCGCATCTCGAGTCCACGCTCGCGACCCTCCAGGCGATGGCAGAGGGCCCACCCGCCGACGTGCGCAAGCTCGCCTCGCTGGCGCGGCTGAGGGCCCAGCGGTCGCACGATGCAGGCCGACATGACTTGAAATTGGTCTGGGTCCTCGTCGCCGACTCGCTCTTCCACGCCGCGGGGGCGACCGACGATCCCGAGTACGCGGCCGTGCTGAAGTACCGCGCCCTGACACTGCGCGGCCCCGGGCGCATGGCCGAGGCCGAGGTGAAGCTCGTCGCGGCGGCAAAGCTGCTCGAGCGGCACTGTGGCGCCGAGAGCGACTCGCTGTGGGACATCCTCGCTTATCGTGCGTCGAACTTCCTCGGGCCCGGGAGCGCAGGGCGGAGCTTCGCGCTGCTGGACCGCGCGGTCGCC
>JBKJNH010000362.1:0-3709 GCA_046596055.1 Candidatus Eiseniibacteriota bacterium
CGCGGAGAGACGGGCGAAGCTGATCGGCCGGTGCCCGATGGCCAGGGCCCGCAGGGCCGCGCTGCCCTCGGATCCGAGCGGCAGCATGGCCGGGAGGTCGCCGCCGGCATGGAGCACCAGGCGCTCGGTCGGCCGGCGTGACGAGGTCAGAACGACCGCGGTGGCGTCGGCGTCGACGAGGGCGCCCGCAGTGCGCAGGGCACGCGCCAGCAGTTGCCCACGGGTCCCGGGGCTTTCGAGTGCGAGCAGAAGTTCGTGGATCCGGTCGGCCTGAGCCATTGCCCCATCCTCCTCGTGACGCCGGACGGTCGGCATCGGGGCAAGGAAGTGCAACGGACGTGCCAGCGAGGGGGCCTCCGGGCAACAAGTGGCAAGCCTTGTGTTCCGTGGAGGTTGTGCCTGCCTCCTCACTGACGGAAGGAAGCTGGCGGCTGCTCCGCCAGGGGGCTGGCCTCGTTTTGGCCACTCGAGGCGGGCGATTGACACCCGGTGCGTTCGCCCTTATGGTCGGCGAGCTCGCCGTTTTGGAACCCCCCTCAAAGCTTCGAGGGCGGCGCCGGCTCGTCCTGCGTCCGCCAATCCCACGCCCCAGCGCCTGCCTTTTTGAGGAGGATTCCGATGAATCGTCTGTCCATCCTGTCCACGTTCGCCCTGCTGCTCACGCCGGTTCTCGCCTTCGCCGCGCCCAATGCCGGCACCTACACGACGACCGATCTCGGCGGCCAGCTCCTCACCGGCCGGGCCTCGTCGCACCGCACGGGCATCAACTCCGGCCTGCCGCACGTGCTGCACTCACAGTCGTGGAACGGCACGACGCTCGGCACCCAGTGGGAGCTGCGCTGCGCGGTCGAGAACGCCGCCTTCGGCATCCAGGACAACCGCGTCGGCGGCGTCGGCACGATCGTCTACAGCTCGACGTACACGGGCGGCCAGTTCGAGCTGTACAACACGGGCGGCCCGTGGGGCGACGGTGTCGCGGCGCTCGGTACCACGACGATCATCTCGACCGTCCAGTTCATCAACATTGGCAACGTCTCGACGCCGGTTGCGTCGGTCGTCAACGCCAACACGTCGGGTGACTTCGGCGGTGGCTGCGTCCTGACGTTCGCGATCGCGAACGGCGTCGGCGTGGGCGAGACGACGAGCCTCAACCCGGCCATCGTGAAGCCCGCCGACTACCCGTCATTCCTCGACGCGGCGTGCGCGCCGGCGGCGGCGAACGAGCAGTTCGGCACCTGGGGCACCATGATCACGGGGACGCTGCGCATCGATTGCTCGGTAGCGGCAACGCCGTCGACCTGGGGCACGGTCAAGAACATCTACCGCTAGTCGATCGCGGCAGCCGCAACGACAGGGGCGCCACCCTCGCGGGGGCGCCCCTTTTGCTTCAATTGAAAGACGTGCAGGTGCAGATGTAAACGCGGCCGGATGTGCTCCCGGATTGTAGCTTTCACAATCCGAGCTTCGCGCGATCCTCCCGATCCTCGCAACCTGCGCGAAACCCCCGTGAAACCTCGCTGAAATCAATCCATACCGCTGGCACAGTCTTTGCCCTCCTAGGTCATACATGCGTCACGGGCGCGCCCCTCATCTGGGCTGCGCGCACCATCGAGCTACGGTTCGACAATCGTGCCGACGTCATTGACCCACTCCGCCGTGTCCCCCCGCACGGCGGCAGGAAGGCTCGCGTCATGTCGTTTCATCGTTGGTCCTCTCATCGCCGCTCGTCGCACGTCATGCAGATCCTCGCCGCCTTCGGGGTGTGGATCGGCATCGTGCCGAGCGTCGGAGCCGCTCCGCTCGAGCTGGGTCTCGGGCTGGCGATGGGGAGGGTCGACAGTCGTACCGTCGGGAGCCCGTCGTCCCCCCTCCACATGCGCTCTCTCCGCCCCCTCGTCCGCTACGCGGGTAGCGTTGGCAACTGGTCGCTCGAAGCGCGCGCCGAGCGACGCTTCGAAATCCAGTCCGGCGCGCGATTCGAATCCGCGGGCGGCTCCGGCGACGAGACGACGGACCGGGCCCTCCTCGACCTGAAACGACGCTGGTCTCCATTCGACGAGATTCATGGCCAGGGCGCCTATGCACGCACCCACAACGCACTCGATGCGGATCCGGACGCCCTGGTTGCGAACGGAACGGTCATCCGCGCTTCCGGCGAGCTCGGCCTCGATCGCAGGCACTTCGAGGCGGACGCGCGGATTCGCTCGACGTCGTATGCGGACCGACCCGGATACGAGACCGGCACCTCGCGTGTCCTGTTGGCGCGTGTGGTCCCGGTTCGCCAGCGGAATCACTCCTTCTATGGCAGCGTCCAGGGCAGCCGACTCACCGTCGGCGCCGCAAGCGAACTGCGTTCCAGGATGGCGACCCTGGGGATCCGCCGCCGGGTCGATCCGATTCACTCGATTGCAATCGAGGCAGGCGTTGTCGGCAACCGCTTTGCAGGTGCCAGTGAAGAGCAGAAGCCAACCTTGATCCTCGCCCTCGGGCGAACCCCGAGGCGTCCGTACGCGCTCGACATGGAGTTGGGACTGTCGCTCGAAGGGGACTCCCTGGCCGCCTACAACGTCGAGGCTCGATACCTCCTCTCCACGGGACGACTCTGGTTCCGGACCGAGTCGCTCGCCGACGCGCAGGGGGGGACCTTCGCGGACCCGACTCTGGTTCGCCGATTCGCCGTCGGGGGCCTCGACACGCTGGGTCGAGCCAACGTGCTCGGCGCGGAGCTGTCGTACGCGAACGCCCGCACGCTCTCCGGGCCCGCGGAACGCAGGGAGACCCTGCGCTTGAACGTCTGGGTGCTGCGCCGCATGCAGCCGTGGCTCACGGCGCGCGTCGGCGGATCCTGGGCATGGGAAGAGAAGCAGTCGGCGCCCATCGAGCAAGACTCCCGAAGCATGCGGATCGATGCCGAGCTGGTCGTCCTGCATAGCACTCGGCAGGTGGTCTCGCGCGGTGAACTCGGCGCGGATCGTGACGACGTTGCAGCGAAGGAGGAAGCATGAACCCCAAGCGAATGATCCGGACGGCGTTCCTGGCGCTATGCGTCGCGTTGTCGGCCTCGACGCCCGTGGGGGCGGACGAACCGGCGGCTCCGACGGACCGCGTGGTCAACCCCGGCGCGGTCCTCGACATCGCGGTCTATGCGGCAGGCGAGAAGGAACTGGAGTTCACGGCAACGGTCGCCCCCGACAGCACGATCGTGGTTCCGCTTGCCGGAACGACACGGGTCGGCGGGCTCCAGGCCTCGAACATCGCCGAGCGCCTGCAGGCGATTCTCGGCAAGGACTACCTGGTCAACCCGCAGGTGCTCGTCAATGTCAAGGAGTACGGCGGCCGCGTGCTCGTCTGGGGCGAGGTGCGTCAGCCGGGACTGTATTCACTGGGCCAGGGCCTCTCGGTGCTCAGTGCGGTGATGATGGCCGGCGGCTTCACCGACTTCGCGTCCGCGGGCAAGGCCAGAATCGTGCGCACGCGCAACGGCAGCAGCGAGGTCGTCCGGCTCGACATCGGACAGATTCTCAAGGGGAAGGGGCAGGACCTCGTTCTGCTCGATGGAGACCGACTCGAAGTTCCTCGACGCCTGTTCTGAGCAAGGGAGAGACATCATGACGACGATGCCCAAATTCGAACCCACCAGTGGAGTTGGACTGTGGCGGATGCTCCGCGACAGGAAGCGACTCGTCATCCCGGTCATTGCGGCGTTCGG
>JBKJNH010000025.1:0-8967 GCA_046596055.1 Candidatus Eiseniibacteriota bacterium
GCGTTGCCGGCCTGCGCCCCGTCGAGGCCGACCGAGGCCCCGAGCTTCTGCTGCGTCTCGCCACCGAGCGCCTGCGACAACATCCCCATCAGGTCCGTGGACTGCGACATGGCATGCCTCCCTCGAGTTTGCGCAGAATGCGCGAGGATCCGAATGCGTTGAAGGTCAGGGCGATCGACAGCGGACGGTGGTTGGGGCCACGGGGTGGTTGTCGTCGTCGCGCGGTGTGGGTAATCTCCGGGCAACCGCCGCACCGAGGCAAGACTTTTCCGGAGGAGTCCGCCATGAAGCGCATCGCAAGTCCCAGGCTTCGCACGTCGATCACCGTGTTCATCGCGCTGCTTGGCGTCGCAACGTTCGCCCGCGCTCATGAAGGCACGACCCCGACACCGCCCCCGGCGGAGCCGCCTCCTCTCGAGACGCCGACCCCGTCGGCGACCGAACCGCCCTCGCTGCAGCCGGTGGCTCCGAGTACTGCCCCGACCGCGAAGCCGACGACGGCCTCGGCTCCGCGCAGCCGCGGCGGCGCCACGTTCAGCTGGGGAGATTCGACCGGGATGGTCCTGCCACCGCTCGCCGACGTGCGGACGCTCGAGGAACTCGACGCGGACCTGGCCCTGTGGCAGCAGATTCGCTCGCGGTCCGAGAGCCGCATGCTCAAGTCGCGCGAACGCTCGGTGCGCTGGAAGTCGCAGGTCGAGATCCAGAAGACGCAGATCGACCTGCTCGGCAAGCAGGTGGACGCCGCCAAGAAGCAGAAGCGCGACGCCGACAGGAAGGACGCCGAATTCAGGAAGAAGCGCGAGGAGAAGAAGCGCGATTACTACGAGTCGATGCGCCAGGTCATGGAGGCCGCCGCCGACCACCAGAAGGCACAGGTCGACCTGGCCCAGGTGCGGATGGTCGCGATCGAACAGGAGCGGAAGCTCTTCTCGCTGTGGTCCGCCAACGGTTACGAGGGGCGGATCAGCGCCGAGTCGCGCGGAGCGGAGCAGCAGATGCTCACGCTCGTGAAGCAGGACTCGGACCTCCTGGGCACGCTGGCGAGCCGGGAGAAGACGCTGGCCGACAAGAGCCTGAACTCGCTCAAGCTGTGGGGTGAGCTGCAGAAGTAGTTCCGATCACTTCGCTTTCTTCGGCTGGAACACCATCGCCGCCGAGTTCATGCAGTAGCGCTTGCCCGTGGGCCTGGGTCCGTCGTCGAAGACGTGGCCCAGGTGCCCGCCGCAACGGGCACACACGATCTCCGTGTTCATCCCTCCGTAGCTCAAGTCGGGCACGCCGCGCACGTGGTTCGCCGCGATCGGCGCCCAGAAGCTGGGCCAGCCGGTGCCCGAGTCGAACTTGGTCGCCGACGAGTAGAGCGGCAGGGCGCACCCGGCGCACACGTAAGTTCCCGTCCGGTGCTCATCCCAGGTCTTCCCGGTGAACGCGATTTCCGTCCCCTTCTTGCGCAGCACGCGATAGGACTCCGGCGCCAGCAGCCTGCGCCACTCGGCATCGCTCTTCGTCACGGTGCCGATCGTGTCCGGGGCCGGGGACTTGGCGACGGGGGCAGTCGACTTTGCGGCGAGTGCGACGGAGACGGCGACGAAGCCGACGATCGCGAGCGCGATCCAGGACGACATCAGGCGGCGCGGAGACATCGAGGGCTCCTTGGTCCGGGGCGGCGATCGCGGGCGGCCCATCCGCCCACACCCGAGGATACGAGCGATCCTTCCCCGTGGGATCGATCCAGGCTTCGAATCCTGTCAGGCCGCGGTCAAGGTTGGCAATCCCCGGGAAAGGACGTAGCTTCCGGGCATGTGTCGGCCCGCGTTCATCGCGCCCCCCCCGTTCGAGGGGATCCTCGACGGTCACGTTTTTCCGATGGAGAAATACCGGCTCGTTCGCGCCGAACTCGAGGCGGCGGGGGACGTGGCGCCAGACGAGTGGCTCGTCGCCCCGGCCGCGACGCGTGAGGAACTCCTGCGCGTGCACGACGCGGAGTACCTCGACGACTTCCTTGGAATGAGGCTCACACCGCGCACGATGCCGTCCGAGTTGCCGCTCGACGAGCGCATGGTCGCCGTCTTCACCGGCTTCGCCGGTGGCACCGTGCTGGCCTGCCGTGCCGCGCTCGAGCGCGGGATCGCCGTGAACGTCGGCGGCGGGCTGCACCACGCCTACGCGGATCACGCGGAGGGATTCTGCTACCTGAACGACATCGCGATCGGGATCCGCGCGATGCAGGTCGAGGGTCGCATCGAGCGGGCCGCGGTGATCGACTGCGACGTCCACCAGGGCAACGGCACCGCGCGCATCTTCGCCGGTGACGACTCGGTGTTCACGTTCTCGATCCACCAGGAGCGCCTCTACCCGGAGAAGGAGAGGAGCGATCTCGACATCGGCCTCGACGACCCGATCGGCGACGCGCTCTATCTGCAGGCGCTCGACGCCGCACTCGGCGTCGTCTTCGGCCTGGCCCGCCCCGAGCTCGTCGTCTACCAGGCCGGCGCGGATCCGTACGTCGAGGACATGCTGGGCAACCTGGGACTGACCATGGCGGGCCTCGCCGAGCGCGATCGGCGGGTGCTGGCGGCGTGCGCAGAGCACGCGGTCCCGTGCGCGGTCACGCTCGGGGGCGGCTACGCCCGCGACACGGCGGACACCGTCTCGATCCACGCGGCGACCTGCCGGGCCGCGATTGCGGCGGCGCCTCACCTTGCAGGCGGCCGCGCCGCGCAGTAGCCTCGCGCCGCAGCCGTGTCGCGCCGCGTCCTGCGGCGCAGCGGCGGCAACCCATCCCGTTCCGGAGAATCCATGGCCCCGAAAGTCTTCGATCTGAGCGGCGCGCCCGTCGGTCCGCGCGTCGGGTTTCCGCGCTGGTTGCCCATCCTGTTCCTGCTCGGCATGTTCATGCTGTTCTTCAACCCGGTCGTGGCGATCCCGGCGGGACACGTCGGGGTGACCGACTTCTTCGGCTACGTCGGCGCTCGTGCGTTGCCGGCCGGGATTCACATCGTCGTGCCAATGACGCGGGTGCACCGGATGTCCGTCCAGACGCTCGAGATCAAGGAGACGGCCGAGGTGCCCTCGCAGGAGGGCCTCATCATGTCGCTCGAGGCGTCGCTGCTCTATCGCCTCGATCCGGCGAAGGCCCCCGAGATCTACCGGACGGTCGGACGCAACTACGAGACGGTCGTCGTCGAGCCGCAGATCCGCTCGGCGTTGCGCGAGATCACCGCGTCGTACGACGCGAAGGTCCTGTACTCGGCGGCGCGCGATCGCCTGGCGCGCGAGGTGGCGCAGAAGTTCCAGGAGCTGACGACGGCGCGCGGGATCGTCACCGAGGCGGTGCTCCTGCGCAAGGTCGCGCTGCCCGAGGTCGTGGCGGGCGCGATCCAGGAAAAGCTCAAGCGCGAGCAGGAAGCCGAGCAGATGAAGTTCGTCCTGCAGAAGGAGAGCCAGGAGGCCGAGCGCAAGCGGATCGAGGCGCAGGGCATCTCGGATTTCCAGCGCATCGTCGCCGGCGGTCTGAGCCCCATGCTGCTCGAGTGGAAGGGAATCGAGGCGACCGAGAAGCTGGCCCAGTCGCCGAACACGAAGGTGGTCGTGGTCGGGAATCCCAAGAACGGCCTGCCGCTCATCCTCGGCGGGGAAGGCCGGTGAAGTCGGGTCACACCGCCCTCGCCGAGTGGCCGCTCGACCCCGACGTCCTGTACCTGAACCACGGGACGGTCGGCGTCGCGCCGCGCCACGTCCTCGCGGCGCAGCAGGAGATCCGCGACTCGATCGAGCGCGGCCCATCGCAGTTCCTGCTGCGTCGGTTGTCGGCCGAGGTGGGCGTGGGCGCACGCGGCCCCGTGGGCCGTCCCCTGTTGCGCGAGGCGGCCGATGCCGTCGCCGGGCTGGTGGGCGGTCGTGGCGATGACCTCGCCTTCGTCGACAACGTGACCGTTGCGGTGACCGCCGTGCTGCGCTCCGTGGAGCTGGCGGCCGGAGACGAGATCGTGATCACGGACCTCGCGTACGGCGCCGTCACCATCGCGGCCACGCATCGCGCCCGCGAGGCCGGCGCGACCGTGCGTGTCGTGCGTGCGCCGGATCCGCCGTTCACCCCCGAGGCGATGATCGATGCGATCGCCGCCGCGCTGACTCCGCGCACGAAGCTCGCCATCGTCGACCACGTCTCCTCGGAGTCGGCTCTGCTCCTGCCCGTCGCCGCGATCGCGGCGCGCTGCCACGCCGCCGGCGTGCCCGTGCTGGTCGACGGCGCGCACGCGCCGGGCGCAATCGCGCTCGACATTCCGTCGCTGGGCGTCGACTGGTACGGGGCGAACCTGCACAAGTGGGCGTGGACGCCGCGCAGCGCCGGCATCCTGTGGGCCGTACCGGAGCGGCATCGCACGCTGCACGCGCCCGTGTGGTCGTGGGGCGCCGACACCGGCTTCCCGATCGAGTTCGACTGGGTCGGCACGCGCGATCCGTCGACGTGGCTCACGGCTCCGATCGCGATCGCGTTCCTCCGCGAAGTCGGGATCGAGGCGGTGTTCACGCACAATCACGCGCTCGCCTGGCACGCGGCGCAACGACTCGCGGCCCGCTTCGACACGGAGTTGCCGGCCCCCGAGAGCATGATCGGCACGATGGCCACGGTCGCGCTTCCGGCCGCTGCAGGGAGCACGCGCGAGGAGGCGATGCGCCTGCGCGACGCGCTCCTGTTCGAGGACCGGATCGAGGTCGCGGTGCACGCCTGGCGCAATCGTCTGTGGGCCCGCGTCTCGGCGCAGGTGTACGTCGAGGAGGGGGACTTCGAGCGCCTGGCCGACGCGGTGCTCGCGCGGATCGATGGGGCGCGGGTCGGCTGATTCTGGACGATCCCCGGACATTCCGCGGAGGGCCGTGTGCTAGCCTCCGCCGGTCGACCTCGACCGATCTCTCGGAGGACTCCGTGCACCGCCATTCGCCCGCTCGCTCTCACGTCCGCGCACTCTCCGCACCTGTCCTTCTCGTCCTGGCGATCTTCGCGCCGCCGATTGCACACGCGCTGCCCGAGCCGCCGCCCGTTCTCGATGCGGCGGGGATTCGCCAGGGCCTCGAACGCATGGAGGTGACGGGCAGCGCGCTGTTCGTCGCCGCGCACCCGGACGACGAGAACACCGCGTTCCTCGCCTGGCTCGCCAACGGCCGCAAGGTGCGCACCGCCTACCTGTCGATGACGCGCGGCGACGGCGGGCAGAACCTGATCGGCTCGGACACGGGAATCCTGCTCGGCTCGATCCGCACGCAGGAACTCCTCACCGCGCGACGCATCGACGGCGCCGCGCAGTACTTCACGCGCGCGCTCGACTTCGGGTATTCGAAGACGCCCGAGGAGACGATCGAGCTGTGGGGCCGCGAGCGGATCCTCGGCGACGTGGTGCGCGTCATTCGCACCTTCCGCCCCGACGTGATCGTCACGCGCTTCCCGACCGACGGCGGCGGTGGCCACGGGCATCACACGGCCTCGGCGGTCCTGGCCGAGGAGGCGTTCGCCGCGGCGGCGGACCCCGCGCGCTTTCCCGAACAGTTGACGACCGTGGTGCCGTGGCAGGCGAAGCGCCTGGTGTGGAACGTGTTTCGCTTCGGCGCCTCGGCGCCGGACACGACGCCCGGTCGCGTGCGCGTCGACGTGGGCGCCTACGACGCGCTGCTCGGCCGTTCGTACAGCGAGATCGCGGGGGAGAGTCGCAGCCAGCACAAGAGCCAGGGCTTCGGCTCGGCCGAGCGTCGGGGCTCGTTCGTCAATACGCTCGAACCGCGGCTCGGCGCTCGCGCCACGAACGACCTGTTCGACGGCGTCGACCTCACCTGGGGTCGCGTCAAGGGGGCCGAGAAGCTCCCCGCGCTGTTCGCGAAGGCGCGCAAGGAGTTCCGTCCCGAGACGCCCGAGGCGATCGTCCCGACGCTGATGGAAGCACGCGGGATCCTTGCCCGGCTGGGCCCCTCCGCCGGCGCGCCCGCCGATCCGCTCCTCGTCGCGCGGCGCGACGACCTCGACGAGATCATCCGCTCCTGCCTGGGACTGTGGGCCGAGGCGATCGCGGCTGCGCCGGCCGTCACGCCGGGTGCCGATGTCCGCGTCGCCACGGCGGCCCTGCTGCGCCGTCCCGCGACGGTCACGCTGACCCGCGTCGAGATCGGCGGGGGACCGTCGAGCGACGTGTCGCGCACGCTCGGTCTCAACGTCGCGGCGACCGACACGTTCCGCCTCCAGATCCCCGCCGAGGCGACGCCGACCGTGCCGTACTGGCTCGCCCGCCCGGCGGACGAAGGTGCCTTCGACGTCGCGGATCCCACGCTGATCGGGCAACCCGAGAACGCGCCGGCGCGCAGCGTCCGCTTCACGTTCGACATCGCCGGGCGTCCGTTCACCCTCGATCGCCCCGTCGTCTACCGCTGGACCGATCCGGTGCAGGGCGAGCGCTATCGCGACGCGCAGATCGTGCCGCCGGTGACAATCCGCTTCGACCAGGCGGCCACGCTGTTTCCCGACGCAGCAACGCGTAGCGTGCGGGTCATCGTGACCGCGGCCGACCGCCCGGTGCGCGGTTCCGTTGCGCTCTCCCTGCCCGGTGGCTGGGCCGCGACGCCGACGAGTGCAACCATCACTCTGGCCGCCGCCGCCGAGACGACGCTCGCCTTCCGTGTCGCGCCGCCACCAGAAGCGCGCACCGCAGGCGAGGCGCTGCGCATGGCCGCGACGTATGCGCCCGAGGGCGGAGCCCCACGTCCCGCGCTCAGGCGCCAGGAACTCGACTACGCGCACATTCCCCTGCAGTCCCTGCTGCTGCCGGCCGAGGCGCGGCTGGTCCGCGCCGACGTGCGTGTCGCCGGCGCCCGCGTCGGCTACGTGATGGGCTCGGGCGACGCCGGTCCCGACGCGCTGCGGCAGATGGGATTCGCCGTTTCGCTCCTCACCGACGAGGACGTCGAGCAGGGAGACTTCGCCGGGCTGGACGCGGTCGTCGTCGGCGTGCGCGCGTACAACACGCGCCCGCGGCTGATCAAGGCGCAGAAGCGGCTCCTCGACTGGGTCGAGAAGGGCGGTCGCATGGTGGTCCAGTACAACACCGCCGAGAGCGGCCTGCAGGACCGGCTCGGCCCGTTCCCGTTCAAGATCTCGCGCGAACGCGTCACGGTCGAGGGGGCCGAGATGCGGATCCTCCTTCCGGGCCACCCACTCCTGACCACGCCGAATCGCATCGGCGCCGACGACTTTGCCGGCTGGGTGCAGGAGCGCGGTCTCTACTACGCGAGCCCGTGGGACGCCCGCTACGAGGCGCCGCTGTCGGCGAACGATCCCGGCGAGCCCGCCCGCGACGGCGGCCTGCTCTACGCGCGACACGGCAAGGGCACGTTCGTCTACGCGGCGCACGCGTTCTTCCGCCAGTTGCCCGCCGGCGTGCCGGGCGCCTACCGCCTCTTCGCCAACCTGGTGAGCGCCGCACCGGCGACGGCCGCCCTGCCGTGAGCGAGCCCGAGGAGAAGCCGCCGCTCGGCGGCTGGTCGAGGCTCTACGCACTCCTCGTCGCCGAGCTGGTCCTCATGATCGCGCTCTGCGCGGCGATCGCGTCCTACCGCGGATGAGTACGCTCGACTGGGTCGTCCTGTTCGGCGCCCTGACGTTCTTCGTCGGCTACGGAGTGTGGCGCTCGCGCGGTAAGCGGGGCCTCGACGACTTCCTGGTCGCCGGACGCGCGATGCCGTGGCCCATGGTCGCGCTGTCGGTGATGGCCACGCAGGCGAGCGCCATCACCTTCCTGTCCACGCCCGGGCAGGGGTTCGCCGACGGCATGCGCTTTCTGCAGTTCTACTTCGGCCTGCCGCTGGCCATGATCGTGCTCTGCGTCACCGCGATACCGATCTACCACAAGCTGCGCGTTTTCACCGCCTATCAGTACCTCGAGGAGCGCTTCGACGCGAAGACGCGGACGCTCGCCGCGGGCCTGTTCCTCACGCAACGCGGGCTGGCCGTCGGCCTGACGATCTACGCGCCCTCGCTGGTGCTCTCGGTCGTGCTGGGCTGGGACATCCGGGTCACCTGCGCATTGCTCGGGGGCCTCGCCGTGGCCTACACCGCGTTCGGCGGCAGCCGCGCGGTGAGCCACACCCAGGCGCTCCAGTTCACGATCATCCTCGCGACGATGCTGGTCGCGGCCGTGCTCATCGTGCTCTCGCTCCCGGCGGGCCTCAGCTTCGGCGACGCGACCGCGGCGGCGGCGGTGCTCGGGCGGCTCAACGCGCTCGAGCTCAAGTTCGATCCGAACGATCGCTACAACCTGTGGTCGGGCCTGATCGGCGGCTTCTTCCTGCAACTGTCGTACTTCGGGACCGACCAGTCGCAGGTGGGGCGCTACCTGACCGGGCGCTCGATCACGCAGAGCCGGCTGGGGCTGATCGCCAACGGGTTGCTGAAGATCCCGATGCAGTTCGCGATCCTCTCGCTCGGCGTGCTCGTGTTCGTGTTCTACCTGTTCGTCACGCCGCCACTGTTCTTCCAGCCCGAAGCCCGCGCGCGAATGGCCGACGGGGCGGCGGGGTCGCAGTGGAGCGCGCTCGAGGCACGCTACGAGACCGCGGCGAGCGATCGCACGAAGAGTCTCGAGGGCTGGCTGTGGGCGCGGCGGCAGCGCGACGACGCGGCGACCGAGGCGGCGCTGGCACGCGTTCGCCCTCTCCCCTGACGAACGGGCAGATGGACGGACAGGGCCTCGGACGAGACCCAAGGCCGCGAGCGGATCGCCTCTACTCCGCTGCCAACGAAGCGCCGACGCGCTCTGCTTCGCGCGGAGGCAGAACCTGCATGTCCGCATCGCCTGTCGCGATCGAGATGAGCTTCCTCACGCGCGCGAGGACCGTGTCCTGGCGGTAGGGCACGCCGAACTTCTCGCAGAGCGCGCGCACGCGCGGCTGGAGGCGCTGGTACTGCAGCGGCGGCAGATC
>JBKJNH010000166.1:0-7017 GCA_046596055.1 Candidatus Eiseniibacteriota bacterium
GGCGGAGCCCCTGTATGTCGCGGCGCTTGCCGGGCACCGCAGGACGTTCGGCGACGGGAGCGTCGATGTCGTGCGGGCGATGAACGACCTGGGACTGATGTACACCGAGGACGGGCGGTCGACCAGCGCGGAGAGCCTGCTCACGCTCACGCTCGCCGCCCAGCGCCGCCTGGCGCCCGTGGACGACCGCTTCACGTTCACGGTGATGCACAACCTGGCGTGGGCGCGGAACCAGGCCGGAGACTTCGCGGGCGCGGAGTCCCTCGCCGTGGGCGCCATGGAGGGACGCCGCCGACTCATCGGGCCCGAACATCCCGAGACGATGCAGGCGCTCAACAACCTCGCCGTCATCTATGCGCGCAGCGGCCGCCCAGAGAAAGCCGAGCCGCTCTACCTCCTCGACTACGAAGTGAGCCGCCGGGCGCTTGGGGATGAGCATCCGGAGGTGCTGGTCTCGATGTCGAATCTCGGTCGCGTGTACAACCGCCAGGGCAAGTTCACCGAGGCCGAGGCGATCCTGCGCCGCTCGCTCGCCTCCACCCGTCGCGTGATGCCGCCCGGCTACGTCGGGATCGGGATCACGCAACTCGCCCTGGGCGAGGCGCTCGTCGGACTCGATCGACCGCGCGAGGCCGAGTCGGAACTGCTCGGAGCGCACTCCATCCTGCGCGCCCTCTCGGGCGATGACGGCGATCCGGGAGTGCAGCGGGCCGTGAAGGCCCTTGTCGAGGTCTACGAGACGACGGGCCGCGCCGGCGAAGCGGCGACGTGGCGTGGCAAGCTGCGGTCGTGATGCGGACCGCCACGCCGCCGCGATCCACCGCTGCGATCAGCTTCCGCCAGCCGCCGCCGCCATCGCCTTCTTCGGATTGATGATGAAGCGGCCCGGCTGCCCCGGCAGGGAGTCGGAGTTCCCCTTGATCAGCGCGACGACCTCGGCGGGCCCGAGCTCCGGCCGCACGGCGAGGACCTTGATGGCGAGGTTTGCCACCTGCGGCGCGGCCATCGACGTGCCCGAGAACTTGATTTTCTGGCCGCCCGGCACGTTGCTCTCGATCCGGTATCCGTTGGCGTAAAGCTCGACGTTCTTGCCGAAGCTCGTGAAGTCGGCCGGCTTGTCCGCGTGGTCGACGGCGCCGACGGTGATCAGGTTGGGGATCCGCAGCCCCGCCGGCACGTACTCGCTGAAGTCGATGTCGTTGTCCTCGTTGCCCGAGCCGGCGATGAACAGGATGTCGGGCGCGCTCTTGATCGCACCCTCGAGGCCGTCGCGGAACGCCGCGAAGAGGGTGCGCGACAGCTCGGCCCGCTCCTCCTTCGTGCCGCCGGCGCCCTTGGCGGCGAGCATGCCCTCGACTGCGGCTCGCGAGATGCGCCAGCTCATGTTGACCACCCGCGCGCCCGAGCCCTTCAAGTAGTCGACGGCCTGCTGCGAGCTCCGGCCCCAGCGCTGGAAGTCCGCGAGGGTCGGCGTGGTCTCGGGAATCGTCTTGTACGGGAAGTTCTCGGTGACGTGGACGATGCGCGCGAAGGGATTTCCCGCCACCGCGACCCCCGCGACGTGCGTGCCGTGCGTGTAGTTGCCGATCAGGTTGACGTCCTCGGTGAAGGTCTTCACCGCGTCGCCCTTCAGCTCGCGGATGTGGGCCTGGAAGGCGTCGACCTCTGGCGTCTGGATGCCCGCCTGCATGTCCTGCGCCGCGGCGACAAGGCCGATCAGCTTGTTCTTGTCGCCTTTCAGCCCATCGAGCTTCGACAGGGAACCCGTCGTCGGCGTGTGGTCCACCGCAAAGGCGATGCCGTGCAGGTCGTCGACGAACGCGTTGCCATCGTTGTCCTTGCCATCGGCCCGCTCGGACGCGTTCGTCCACAGCTGACCCGGATAGAGCGCGGTGTCCACGCCCGAGTCCCAGATGCCGACCACGACGGCGCTGGCCTTGGCGCCTGGTTCGAGCGTGACCAGCCGAGGAGTCCACAGGTCCTCCGCCGGCGTTGTCGCCGCGTGGCCGTCGATGATCTCGCCGTAGACCTCGGCCATGAGCGGCAGGAGCGGCAGGGCGACGTTCAGGGTCGAGCGCGACTGGACGAGCGCGCCGGCGATCTGCCCCGGGACTGCATCCTTGTTCGCTTCGAGCATGGGATCGAGCTGGGCGGCGAGCGAGCCCTCGATCAGGGCACGGGTGATCATTTTCGCCTGCGAGCGGACGGCGATGAGCTGGTCCTTGATCGGCTCGTAGGGAAGCGGTGCGACGCGGGTCCTGAGCTCCTGCTTGAATGCGGCTTCGAACTTCGCCTGGTCGCCCCCCGACGCGCGCAAGGCCGCCACGCGGGAGTGCAGGGTGACGCCGCGCATGAGCTTCTCGCTTTCCTTGGTCTCCAGCGCCCTCGCCTGGTCGGAGTAGCGCAGCGCCGTGTCGTAGTCGCCCCGGATCGAGGCTGCCGTCGAGAGGAAGTCGTACATGCCCTGCAGGGTCGAGACGTCCTCGATGCGGTACTTGGCGAGGTCGGCCTCGGTGTCCTGCACCATCTCGGCCATCAGCGGCATGAACACCTTGTCGTCGGTGATGATCGCGAGGGACTTGCCGCTGACCTTGTACGTGTGACGCGGCAGCTCGTCGACGGTCTTGACGGGAATGCGGGTGTCGGCCGACTGCGCGGACGCAGGGCCGACGAGAAGCGCCACGGCCACGAGGGCAACGAAGACGGACCGGTGTCTCATCGGGAAGATCTCCTTGGAGTCGACGTGGCAGCGCGTCGGCGGGGTCGGTGGGTACGGGTCACGGGCGTGCCGAGGAAGAACAACAGGTAGAGCTCTGCGTCGGGGCGAGGCTTGCCGTCGATCATGATCTGCCGCAGGCGGCGGAAGAGTCCCCGCGCCTCCTGGTAAGCGGAGGGAGTGAGCCACCCGATCTGGTAGTTGATGGAAAAGTTGCGCATGGCGGCGTCGAAGCGCAGGCGACGCGCCGCCGCGGAGTCCGCGAAGGCCGCAACCGCGCCGCGCGTGAACGTGCGCGCGGTCGCGACGATCGCGTCGTTCTCCCGGCGTCCCGTTCCATCGCCGAAGTCGGGAGCGAAGTCGGTGGCGGTGACGTCGAACAGCTGCTCGGCGTGGCGGCCCTGCTTGCGGAATCCCGCCCGGGTGACGAAGCCGGCCTTCTCGAGCCGGGCGAGCTGTCGGTAGAGTGTATCCGCCGGACGGTCGAGGTGCGTGGCGAGGTCCGCCACCGAGCACGGCCCGACACTGCGCAGTACTTCCGCGATCTCGATGCGGATCGGGGAGGCGAGGACGCGCCAGCGTCGGGTGTCGGTGACGGGGAGAGATGTTGCACGTTTGGACATGGTTTTACTTTACGCAACCATTGTCATATTGTCAATGAAAGACAACGGTCAGTCGGTGCCGGTCGATCCGGCCGCGGCCGGCGCGGTCACGACATCGAGCGATCCAGCGGCCGCAGGCGTTCCATGACCGTGTCGAGCGCCCCGTGGCCGCCGGTGATCACGAGCGTGTCGCCGACGCGGATTTCCACCTGCGGATCGAAGTCGATCATGGCGTTGCCGCCGCGCACGATGGCGACCAGCTTCACATGTTCCTCGTCGAGCAGGCCCGTCTCCCACAGCACCTGCCCGACGATCGGCGAGTGGTGGAGCACCACCACCGCCTCGGTCGTGCCCTTGGTCAGGATCGCGTCGAGCTGCTCGAGCACGGCCCGGGGCAGCTTGCGCCCCCGCAGCAGCGAGTAACGCTCGTGGCGCAGCATCGTGACCTGCGCCTCGACCACGTTCACGGGAACGTGGTACTCGCGCAGCACGGACGTGAAGATCTCGATCGACGTCTCGAACTCCTCGGGGATGACGAGGTTCGCGCCCGCCTCGTACTGTGCGTCGATGTCCTCGACCGACCGGGTCCGCACCAGGACGAACAGGTGCGCGTTGAGCGTGCGCGCCAGCCGCGCCGCGTGCCGCGAGGCGAACGGATCCGACAGCGCGAGGACCAGCACGCGCGCCCGGGCGATGCCCACCTGCTTCAGGATCTCGGGCTGCGTGACGTTGCCGACCAGCGCCGGGCTTCCCTCCTCGCCGCACTGAACGACCGCCTCGGGATCGAGGTCGACGACGACGTGGGCGATCTTGACCGATCGCAGCACGCGCGCGAGGTTCCGCCCGTTCAGCCCGAACCCGGCGATCACTACGTGATCGTGCATGAGCATCGACTGCGGCGTCTCCGCGTGCGGCGAGCCCGGCAAGTGCGAGATCTCGCGCAGGCCGCGCAGCTTCATCTCCACCGCCAGCGCCCAACGCGGCGCCGAGTTGACGAACCACGGAGTGAGCATCATCGAGAACACGGCGCCGGCGAGGAAGGCCTGGTCCCACGGCGGCGGCAACAGGCCGGCGGGCGTTCCGGCCTGCGCGAGAACGAACGAGAACTCGCCGACGTGCGCGAGGCTCAGCCCCGCCGCGAACGCGACGCGCCACGGGTAGCCCGCGAAGCGCGCCACGGCCGCGGCGGCGACCAGTTTCCACGTGACCATCCCGACCGTCGCGGCCGCGACCTCGAGCGGGTGCAGGAGCAGCTCCCGTGGTGTCAGCAGCATCCCGATCGAGATGAAGAACACCGAGAGCAGCATGTCGCGAAATGGCAGGATGTCGGCGTGGACCTGCGAGCGATGCTCCGACTCGGCGAGGACAAGTCCGGCGAGGAATGCGCCCAGTGCGACCGACAGCCCGGCGCTCTGCGACAGCCACGCCGAGCCGGCGACGACGAGCAGCACCGCGGCGAGGAATGTCTCGCGCGAGCGCCCGGCGGCCGCGCGGGAGACGATCCACGGCACCAGTCGCCGCGCCACGAAGAACACCAGCGCCACCAGCCCGATCGTTCCGAGTCCACGCAGCACGAGCTCAAGCCCGCCGCCCGTCGTGCCGCCGTGCCCCAGCACCGTCGCGCCCGCGGACGCGTCGATGCCACCACCGCCCGCGGCCCACGTCGACAGCGCCGGCACGAGCAGCACCATGGGCACGACCATCAGGTCCTGCACGAGCAGGACGCCGGTGAGCAGGCGTCCGTGCGGCGCCTGCAGTTCGCCACGGTCGGTGATTAGTCTGAAGACGAGGGCGGTGGAGGAGGGCGCGATCAGGAGGCCGAGGAAGATCGCCTTTGCGGGAACCGCGCCCATCGCGATCAGCGCCAGCGCCACGGCCGAAGCGGTGACAACGACCTGGCCGACGCCGGCGATCACCGCCTTGCGTCCCAGCCGTTTGAGGTCGGCGAGCGAGAACTCGAGTCCGATCGCGAACAACAGCAGCACGACGCCGATGCCCGCCAGCGTCGCGACCGTCTCGGGCTCGCGCACGAGTCCCAGGCCGCCGGGGCCGATCAGGATCCCCGTGAAGAGGAATCCGACGACCGAAGGCACCTTGATGCGGCGGAGCACCAGGTTGACCACCAGCGAGACGCCGGCGAGCAGGGTGAGTTCGCGGAGGATGGTCAGTTCATGGGACATGGGTGCCGCTCCAGGGTCGAAGTCGGCGCCACCTTAGCAGCCGGGCGTGCCGTTCAGGCCGCGGAATCCGCCTCGGCCGGAACGACGGTCAGGGTCAATTTCTCGGCGCGCCGGATCATCGTGACCGCTGTCGGCACGCCGACGCGCTCGTGCGTGAGCGCGCGATGCAGGTCGTCGATGCCGGCGACCGGACGGTCGTCGAACGCGATGACGACGTCGCGCTCGCGAATGCCCGCGCTCTCGGCCGGGCCGCCCGGCTCGATGCCGAGCACGAGCACGCCGCTCTCGACCGGGAGGTCGTGGAAGCGCACGACCTGGCGCCGGATCGACAAGTTCTGCCCGCCGAGGCCGAGCACGCTGCGCCGCACGCGTCCCTCGCTCATCAGGCGTGTCGCGACGAAGCGCGCCGTGTCGACGGCGATCGCGAAGCAGATGCCCTGCGCGCCGCGGATGATGGCCGTGTTGACGCCGATCACCGCGCCACGCGAATCGACCAGCGGCCCGCCCGAGTTCCCCGGGTTGAGCGCCGCGTCCGTCTGTACCACGTCGTCGATCAGGCGCCCCGAGCTGGCGCGCAGCGAACGGCCCAGCGCACTGACGACGCCCGCGGTGACCGTCGTCTGGAAGCCGAGCGGATTGCCGATCGCGACCGCGAGCTGCCCCACGCGAAGGTCGCCCGACGTGCCCAGGTCGACCGTCGGCAGGTGCGCGTCCTCGGCCTGCAGTCGAACGACCGCAAGGTCCGTGTGCGGATCGTCGCCAACGAGCGTCGCCGCGACGTGTCGGCCGTCCGTGAGCGTTGCCGTGATGCGCGTCGCGCCACCGACGACATGACTGTTGGTCAGCGCGAAGCCGTCGGGCGTGAACAGGAAACCCGAGCCCGTGCCCTGGACTTCCGCTGACTCGTCGCCCTGGCCGGTTCCCGGCGCGGGCCGGCCGTCGGAACCGCGACCCCGTCCGCCGCGCCGAGAACGGCCCGCCGGAACGCGGTGCGTCACCTCGAGATTGACCACGGCCGGGCTCACCCGCTCGGTCGCGTCGATCACGGCGCGCGAGTAGGCATCGAGCAGGAGGCCGTCGTCGCTGTAGGGCACGGGGTGCATGGTCGCCGATCCTTTCCCTGCGCCCGGGCAGCGGGCGTCACCATCGGATGCGGCGACATGGGTGTGCTGTGCCGGGGCGGGCGGGGGATGGGTTGTCGGGCGGCTGAACTCGCGATGGCCGCCGCGGATCGCGACCGGGCCCTGACGGGCAACCTTCGCCGGCGATGGCGTCCACAGGTCAGTCAGGTAGCCGAAGACGCCGGACCCGCTCACCCCGGCGGATGGCACGATCCTGGGCGACGGTAACGTGCCCCGCCACGACCGAGGGTCTCGGGCTCATGGTCATCCGCCACGATCTCCCGGCGAGGAACCACGATCGATCGTCTGCGGGGGATGCTGGGGCGCGGGCGGGCGGTTCCGCATGCGCCGCATGTGTTCGGTCCCGAATGCGCGTTCGGCCTCGTACTGGTTGTGGG